>CATLTV010000234.1 GCA_950059285.1 uncultured Pseudomonadota bacterium | reverse complement strand
TATTTCTGCACTGCGTTTCGAAAAAGAGCTGGCGGTGATGGGTGCAAAACGCTCCATCAAATTCCTCGCTGCACCTCTGCTTTTATACATTTAGCTCGAGATCAGCAGACCGTCCCAACCTCGCAAGCTCGGTTGTGATAGCTCTGCTTTCTCTCGCTCGCGCTCGGCTTGCAAAAAATGTGTGTGAGAGTAAGCAGAGCGCTTGGAAACGAGCTTGCGAGGTTCCTTGGCTCTGCTGCTCTCGAACACCACGAACACGTGATAGCTCTGCTTACTCTCACTTTTATACAGTTGCGATCCAATAAGGGTGGCTTTACTTTTCTTAGGGACACTATAAATGTGACTAAATCGTAACCGTTCGGGTACTTAGTCAGGCAGGATCTGCCCTAGATTCGCTCAGGTCGCGATGGGTTTGATGTAAGTATCCACAAAGGAATCACATATTGGCTGCTACGTGAAAAGCATTACAAATAAAGATATACAAAACGTGCTGAACTATTGGATTAAAAAACAAGCGAGTCCTGGCGCGGCGTGTGTTATGTCCAATGGAGAAGTTATATTAGAAGCATATTCAGGAGTTCTCCACAAAAATGAAACTCCTGTAGATCACAACTCGATATATGACCTGGCATCAGTCACAAAGTTGTACACCGTGTTTTCAATAATAAAGCTTCAAAATGAACGTCGATTAGATATCGATGACAGGGTCAGTAAATATCTCAAAACTTTTCGATACTCAGAATTAACAATTAGAGATCTTATTTGTCATAGGGCTAATTTTGGCATCAGATTGAGTTTATTTAGAAAAAGATATGGATCTTCCTTTGCCAAAGAGATTGTTAACTATAATCCTCCAGAGAAAAGAAGTGATTTTGTACACTATGAAAACATCACGTATATATACCTGGGAGAAATAATTAAAGCTGTTACAAAATTAAATCTTCAAGATTACATAAAAGAACTACTGGATGACTTAAAATTAGAAAACACAAAAACACATAAAAATCTTAATAAGATAGATATAACAAATCTTGCGCCGACAGAGATAATCAAAAATATTCCATTTAAAGATGACACACATGATGAATCTGCAAGATTATTTGGTGGTTTTGCTGGCAACGCAGGCTTATTTTCATCCGCATCTGATTTGAATAAATTTGGTCGAATATGGATTGACAATATATTGATAAATAAGGACTTTTTAATAAAAGAAGTACTGTCTCATCAGGGCAGTGGAACACAAAAAAATTCAAGCATATGTTTAGGCTGGTGGGAGGGAGTACCTAATACAGAAAATATATTGACCAGAGGAATATACTCTCATACTGGCTTTACTGGTTGTCTATTAGCCATAAATCCAAAAAGAAACTCTGTTCTTTCATTAGTATGTAACAGGACTATTTTGGGTCGGCAAAATCAAGTCCACAGAAATATGTGGCGAGACCTAACTGAACTATGGATTAATTTATAGCAGCTCTTGGAAACGAGCTTGCTAGGTTCCTAAACTCTGCTGCTCTCGAACACAACGTATCAAGCGGAAGGTTTTGATGTGTATAAACAATTTAATATCCTTGCTGTTCTGACGATTTGCCTCCTAACTAGCTGCACAAAAGATCAAGAAAATAACATTAAATATCAACACGATATGACCCATGATGTATCTGAAGATCTTGTGGGAAACCTCGATATGTGGGTTGATCAGGGTGGTGATAGCGATGATAGTGCGTTGGACATGGACGTCGTAAATGATCAGGGCTTTCAGGATATGATCGATATGGAGGAATCCTCGCCTGGTCGTGAATTCCTGAGCCATGAGGTGATGATGGCTCGTCACGATGACAGGCAAACCGTACGTGTGCCCATGGAGGCTTTTGAACCAGCACAAAACGCCCAACCTGTGGATACAGATCTTGAGCTTGTGGGGACGATTTCATTCACATCAAAGCGCCATGACATGGACATTCTGCGCGATGATTACAAAAGAGGACTTATCCCCGAACTTGAGGTCTTACCTGATTTTGAAGTGACCGTTCAGCGAGGTGCAGACGCCCATATTTTACATGCTGTAGAGCCGTGGTTTACTGCGACAACATCAGCACTACAGCGATGGTGGATAATTCCTGGCGCGGGGAGGTTGTGGTCTGAACCCATGGAAGATGGTGAGGATGTGATCAGAGTGGCGATGCCTATCACCCTGGTAGAAGCGCGCGCAAACTGCTCTTTTCATGGTATGATGACCGCTCTTTATAACACAAAAAACAAAACATTTTCAGATAGTTATTATCAAATATCGCAAGAAACATGTCTGTACTTTAAAGCTTCCATGTGGGGATGGTTGCAGACTGATTTTGAACCCACAGAGTCATTGACTGTGATGGAGCAAGGGTGGCATGGCGAGAGCGTGGCTGCGCGTCAAACAAGACTGGAGGTGAAGCCATTAAGCGAGATGGACGCGCTGGGTGTGCGTACCGAAACGTTTCTAAATGGCCTGAATGCGGAGCATATCACCGCACATGGGGTACTCCTTGATGGTGTGCATTATCGTGGGCGTTGCATGACACGCGATGGAGAGTTTCCCTGGTGTGAAGAGCTTGTCGTACCCTCGTACTCAATCGCAAAGAGCCTGATTGCAGGGCTTGCATATATCACGTTGAAGCACAATGTGCCTGCGCTGGATGCTGTGACCATGGGGGCGCATCTCAATGACATCTCTTCGGGCTGGAGTGATGTCAGCGTGGGTAATTTACTTGATATGCGTTCGGGTCATTATGAGAGCGCGGAGTACATGGTGGATGAAGCTGGTGAGACAATGTCGCGGTTTTTTCTGGCGAGCACAGACAGCGAGCGGCTTGCATCAGCGCTCTCTTTTGAGAGGGGGGAAGGGGAGGCGCCATGGGTCTACCACACATCAGATACACTCCTGGCTGTGAGAACGATGCAAGCCATCACACAGGCCCGCTTTGGGCAGGAGCTGATGCCCTGGCTTGTGCAACAGGTATTCGAACCGCTCACATTGAGTATGACATCGCGTATGGCCTATCTCTTTACATATCATGAAGACTCTGGTGAGCAGCAACATCTTGGTGGGTATGGCTCATTCTGGCATGTGGATGATGTATTAAGGCTGGTTCAGGATCTTGTTGTGCAGGCGAAAAATACTGAGTCTGTGCGTTATGATCGTGATGCCTTGCTGGGAGTGCTGCAACGACGAGAGGGTCAGGGCGCGAGGGCTCATAGTGAGAGCGTTCATGTGGTGGGTAATGTGTATTATTACAAGGGTTTCTGGGCGATGGAAGTCCATGAGGAAGAAGGGTTTCCGTGTGATGCAGTGATTCCATTCATGTCTGGGTTTGGAGGACTTACAGTAGCAATTTTACCTCACAATGCAGTGTATTACATCATGGGTGACCACGACGAGTTTGTGTGGCTTGGCGCGGTCAAAGCGCTTGCAGGGCTGCCAGGTTTTTGTGGAGAGGCTGTATCGCCATAACAAATTGTGTCGTTAATAGAATCATCAACACGGTCAGAAAAGGGTATACTCACCAACGACCCACGGACCTTTTCTGTTTACGAACTGCGAGCAACCAGCTCTTGATTCAAACCACACACAAGACTATGAATAACACATTTCATCATACTTTTAAATACTTTACATCCACATCGTTGCTGCTTCTTTTTGTCTCATCAGGCACAGGTTGTGACAAGATTAAAGCCAAGTTTGCCAAGGAAAAAGCACCTGTCAAAACGGTGAAAAAAGATGTGCCCGATGCGGGCGCTGACCTTGGTAGCGCTGATGCGTCCAGAGATATGCCCCCCGAGGAGGAACCTCCCTTAATGGGTGCCACGGACTTTGGAAATGCCTTGCCTGAGGGCGTGTGTACAATGCTCGCAGAGTGCAAGAACGAAGAGCTTGTACGCTACTTCTATGGTGCAGGCGGTATGCTTCTTAGCTTTGCAGCCATGGACAAGGAGCTCAAACCTGAGATTGACGTGACCATGGCCCATGTCAAAGCCATGGAGAAGGACAAGAAGGTCAAGCTTGAGAAACCTGAATGCATGACTGCCGTGAGCACCCTCACAAAGGTCTTTGGATACTCGGCCAGCGCACTTCAAACTAGCCTTGATGAGGGTAAAATCGTCGTTGATGAACTCAAAGCCGCAGAATGCCTCGCATCCCTCACGCAAGGGCCAACGTTGTGCAAAACAGAGCTCAAGTTTGATGCCACCAAGAAACTTGGTTACAAGGAATTACAGGTCCTGGAGAAGAAATACAGCGCGGACATCATGACCTGGACAACTGCATGCCATGAGATGATCAAGGGTCAGGTCAAGGATGGTGAGCCATGCCTTGAAAAGTATGAATGCAAGGGCAACAAGGTCAGGTGTTCCTCACCCCAACTCAGCAAAGCTGGTGATCCCAAGGTGTGTATCAAGGGTCGATAGGAGGAATGAACGTATACAGCGGTCAAAGAGCCCCCCATTTAATCCATAACGTGTTGATTAAACATGGATTAAATGGGGGGCTCTTTGATTGAAATCTCCTCATGCTAACGCATATTAAGCATGACGCTCATGTGCTGTAAGAAACAAAGGTCTAAAGGTCTTTTGGCAATCTTGACCCAAGGGAGGTTTGTATGAACAAAACAACATCTATTTTATTTAGACTTATATCTTCTTCATTAAAATCGGATGAGTTTTATCAGGTGGATTACAAAGGGCTCATCCCAATGGGCGACGTGATTGCGACCTGGGGACCTGTCTGTTTGGCTGTGGCTGGAATCACTGCTTCACGTCTGGACCCCTCACTCTCAGAAGATTTGAAGCCTGTACGATCAGATCTGGCGCTCATACTACCGTTGCACCTTGGATGGCGTGCCATCACAAGAGGTGGGCATGAATCGCTCGCATCCATGATGGTCAAGGCCGTGTTATCTTACAAGGCAGAGCAGCTGCATGATGCTCTGGATGCGCTGAACACACCCGAAGCAGATCACATGCGAAGATCATTACGTGCAGGAACAGGCTTGTATGTCGGCTGGCTCAGAGCCGAACATCTCCCACGAAACAGTTTGGCCGCACTGGAGTATGGCGAGACCAAACCAAGTCCACTGTCAACAATTTTGGGCCTGGGTGGAATTGCACTGGCACCTTTAAACAGCGCAATGTTCAATAAAAATGTTGATAATCCATGGGTCGAAGTCGCTTTTGTCAGCACGCTCGCCGGGATTGCTGCACACCAGTTCAAAAGAGATCGACCTCTGTCTGGTATCATCGCTGGTGTCGGGGCGGCCATTGTTGGAGCGCGCGTCACAAAGACACTCTGGGAGCGTTGGAGCGCCGATCTGGACATTTAAAAGAGTAGAAACATCGGGGGCAAGACAGGGGCGGATTTACGCAGTAAATCCGCCCCTGTCTTGCCCCCGATGTTTGCTGGCTTGACTTTATTATGTGTGACAGGATGTTTGTGTTGTCTTTGAGAAAAAGTATACACATGGAGTTTTTGTATGAATTCAACAGTACCTGTTCTTAGCAGCGCAATCTCTGCTGCTGCATCACGCGCGCTTGTCATGAATAATCCCGGGGCCGTCTCCAATCAGGCTGAGGATCAAGCCTATATCAATGCGTTGTTACCCGAGGGGGCTGTATTTGCAATCTGGGCACCTATTTATGTTGGCTTACTTGGACTTACTGTGGCGCAAGCGTGGCCCTCACTGTCAGAAGACTTAAAACCTGCACGGCCCTGGTTAGCAGCCACACCTCCCTTGCATGCAGCGTGGTATGCCATGGTGACAGGTGAGCAGGGCTCACTGGCTTCGATGTTGGTCCAGACCGTGATGTCTGGAGTAGCACGACAGCTTCATGGTTCGCTTGATGGCTTGAATCGGCCTGATGCAGACATGGTACGCAGGTCTTTACGAGCGGGCGCAGGCTTGTATGTGGGCTGGCTTGATGCTGCGAACCTTCCTGGCTGGAGCTCCGCAGCGCTGGAAAGTGGCTGGGATGGCGAAACACCTCCACCCCAGGTCTGGGGTACTGTTGGCGTTGTCGCGGGTGCTATTCGAGGTGAGGTTTTGAGTGAGAAACTTGATAACCCATGGGTCGAAGTTGCGTTTGTAAACGCGCTGGCAGGTATTGCCGTGCGCCAGTGGAAACAGGATCGACCTGTAGTGGCTGCAGCCGCTGGTGTAAGTGCTGTCATTAGCGGCGCGCGCGTGGCCAAAAAACTCTGGACACGCTGGCGAGCGCGCAAATAATCAAATAATCAAATAATATCTATGGTTAGAAGCCGCCTTGAAGTTCCATGAGCATGTAGTGTGAAGCGTGTTGTTGTGCACCAAGTTCAGGTTCATAGCCATAACCAAGACTTGCCTGGAGTTTGCGTTCGAGGATGAGCCAGTGCATGTTGCCCGTCATGCGCATGTGTTCGCCATCATCAAGGTCAAGATAATCCACGCTGACAGCAGGTTCATAACTGTAGCCCGTGCTCTCCTGATCAAAGCGGTAGGCCACAAAGCTGTGGATGGCATATGAGATGTGATTGTTTGTAGTTTCAAGTGATGCAAGACCTTCGAGCAGGGCACGCAGGTGTTTTTGCTCGGTGTAAAGGGCAATATCGATCTGTTGGTCCTTGGGGTAGGTGATGACGTTTCCATCGGCATCAAGCGTGAGCTCAGGCTTCAGGATGTGGTCCATATAGGCCAGATGAATATCGGTGTTGATGCGCTTGAAAGTCAGATCTGCGGAGGTGACAGAGAGGAGGCCCTGATCAAAGCGTTCATTGAAGTTGTTCTTGGGGTCAAACAGACCTGACTGTATCTTGAGTTTAAGCTCTTCATTCTCAAGTTTTGCGTAAGCGTTTGCGCCAACGCGTCGTCGCACACCAAGATCAAGGCTAAGCAAGGTTCGATCGTATATGGGGAGTGAGGTAATGGGCAGGAGGAGTTCTTTGCTCAGTGGGACCTTGAAGATTCCGAGCTGAACACCCACAGGGGAGCCGAGATTAATATCTGTGTACAGGTCAAGAATTGGCTGTTGAGCAAGCAGGTTAAGTTCGACCTTGACTGTGCCCAGGTCATTATACTTTGCCCGTCCCAACAACCTGGCCATCACAATGGACGCGGATGGTGTGGGGTCAGTGTGGGCATCGGAGAGCTCCATGGCCAGTCGCGTGCGTGCGAATCCACCTAGCTCAAGCGTGTATTTGTCGGAGTTTTTGTGTTCCAGAGTCTCAGCGCTTGCGAGCGTGGGGAGGAGGAGCGAAATAAGGAGAGCGAGGGGTAAGACGTGTGTGTGTTTCATGTTAAGCAACCTCTTGATCAGCGGGTGTGATCACGCGTACAGGCAACTCGGGGAGGAGTTTTTGCTGTGTTGTGACAAGATGTGTTTTCGCGTTGTGAAAGGCAATTTCTGTAAATATGGGGGTCAGTGTTGATGGAATCCCAAACCACTCCACGGCATGTTGAATACTGTGCTGAATGATATACCTCAATGCTGTCTTGTGGTAGGCAAATGCTTTCCCATCGACGTTGCAATCGGCACAAAGTTCAAGCGTTTCATCCTCAAGATGTGCATCTTCCTCATGATCATAGATGAGCAGCTCTTCTTCTTCATGCTCACCGATGAGGACATGATATATCAGGTGGCCTGATGTCTCGGGATCACGTTGCCAGAGCAACATAAAGAACGCCGCGAGTGCGTCCTGAATCAGTGCTTGGCGAGCGTGATAATCTTCAGGGTTCTGGAGCATGAGCTTGATGTGCCCACATCCTGTGCCCTCGGGCTGTGTGAGCAGCTCTAGCAACGCCTGATGTTCCTGCACAGGTGCGCCAAGAATCTTGCTATCAGAGCAAAAATCCCAGTTCATACGACTACATACATGACGCATGGCCAGTTCATCACTGTGCATGTAGAAGCTTCCAAAGTGGCGTACATAATCGGCCAGATAAGCCTGAATCGTGGAGGTATTGAGGTTGGTTGTAAACGTGTCGGGTGTGGTCTCGTGCGCAAGGTGTTCTATCGCGGTCAGGAGCACGATAAACACGCCCATGTTTCCACCAGGCACGCCGAGCGTGCAGTGATGTTTGCGTCCATCGATGCAGGAGAGGTGTTGGTGACTCAAGAGGTCCTTGAGGCCAACACGTTGTGGTGCGGTGCGATGCATAATGGCTCCTTGTGGGCTGTGTTCTGCGTGAATAACTCAAGGATGCAAACACCAGGGTTCACATCGGGTAGTGATTGAGTCGATTACAAGGACTGTGCCATGTGAGAAGAGGTCCTCCGACGCCCATCCATATCAAAATTGTTAATTTTTGGTGAAACAGTTTCAGTTCAATTTAAACAAAATAAAACACATATGGGATATAACCTGGCCTGAACCCCTTATTTTCATGCTGGCACGAATCACGCAGTAGCTCACATCAGGAAACGCGCTCCACAGAGCCTCACGTCATAAATCAAGACACACGTATAAATCGCTACTTCCAGGATTATCGCCATGATCGATGTCATCAAAAGCAAGATGCCTTTCCTTGGCTGGATGCCCAGCTACGAGAAACAAAACCTCCAGGGAGATGTCCTCGCGGGCCTGACCACCGCCGTGATGCTCGTCCCACAAGGCATGGCCTACGCCATGCTCGCGGGTCTACCTCCTATTCATGGTCTCTACGCCTCAATCGTACCGCTGGCGCTCTACGCGCTGTTTGGCACTTCACGACAGCTTGCTGTTGGCCCCGTGGCCATGGTCTCGCTGCTCGTCGCCACAGGTGTGGGCGCCATCGCTGGCTCCAACATGGAGCTTTTTGTCGCCTACGCTGTACTGCTCGCCCTGATGGTCGGCGTCATGCAACTTGTCATGGGCATCGGTCGCCTTGGCTTCCTCGTCAACTTCCTGTCTCACCCCGTCATCAGCGGATTCACCTCTGCTGCCGCGCTTATCATTGGATTTAGCCAGCTCAAACACCTCCTTGGCATCAATATCCCGCGCAGCAAACATATCCACACGATCCTCCATCAAGCCATCACGCGCATCAGTGAAGTTGATCCTGTCACACTTGGCATCGGGGCCATCTCCATCGCCATGCTACTGGCGCTCAAAAAGTTCAAACCCAACTTCCCACGCGCACTCGCTGTCGTCGTCTTCGGCACACTTGTCGTCTACTTCGGTGGCTTACATGAATCGGGCGTCGCCATCGTTGGAGATGTGCCCGCAGGACTCCCCTCACCCACCATGCCCACGATCGATTTCGAGGTCATGAAACAACTCTTCCCCATCGCCCTGACCATCTCACTTGTGGCGTTCATGGAGTCCATCTCTGTCGCAAAGGCGTTCGCCTCAAGAAACAACTACGAAGTTGACGCCAACCAGGAGCTCATCGGGCTTGGTATCGCCAACATCGGTGGCGCATTCTTCCAGGGATACCCCGTTACTGGCGGATTCTCACGCACCGCTGTCAACGCTTCTGCTGGCTCCAAAACACCTCTGGCAAGCCTTATCACCGCAGGTATGGTCGCGCTCGCGCTGATCTTCCTCACTCCACTGTTCTACTACCTCCCCAAAGCTGTGCTCGCTGCCATCATCATGGTCGCCGTCTTTGGACTCGTGGATATCGCCGAGGTCAAACACCTCTGGCACGTCAAACGAAGCGACCTCGCGCTGCTTGTCATTACATTCTTTGCCACTCTGAGCCTTGGCATTGAAGAAGGCATCGGCATCGGCGTCGCCGCTTCGTTGCTCTGGTTTGTCGTCCGCACCACTCGCCCACACTTTGCTGTGCTCGGACAACTTCCCGACTCCACATCCTACCGCAACATCAAAAATCACCCCCAGGCCAAACAACATGAAGGCATCCTCATTATTCGCATGGACGCACAGTTCTACTTTGGCAACGTGACCTTCCTCAAAGACCGCCTCAAGGAACTCATGGAAGAACGCGCCGATAAACTTCACACCATTATCATTGATGCCAGCTCCATGAACCAGCTCGACAGCTCCGCTGCACAGGCCCTCGAAGAGCTCGCTGGCCAGTGCCATAAATCCGAATACAAGCTCCTGCTGGCCAATGTAAAACGCCCTGTCATGGATGTCCTGAAACGCGCACATTACGTGGACCATCACGGCGAAGATAGCTTCTTCCTCACCGTGCACGACGCCGTGAAATCCGTGAACCCCGACACCCCTGACTGCACGCTCACACACAACACCGATGGCAGCATCCCACAGGCTGCATAATGGCTTGCGCCCTGGAAGCGAGAATGGGGCGCGTGATTGCCTGAGCAATCACGC
>CATLTV010000233.1 GCA_950059285.1 uncultured Pseudomonadota bacterium | reverse complement strand
GACGCTTAATCCAAGCCAGACGAGTGCGCGCAGGTGTGTCATGGCAAGAATGGTGAGCGTGATATAAAGAAACTCCAGTGGGATGTGTTGCTTTGATGAGAGCTTTTGTGACGTGATGACCACTGTGAGTAGCATGGCGATGAGTAGCGCCATCGCGACATGGTGAGTTGCGAATAACATTGCCCCTACAGGAGCGATGATAACAATCCTGTTAAACTCAAGCGCACCTTTTCGCCCCTGTGTCACAGCGCTAAACAAGAGAATGGACATGAACAGTGCGATGAGGGTGACGTCTCCCGTGAGCATGCCTTGGAACGTGGGTAGTTCAGGGTGCATGGGATATGTGGTGAGCACCTTGATTGTGTGCGGAATGAGATCGAGTCCTCGCGGATTTGCGAGGATCATTGCGCCAAGTGATGCGATCGCGCTGAGCCCCCATCCCGCCTGATAGAGCTGTTTGTTGTGGGGAAGATCCTCTTCGTAGAAGGAGCATTGAAGCAGTCCAAAGAGTGTCAGTATAGGGACGATTCCGTAAGAAATATCAATGTTTACCCACAGCGCTGAAGCTGCTACGGGGAGTAAGAATGCGAGCATTGTGAGAGGTTTGCTCTTGAGCCTTGGTGTGAGATAGATGCCGCCCAGGACAAGGACAAACAGGGGCATGGCGAGCATGGCAGGTGTGGTGAATAAACCACATGCGATGAGGCCAGCGGGGAGAATTGCAATGAGCGCGCGTTGCTTGAGCGTGAGATTTCTGGGGATGGTGAGGATAGCAACCATACACGCAAAGTAGATGAGGTTTCTGATGGAGAGCAGCCCTTCAACGCCAATGGAACTGTTGATGTTGTGCATGGCAAGTTCGCCGAGCCAGGCATGAATGACAGAAGGGGTGTCTTCCTTGATGGCAAAGGTGATGCGGTTTGCCATGGGAACAGCGTTAAATCGCGCGATGATTTCGCCCATGGCGAGGTGCCACCAGGTGATGGAGTCACGGATGGGGAGGAAGGAGACGAGGGCTGTTCCAAGGCCAGCGATAAAGGTTGCCAGTGATAAGGTTGCAGAGAGTGGCGGCGTGGTGCGTTGCATGGAGTTATAACCTTGCGCGTAGACTGCGTGCTCCAAAGCGTATGGAGCCATAAGAGACAAGTAGAGGTAGTGCCAGGCCAAGGAGCAGGCCATACCAGGAGTTCATGGAGATACCGTCGTGCGCTTCAAACAGGACCGCGAAGAGTTCTCGAAAGAAGCCATATGATCCAATGATGCTAAACAGGATCACAAGGATGCTGGATATCATAAAGATGAGCGCGCCAAAACTGGCGGCGATCGCCGAGGCGTTGGGGTTGTAGAACTGTGGGTAGACAGCACCCAGACCAACGGCCATGGCAGCGATACAGAAGGTGAGGAACAGGATCAATAACGATCCAGTGATGGAGTAATAGATATCGGGTCGGACAAGGAGGTTTGAGGTCCAGATCATGAACTGACCTACGAACACCACAGGAGGAATGGCGCCGAGCCATTTACCAATCAAGATGCGTTCCAGAGAGACAGGTGCCTGAAGAAGTTGCCAGAAGCTGCGACCCTCGAGGCTAATACCAGGAAAAAGGAAGCGGCCTGAGAGCGCCACGACCACAAAACCACAGACAGCGAGGTTGAAGTAGTAGAGGCCGACATTGCCAAAGAAGTTGGTCTGGCTGGCGATTTCAAAGTACTTGTAGTTGACAAGATAGATGGTCATCAAGGCCGCGATGACGAGCAGGTTGGACCACTGGCTCGCGTCACGTGTGAAGATTTTTCGATCCTTTTTAATGAGCTGTTTCAGTGGCTTATAGATTGAGTCCTGCGGTTCTTTTTGGAGTTTTTTGAGTCGTTGTTCTACAGAGCCACCACGTGAGGTTGATTGCTTGAGCATCCAGTCACGTGTGGTTGTCAGGAGGCTGTCACCGTGGCGTCCTTCCTGCACTCTGGAGTAGCCTCGATAGAAGAAGCGGCGATGTAGCCAGGCTGAGATAAAGTAAATGGCAAGTGGTGTGGAGTAGAGGAGTCCAAGGGACCACCAGTCGAACTCCTTCTGTGTGAAGAGCGAAGGCGTGAGCGTATTCACGGCCCAATCACTAGGGAGAAAGGATTGTTTGGGGGTAGAGAGGAGCTTGATCATCTCGCCAAGAGAGTCAAAGGACTCGGGGTTGAGGAGCATCTCTGGTTGTAGCCAGCGGATGAGTGTGAACAGGACGACAAAGCTAACAAGGCCCATGAACAGTGCGGCATCGCGCATTCGAGATGCGATGAGCATGTTGGTGACGCCGAGCGCAATCAGGCTCGCAATTCCTGTGGGAATGGCAACAAATGGGAGGAGCACCGCGACGAGCATGGCGTAGTAGGATGGACTTGCTTGCATGCCCACGCCGACAGCGGTGAGCGCAGGGAGGCCAAAGATGATGATGACCCAAGAGGATTGTGTCAGCGCTTCAATGTAACGTGATGAGTAGAGGGCATCGCTTGGGATAGGTTGCGCGAGTAGAAAGTCCATATCATCAGAGAGATAGAACGTTGAGAATATGGATACGATGTTTGAAAAGGTTAGCAATCCCAGGAAGATAATAAACGCAATTGAGATGAGCTTTTGAATGATGAGTTCGCCAACAGGTTCAATGGCGAGTGATTCATTGACAAGCCAGAGGGTGCCACGAAAGAGCATGATCGTGAAGATGGTGCTCAGGGCGAGGAAGAGGGGAGCGCGGTGACGTCCTTCTTTGTTGGACTTGAGGCTTCCCTTGACCGTGTAGATTTTGGCTTTGAGGAGTTCAACGAGCATGGGGAGTCTCTTTATTCAGCGTTGTGTGTAGCAGGGAGAGGATCTTGGCCAAAACGTTCTGCGACTTTGGCAGCGCGTTCTTCTTCCTGTTCCTCGGTCAGTTTCAGGAAGACCTGTTCAAGCGTGCCTTCACTTTCGCCCGTGCTCATGCGGAGGTCGTTCATGCTTCCTTGCGCGATGATCTGGCCGTGGTTGACGATGGCGATTTGAGAGCAGACCTGTTCGGCAACCTCCATGGTGTGTGTGGAGAGGAGGATGGTCATACCTTCATCACGCGTGAGTTTGACAAAGAGTTCCTTGATGAGTTTATGGCCTTTGGGATCGAGGCCAACCATGGGTTCATCCACAACGAGGAGTTTGGGCTTGGGGAGCAGCGCACCAGCGAAGACAAGGCGTTGTTTCATGCCGTGAGAAAAGCTTTCGATGAGGGAATCTGCCCACTCGTGCAAGTGAAAGGTGTGCAGAAGTTCATGCATGCGGTCAGCTGCTTTTGACTTCTTCAGGCTGTAGAGACCCGCGATGAACTCGAGATATTCAAAGGCGGTGAGCTTGTCATAGACATAGGGGCGGTCGGGGATAAAGCCTGTGATTGCTTTGGCTTTCATCGGATCTTTATGGAGGTCATGTCCATCAATGAGGATGGTGCCTGCGGTCGGCTGAATGAGTCCTGTGATCATGCGCAGCGTGGTGGTTTTACCTGCGCCATTTGGTCCGAGGATACCGAAGACCTGATGAGGATCGACGTCGAGGTTGATCTCACGGACAGCGGTAAACTTGCCGTATTGTTTGTTGAGTTTGGAGATTTGTAACAGGGAAGCTTGAGAAGTAGTCATGGTGCCGTTGTGCAGGTTTACATGTCAGAATCAGAGGACGTGCCCATATCAGCTGGTGTGTCACTCGCCGAGGTTTTCATGAGGGAGGATATATTTTTGAGCATGCCATTGATGCCTTGTGCTTCTGATGGCTTGTTCGAGGGGGAGGGGAGTTGAGGGGCCGAGCGCGTCTCTTTCTCGAGCTTTTTGCGCAATCCGCTGGTATGAGATTTTCCGAGCGTGTCAGGGAGTTGTGATGCAACGGTTTTCATGGGGAACTCCTGGATAAGGACTTCACCATCGGCGTTGACGTAGACATCAAGTTCATCACCCATGAGCTCTTGACGGAAGTGATATGCCTGGAAAGTATTGCCGTAGACCTCGACCTCTTTTTGTTCAATGTAGCGATACGCGAGCGTGCTCATTTGTTGCTGCATTGGATCGAAGTATTCGTGTTCGTAGCGCTGATTTTCCTTGAGGAGTTCGGGGTTTGCGACCAGTTGGTTGATCGCAGTGTTGGAGAGTTTAGGTGGTGCGTTGAGTGGAATATCGCGTGAGAATGAGCGTTGTCCAAGGTCAACATCGACATGAATTGTGTTGTCTGCGACTTCACCCGTGGCGGTGAATGTACCCATGAAGCTATTCATATCACCCTGGAATTTTTGAAGAATTCCTGTGCTGTCAAGCGTCGCTCGGGTGTGTGTCTTTAAGAGTTGCAAGGAACCTGCAAGTTCAACCTGCATGACCATTTCGTGCTCAAATAACCAGGATTCATCGACGCGAGTGCGGCTCTCGTGGATGAATCCAACATCTTTATTCTCTCTGGAGAGTACGAACCAGGATTGCCCTTCGGTGATGGTGATGGCGTTGGATGTACTGATGGCTGTTGATGTGGTTTCGGGAGGCGCGGAGAGATATTCCTGGTAGACAAATGAGCCAAGAATAAGCACCCAGCAGATGACGCTGAGTGCTCCGACGGTGTCAAACAAGCGAGTTTGAGATCGCATATATGCTTCTTGATGAGGTGTGTGTTGGTCTGATTACCAGGAGAAGACCTTGTCTTCACGAGAGAGTGCGGCGTTATGTGCACCCACAGAAATTTCAGTGAAGCGCGCTGTATCTGGAGGTGAGAGTAGACCGACATCATCAGGTCTGCCCCAGCATTCAATTTCGCCGCGTTCAGTTATAGCACAGGCATGTTGCTGACCAACACCTATTTTGGTGTAGCTCGTGCGGGTGGTGCGATGAATGGCGTAGGCTTCTTCGCCCCAACATGTGGCGACACCCGTCGCAGCCGAGAGCGCACATACATTGCTTGGTCCAACTGCGAGTTGTGCCATGGCCACACCTGATGGGGCGTCGAGGTTGCCCACGCCAAGATCTTTGCCCCAGCATTCGACATATTTATTGTCCGTGAGTCCGCACGCGAACTCATCGGAGAGGTGGATTTCGGTGAGTTTGTCTTCAGGAGGGCTGAGCTTGTTATCACTGCTATCTCCCCAACATACGGTGGTGTCTGCGGTGGTGATACCACAGGCGAAGTTTGCGCCCACAGAGATGTCTTTGAACGTGTCATCCTTTGGCCAATCGGGAGCAGCGTCGCCCCAGCACACGAGCTTTGAGTTGGATGTGCGAATGCCACAGGCAAACGTAGGGCCAACGCTGATGGTGTTGATTGTGATGTTCGGAGAGCTGTTGATTCCTGTGGAGTCATCACCCCAACACAACGCGAGGTTGCTGCTCTGGATGGCGCACGTGTTGGTGGTTGAGGTCGAGGTTGCCTTGTAGTTGTTTGGGTCCTCGGAGAGCTGTCTGAATGTGTTATTGCCCCAGCAGCGGACATGCTGTTCATCATTGACACCACAGGTGTGGTTAAGGCCAACCGAGAGCATCTGGAAGTTTTCATCAGGTATATTTGTGGGCAATGCTCCCCAGCACTGTGTTGTGCCATCGCTTGTGAGTCCGCAGGTTTGTTCGTCTCCAGCATCAATACTCTGGAACAGGACACCTGCAGGAGGTGTGCTCTGGCCCGAGGTGTTTCGTCCCCAACATTCTACGGTGCCATCTGTCAGGAGGCCACATGTGTGATAAGTGCCTGCGGAGATTTGAGTGAGTTGGCTGTCTGTGCTTGGTGCAGCCTGGCCATCATCATTGAGTCCCCAGCATGTGGCGAGCCCCGCCTGGGTGATGCCGCAGGTATGGTACTCGCCTGCGGTGATTTGTACGAATGATGCGCCAGGAGGGGATGATTGACCATGTAGGTCCGAGCCCCAGCAGATGATGCTGTTGTTGGATTGAATTGCGCATGTGTGGTAGCTGCCTGCGGCAAAATCAATGGAGTCCTGAGGCGAGCCAGCGGCCTGTCCGTTGCTGCCGCCACCCCAGCAGCTGATCTTGTTATCTGTGGTGAGGCCACAGGTGTGGAACCTACCCGAGTCGAGTTTCTGGAAGGTGGTGTCATCAGGTGGTGAGTTGAGGTTCCATGAGCTTCGGCCCCAGCATTTAACAAGGCCGCTCTCGAGGATACCGCAGGTGTGATCGTCTCCAGAAGAGACCGTGGTGTAGCTCTCTT
Organism: uncultured Pseudomonadota bacterium; assembly: GCA_950059285.1. Lineage (GTDB taxonomy): Bacteria > Myxococcota_A > Bradymonadia > Bradymonadales > Bradymonadaceae > CATLTV01. The sequence goes on along the minus strand of CATLTV010000233.1, from coordinate 4,165 downwards.
CACAGCGTTCATCGATCTGACCATTGCAGTCATTGTCGAGCCCATCGCAGGAGAGTTCAATCGGTTCAAAGTTTTCGGGAGCACGGCACATGCCGCTTCGATCGCTGATGACTCCGTTTGCGCAGACGCCTTGTGCGTTGCGTGCGTAGTTACAGGCACAGCCTTCATCAATCAGACCATCGCAGTTGTTGTCCACGCCATCGCAGACTTCTTCGCCATCATCCACACAGTTGGGACGCACGACACGTGAGCACTGCTCGTCAATTTCGCCGTCACAGTCATTATCAAGACCATCACACAGCGTTTCATTTTCTTCGTAGTTGTCAGGAGCAAGACAGTTTGAGGGCGCGCTACGCTTGCCCAGTGAGCAGACGCCACGTACAGATCCGTTGAATGGGCAGGCACAACCTTCATCGACAAATCCATCACAGTCATTGTCCACGTTGTCGCCTGCCAGCGGATCAGCGCCGCATTCCTGTTCATCCAGTGCAAAGTTCAGAGGAGGCAGACAGAGTCCGCTGGTCGGATCGGGGCGGCCATAAGGGCATACGCCTTCAAGAATGCCCTGGAAATCACAGACAGTGCAGCCTTCATCGGTCTGATTGTCACAGTCATTGTCATAACCATCACAGAGCACTTCATCTGTTTCATAGAATTCGGGTGGGGCGCACATGCCATCAAGCATGATACGTCCAAGTGCACACACCCCAGCGTTGATTTCGTTGACTTCACATTTACAGCGCTCATCCGCAAGTCCATCACAGTCGTTATCAAGACCGTCACAAATGATCACCTCTACAGGGTAGTGATCAAGTGGGCGTCTGCATAACTGGATGTCCTGATCAATGGTGCCAAGCAAACACACCCCCTGATCCTGATTATCATAGCTGCAACCACAGCCCTCATCGATGACGCCATCACCGTCATCATCCTTGCCGTTGCCCATGGTAGGGTCTTCCAGACATTCGGCTTCCGCCGTGGTGTCCACTTCGATTGCAAACAAACCGCAGCCAGAAAGAAAGAGCGTGCTGATGCACAGGTTGGAGAGCCACAGGAGGGATGTTGTGCGTCTTGTTTTCATGAGAATACTTGGGAAGGAGTATACAAATCTACTGTTGTGTGCACTGTGTTAGCACCGAGTTTACTCTAGTTTATGTGAATGTTCAATCGCTTGTGGTTTTTGTCTGCGCTTGCCACAACCTCTGTTGCGTTGCCATGGTGTGGGCGATAGGATGATGTGTATCATTGTGATGCGTACTACACCCAGGAGAGGAGGTTGCCATTGTCATCTCAAGATATGACTCGCTTTAAACTTACATTGCACGGTATTGGGCTTGAGCTTGAAGGTGAGCGCGACTTTGTCGAGGAAATGTATCGTAATATCATGAATGATATTGAGGTCGCGCGTGCGAGACAACGTGCAGGTCAGCCATCAGGCCTGGAGTCCACGTCTCAACGCGAACATGCACACTCTGGCGCATCATCCACGGATCGCACTCAGGAATTTGTGCGCAGTAAACATGCTCCAAGAGATTATGCTGCTGACCGTGTGATCTGGTTACACCGCTGCTCCGAACTGGTGCACAAAATTTACATGACCAACACCAAGGACCTGGCCAAGGTGAACCCGTTTCGTGCCTTGAATCAGGCGCATGTGCGTACGGTCTATGTGCAAGACAAGCTCCTCTCATCCATCATGCCTCAGTATGACAGGGGCCAAACCTTGTGGGCAGAGTTGACACGAGCAGGGCGCAAGCGCATCGCCGAGGCAGGTCTGGCCTCGGACACCGATAAAACCACGGTGCATCCCTCCAACGCAATCAAGGGGACAAGCAAGACATAGGAGAGGAGGCGTTTTTTGCGCTTTTGAATTGAAGAAAAAAAGATGGAGCCAGAGGGGGCGACCATTGCGCAGCAATGGTCGCCCCCTCTGGCTCCATCTTTTTTTCTATCTCTTGGGTTGTTACTCCCAGTGAAATACAGTCTGTGCATTCTTGAAGCTGTAAGATGCTAATTCCTCAAGGGTTTCTTGGCGAGCATCTGCGATGTGCTGTGCTGTGTGAAACACGTAGGCAGGTTGGTTTTTCTTGCCTCGAAATGGTACAGGCGCAAGGTAAGGGGAGTCTGTTTCGACAAGGAGGCGATCTCGCGGTACGGTGGTCGCCACTTCAAGAATATCCTTTGCGGATTTGAAGGTCACGATGCCCGAGAACGAGATGTAAAAGTCGAGTTCAAGGAGCTGTTGTGCAAAGCCAGCGCTTCCCGTAAAGCAATGCAAAATACCGCCTGTGACGCCTTCTTCCTTGAGGAGTTTGAGCGTGTCTTCTTCAGCATCTCGGCTGTGAATGATGACAGGTTTGTTGCACTCCTTGGACATGCGCAGGAATGCACGAAAGACATTCTGCTGCACATCATGCGGTGCCTTGTTGTAGTGATAATCTAGCCCTGTCTCGCCAATGCCAACGACCTGCTCATGTGTGGATAATTCAGTGCGAATGGTCTCGATGACTTCGGGCGTTGCCATGGACGCATCATGTGGGTGAATGCCCGCTGTGCAACGAATGTGATCGTGCTGCTTGGCGATGGCGAGCGCGTTGTAGTTGCTCTGAAGGCCACGGCTTGCGCCAATCGTCACGATGCGTGTGACGTGGTTGTTTTTTGCCTCTTCAAGCACTTCATCAAGGCGCTCATGAAGGAAGGGAAAATCAAGGTGTGCGTGTGTGTCGAACAGTTGCATATGTGTTTGAACCTATTGATGTATAGAGAAAAAAGTTAATGGTTTCGATATTTTTGGTGTGTTGAGTGCTTGCTTTGCCAACGTACGAAGCTCTTTATCTGCGTGACTTTCTGCAAGTTGTTTGAGGTGCTCTCTGGCCTGAGGTGTCGCGTAGTTTGCCATGGCCAGGATCGCTGTATCATTATGGTAATCCTGTGGACTTTGGGCGATGCGTGCGACCTGTCCATACAGAGGTTCAATGCGCAGTGAACCTGCCACGCTGATGGCGTGTCCTCGTGTGTCCTTGCGCTTTCCATCAAGCATGGTGCTCAGGTAATTGAGTCCCTGTGCATCGCCAAGACGTGTGAGTTGTGCAGCGGCTTCGACTTTGAGCAGTGGGTGGAGGAACCAGCGGTTGAGGACCTTTCTTAGTGGAGCGCAGGCGAGCTCTTTTTGACCCAGCATCAACGCAAGATCGACGAGTGCAGAGCTACTGGCGGAGCTTGAGACCTCGTGTTGAATGCCCTCGATAAGCTCCTTTTTCAGGGACTCAATGATATAGGCATAATCGGCGCGTTGAGCCTCGCTTACTGTTGTCAGGAGGTGTGTGATGGAGAGCGTAATATGTAGGCTAGCCGCTTGTTTTCTCGAGAGTTGTTGATGGCGCTTGATGAGTTCGGGCAGAAGCTCATGAAGGTTGCACTCCGAGATGAATTGTGCGGCGATGATCGATACTTCCTCGTCAGGATCAGAGAGGCATTCTGTGAGAATGCTGCCAAGATTTTGTGGGTGTGCCGAGGGAGGGAGCTCAAAGAGGTTGAGCAGCGCCTGGTAGCGCACATCGGGGTTTGTGTGGGTGGTAAGTTTTGTGAGCAAGGAGGGAAGGGGAGGATCTTCACAACCCTTGAGCGCAGCGAGTATGGCGAGCCCTGTCTCTGTGTTGGCAGGTGGCATGAATGGAGGCGTGACGCCTGATGAGGTGATCTTATCCTCTTTTGTTTCAAGGCTTTTTGAGAGGTGTGCTGTGAGCTCTTGGCGAGTGTGTTCCTGGGGAGGATCTTGCGCAAGTCTGAGCGCAGCGGCCTGTCGCACAGGAGGATAAAGGTCGCCGAGAGAGGCGATCAGGAACTCATGACGTTGTGTTGTGGATTGTGGCTGCTCAATGCTCCAGAAGAGCTCCTGGAGTCGTTGCTCTGGGTTTGCGATATGAGCCAGTGGAGAGCGCCATGGAGGCGTACGTGATGTCATGATGAAGTCCTTGGTGGGAAATGAACAACAAGGGGCGACCATATATGCCGCCCCTTGTTGTTCTCTTAACCTATGCGTGTTCCTGGAGCCACTGTGTCAGGGAAGTTCGCAAGCGAGAGCTTTCCGTCCGTGGTGTCCGCAGCGAGCATCATTCCCTCACTGCGAATCTTGAAGATCTTGGCAGGTTTGAGGTTTGTGACG
>CATLTV010000232.1 GCA_950059285.1 uncultured Pseudomonadota bacterium | reverse complement strand
GACAATAAAAGAGCCCCTGTGATGGGGCGAATATGACCGGTCATATTCGCCCCATCACAGGGGCTCTTTTATTGTCTTTTCAACATCGGTCTTACGACGATGCTAAATCACCAACATGGCGTGTGCATCACCTTCGAGTTTTGCTCTGCCGTGCAGGAAGCCAAGCTCGATAAGAAACGCAGACTCAACAACCTCGGCACCAAGCTCACGCACAAGCTTGACTGCTGCTGCTGCGGTGCCGCCTGTGGCAAGCAAATCATCCACGATCAACACACGGTCATCAGGTCCCACGGCATCTGCATGAATCTCAAGTCGGTCCGTACCATACTCAAGTGCGTAGTCCACACCAATGGTCTTGGAGGGAAGTTTGCCAGGCTTGCGTACAAGAACGAAGCTCACACCAAGATCCTTGGCAAGTGGCGCACCAAAGATAAATCCTCGGCTCTCAATACCTACCACTGCGGTGATTCCTTTGCCCTCGTAACGCTCTTTCAAGGAGTCGATAATATCTCGAAAAAGTTCAGGATCTTGCAACACAGTTGTAATGTCCTTGAACATGATCCCAGGCTTTGGGAAATCAGGAACATCTCTCAACGCCTTATCAATTCGATCCACCAACGCTTCGCTCATTTTAACCTTCCTTCACTTGTGGTTCACAATGCTACCAACTTGCCAACTCGTCCAAAAATCGATGCCTCGTCATATCGACATGTAACGGCGTTACACTGATTACCCCCTCAACAATTGCATTGCAATCAGAACCGGGAAGGTCATCAAAATCGATCTCCGCACCACCAATCCAGTAGTATGGCTTGCCACGTGGATCACGCTGCTCAACCACCTGCCTCATGTAATTGCGACGCCCCAACTTGCACACGCGGCGCTCGGTCTCGGAAGCGTCACCATGACGTGGCACATTGATGTTCAACAGCGTATCACGAGGAAGCCCCTTTTCGAGCACCTTCTGGCCATACTCCACAGCCACACGCGCTGCATGACTGTAATCCAGGCCATGACCATACGCAGCGAGACTGACCGCCACAGAAGGCACGTCCGAAATAGTCGCCTCGATCGCGGCCGCCACTGTACCTGAGTAAAGTACATCGTCGGCAAGGTTCGCCCCATGATTTACACCTGACAGGCACAACGCAGGACGCTCTGGCAACACATACTGAATCGCCATATACACACAATCAGCAGGGGTGCCTGTGATCGCGAACCTGCGCTCGCCGCGCTGCAAAATCCTCACAGGAGAGTGCAACGATAACGCTCCTGATACGCCACTTTGCTCCTGTGCAGGAGCAACAACCCACACCTCACCGAGCGCTTCGGCTTCCTTGGCAAGAGCTGCGATGCCGTGCGCATCGATGCCGTCGTCATTACTGATCAGAATGATAGGTTGGCTCATTTTTCAGCCTCGGCCTCAGCCTCTTCCTTCTCCTTGGCCTCTTTCTTGAGACGCGCAACCTGACGCTGAAGGCGGTCAAGCTCTCGCTTCATTGAACGCAAGTCGTCACTTGTCGCAAGGTTCATGCGTCGAGCCACGTCAGCCTTCTTTTCATCAATCTGAGTCTTGAGTGTGTATGTGGTCTTGAAAGCCTGAGCAAACGCCTTTTGCGTCTTCTCGTTACTCACAATCTTCATCACAGTCGGGTTATTCATCGCCTTCATCGCGCCCTTGAGCGCCTTACTCTTCCAGTCTGCCATGCTTCACTTCCTCGCTTAACAAAGTATTTAAATACAGACACTTTATCGTGCCCACGACACATCTTATCATGCAGTAAGAATCAAGCGCCACCATGATGACTTACACCACATGAACACGGCTCCCAACACTCACTTCCCCCTCAAACTATCCCCCTCCCTCAAACAATCAACCACTCTTGAACAAAAACACTGATTACACAAGGGCTCCGAGAGAGTCGCCAAGTACACAATCCAAGCCAAAAATGTCAAGCATAACCGCTCTCTTCACCCCTCCTCTTGCCAACCTTGTGTCTCGCAAGTAACCTGCGCCAAACTTGGACACATGAATTGTGGCCAGTATCGTCAAGCTCGCGCGCTGTTTACCACCATCAACAGCCTCAAACACAACGACCAATTCACATGTAAAAGCAATCACTTAAAAACAACAAAGCACACTTCAAAAAGTCGCAATTTTTTGGTCAACCTACACGTTCTATAACAGCGCAGCACGCACCCTGAACACTTCATCTTTACGGATCCTGCCCTATGAGCAATCATAAAAAAAAGCTCAAAATCATTGCCATCATTGTCTCATCCCTCACTCTCCTGACAATCCTCATCGCAGTGGTTGGTTACTGGGTTGTCGTACCCAAAATTGCCGAAGACACCCTGAAACAACGCCTGAGCAGGCTTGAAAATCAAGCCAATGTCTCCATCTCCACTGACAGCATTCAGCCCGATGGACTCAAGGGCATCAAGATCTCAAACTTCAGGATCACAGACCCAAATGCCCCCGAAGGCCATCAACATATTGTTGAAATCCAGTCCCTCTCGGTCAACATTGACAAGACCAAACTCCTCTCGGGTCAGAAGGTCATCTCATCGCTCTCCGCACGTGATGCATCCATTCATATTTATCGTGATACAGACAAACAAATCAACCTCTCCCAGATCGTCAAGGCGCTGCGCACCCCCAAAGATAAACAGGACGAGCCACAAGAGACCGACACATCAGACACCCCCTCTTTCTTGCGCCACTTTGGTGGGAACTGGCCAGACCTGAACATCCATAACGTTCACGTTGAGTTTGCCTCGGACTCCACACCATTTCCACTCCAGTCCCTCGACATGGATACGGTCACGCTCACACCCGATGGCTCACAGGCAAATTTTGTCACGACCATCTCGCTCAAACCATCCGATGACCCAAACTCCCCATTTACCCTTCCCACGAGCATCTCAACACAGGGCACACTTGCCCTCCCTCTTGAGCAGAGTTCGCTGTCGTTTAACGTCGACCGCCCATTCAAAATCACACACATCCCTCACCTCCCTCCATCTCTTCGCGTCGGACTCTCTGATATCGAGCTCTCCGAGGGGGGCAAGGTCTCACTGACTAACCTTACCCTTGAACAAGACAAAGATGGTTCTTATCAGCCCATTTTGGACACCCCCAAGGCAGCGCTCCAACTTGAGAAGTTCACCACCTCCCTTTCTCAGCTCAAACCGCTTGAGCTCATACTTGAGCAACCCACCATCAACCTCCACATCCTCCCTGATGGAACCTATGATATCTATGCGCTTCTTCCCAAACAAAAAGAAAAGCCACAACCCAAGGCTCCCACCGATATCCCCCCAAAGAAGACCGGCACATCAGCACTTGATAAGCTCACACAAAAGCTCAAAACAGCTGACCTCGCAAAGCTCACACAGCTTGTCCCACACACCATCAATATTCAGAATGCGACCATCACCATACAGGATGATCGGACCCTCGATCTTGTCCGACCTTCAAAAACACTGAAGCTTCAGGACACACAACTCAAGCTTGAACACGACCCATCAAAAGGCTCACTGTCGCTGCACTCGTCGTTCAAAGCACTTGGCGGCGAGCAAGGCCAGGAACCCCATGGAGATGCGGAGCTGACGCTTTCCACGAACTATAAAACACACCTGCTCAAGCTCTCATCCACCACACACGACCTGGACCTCTCCTGGATTGCGCAGCTCATCCCTGTCTCACGACTCTCCACACACTTCAAAGGTGGCACACTCAATACCCAGCTTAAAATTGAGCAAAACAAGGCAAACAGCCCATTCTCCTTTGAAGGCGATATCTCCATTCAGCGTGGCCACTTCACCTGGGACAAACTCGCAGAAGAACCTCTCACAGACTGGTCTCTTGGCTACAACTTCAAGGGAAGTTACGATCCCAACGCGCCCATTCCTCCTGCAAAGTTGCTCAAAACAGCACTCGATGCCAATGTCCCTGAAGACCCCACTCAAATTGGAAAAAGCTCCAGGCACATTACCATTCCCCCTCCCACCAAAGGAGCGCTCGTCTTCACCAAGGGACAGCTTCGTGCACAGAACTTTAAAGCAAAGTTCACCCCTGCACTCTATGGACTTGATAGCACCAAGCCGCTCCCCGCCCGTATGGACCTCGCCATTAAGTTCCCCACAACTCCCATTCAGGATCTCTTTGATGCCATCCCTGATGCGCTGCTTGGCGAGCTCTCCAAAGCAAAGATTGATGGCGGCATACACATGGATTTCTTACTTGAAGTGCCTCTTTATGATGCCTCAAATATGGTGTGGCAAGGTGAACCTGAAACGTCCAACATCGAGATCGTAAGTTTGCCTGACGCTGTGGATGTGCGCCGCATGGTCGAATCATTCACACACACAATCGATGATGAGGACGTCCTCTATACGCGCAAAATTACAATTCCTGCCATGACTCTGACCCCATCACAGTGGCTCGCCGAAAATGCAGGTCTTGATGAACCACAAAAGGTCGAGGACCACTGGACTCGTGGCGGCTGGCTCAAATACAAGGATGGCATCCTCGACACCTCAAACACACGCTGGAAAGTCGCCACCAAGCCTTGGCTCATGCGCGAAGATAGCGACATCATCCGCTACTGGAAACCCTTCAAAGAAAACCAAACATCCTCCATGGAATCAGAGCCTTATGGCCCATACACCTTTGTCCCACTACAGTTCATCTCCAAGTGGCTCATTCGCGCGATCCTCACCACAGAGGACAACTCATTCTTCAAACACGATGGCTTCAACCGCCTTGCGTTCAGACAGTCCGTGGAGCGAGACCTTGCCGAGGGAGACTATGTCCGAGGGGCCTCCACCATCTCCATGCAGCTCATCAAAAATCTGTATCTTACACGTAAAAAAGTGCTCGCACGAAAGATCCAGGAAGCGATCCTCGTCTGGCTCACGGAGAGCGTTGTTCAGGTCCCCAAGGCACGCATGCTTGAACTCTACCTGAACGTCATTGAATTTGCGCCAGGAGTCTTTGGTATACATGATGGCGCAATCCACTATTTTGGAAAACGTCCTGATGAGCTCACGCTTGCTGAATGCGCATGGCTCGTCACTATTGTGCCAGGTCCAAAATACTATCACAGTCACTTCATGCGTGGCGAAATGAGCGACCGTATGTTTGAACGCATCAAGCGCTACATGTCGATCATGCACAAGAGAGAACGCGTCACCGAGGAAGAACTTGCGGAAGCAATCCTGCTCAAACCACAGTTCCATCATCCCGAGCTTAAAGAATCGGCACTGGTCCCACTCCCCAAGGAAAAACCCGTCTTTGAGGATCTCTTCCCTGAGCTTTTTGGAGATACAGAGACATCCCCACAGACGCCCCCCATCAACACACCACCGCTTGACCCCAAACCCTCGCCCATCAAGGAGCTCAAGCCACTACCAAGAGCACAGCCAGACCCTGCACCTCCTGGATTAAAGCTACATTGACCCAAAAATAGAGAGAGGCGAGCCCTACTAGTAGGGCTCGCCTCTCTCTATTTTTGGGTCAATGTGATGTGTTATGTGTGCGACCACACATCATGACAGGTATACTGCGTTCTTAATTTTTCAGTCTTTTTATTCTGCTCAATACAGATTGCCGCCATACCCACGACCTCAGCCTCGGTTTGCTCGAACAAACCAAGCGCGCTCTTCATTTGTGCGCCAGTCTCAATCCAGTCATCCACAATGAGTACACGGTCACCTTTTTGAACCGCATCTTTACGGAGCTCCAGACGCTTAAAGTGACCGCTAGAGCTGATATACTCGCGACTAAACGTGGGCACTGGCAATTTATCGCCTTTTCGAATCAGCACAAAACCAGCCTCAAGCTCACGAGCCACCAGAGCCCCAAGAATAAACCCCAGCGCATCAATCCCAGCAACATGCGTCACATTAAGATCAAGAAATGGGGCAATCAGGTCCTGAACAAGTTTCTGTGTGGCCTCGAAATCACGAAACAAGGGAGATACATCAGAGCGCACACCCTGAGTATCCGTATCAATAAGTTTTAAATATTCTCGCATTGTTTATCTCCATAAACGTCAGACCAACCTGATCTGACGTGTGACAGGTCATCTCATGACAAAGCAAACGAGCACTTGTACCACAGGACGGAAATCAGAAGCAACCTCTCACATCCATTCCACACACAAGCACTCGTTCACTGTCAGAACATTATCTTAAAAGTCGGCTTAGTGGGCTAGTAAAGCCAAGAGGTTTGTTGGCCACATGAGTATAAATCATCGTGGTCTGCACCCTTCTGTGGCCCAACAACTGCTGAATCGTACGAATATCCACGCCTTGTTCCAGCAGATGTGTCGCAAAGCAATGCCTCAAGGTATGACACCCCACAGACTTGCGGAGCCCCGCACGCGCAGAAGCCTTCTTAATCGCACGTTGTAATGAGCTACCATGCATATGGTGCCGCCCAAGTTTACGCTCATCATTCCAGACATATCGTGAGGCAGGAAACACATACTGCCACGCAAGCGCACTGGCGGCATTGGGGTATTTTCGAGCCAACGCAAAAGGCAGCTGCACATATCCCTTGTCAGCCCTCATATCCTGAAAGTGTAAGTGCCTGACATGCTCAATTTGCTCACGCAATGGCATCAACACCTCATCAGGCAATAATGCCTTACGATCCCTGCGTTCCTTGGGAGCACGAATCAAAATCAAGCGTTGATTGAAGTCGACATCCTTGATCCGCAACCTCAACAGCTCGGACAAACGCATACCTGAACCGTACAGTAACTGGAAGTGCAGCAAGAACTTGGAGTCCACCTCATCAAACAGTAGTGAAACCTCCTCACACGACAACACAGTGGGGAGCTTTCGCGGCCGATTTGCCCTGTGTAACCCCTCCAATTCACCTGGCTCTCTCTTCAAGACATGCTTGTAAAAGAACACCAACGCACACAACGCCTGGTTTTGCGTGGACGCCGCCACATTCTCCGCCTCCGCCAAATTGTTTAGAAACGCCGTAATATGCTCAGCCCCCAATACATCAGGATGCGACATGTCATGAAACCGAATATACGATTTCACCCAGTACACATAAGACTTCTCCGTCGTCGCAGCATAACGCTTCTGACGCATGACTTTACGCAGTTGAGGAATCAACTTCATCATCCACCCCTTCAATACAAAATATGTTAACAGTGACAATTCAAGACACGGCAAGACCACCAGCCTCACCACACCATCAAGCCACATTACTTCAAAAATACATGAGCCATCCCACCTCAAACGAAACAGCAACAGCCCAATTAATTCTAGGTATCGGCAGTCCTCACCTCAAGGTTGCGCACCATCCACACATTTTCTCCTCAAACACATGCAACACGAATGACATCCAATAACACAACGATAAAAACCACCAATATCAACACACCACCCAACACAACCACACATCCAAAATCAAGATACACAAAATTATACACAGCCATTATACTCACCCTCAACACCGCCGTTATCCACACCTTCGCAATAGAAGAATGTGTTATGCCCCTGAACCCTTTCTAATCTTTTGATTTTTGGACTTGATATGTATAAATGGTCCCTGTCGATCAATGAATATTATGACAACACCGAAGAAAACTTAAAAACGATTGAAAATATTATATCCATCAACGACATGCGGCTTGGGAAGTATCATTATGGATGCTACATCATTCATTCTGAAACACAGTATAACTCATACAAAGAAGCCATTGACAGCCTACAGAATTACGTAAAAGCTCACCACGTATGCATTCAAGAAATATCTAACCTTACGTTAAACGATATAGAACTAGAAATTAGGTACAATGGTAGAACTCACACTCAGCTTACTCTACAAGAATTAGCGCCCAACTCATAAAAATATCTATTCATAATTTCCAACATATGCTCCTACAAAAGAAACAAATAACACAAACCCATATTTAAATTAAAATTAAAAATCAACAACTTAAACAAAGCCCAATTCAAAACATGTATTATAGAACGCCCGCTCTAATGCTTCTCAAGGAAGGTTGCTCACCTGCACAGCTCGGTGCGCACAACGTACAAGCTAAAATTATGAGGATGACAGGTCATTCATCCGAGTATGTGTATGAGTTTTATAACCCTCCTCGCCTTGTGTGGGGACATGAACTCTTGGCTTCCAATCCTTTTGTGCATGACAGCCAGTTTCTTTATCCTTCCACTTCGCTTGAACCCTGAACCACTTGTTTTTATAGTTGCCTCTCACACACATACCAATTTTCTCTTATTTTGAAAGTACTTCAACCACTTTGCATTGAAGGCAACCTTGATATGAAGGATCTTCGAGAAGAGTTCAAAAGTGAAGACTCAACCTTGGGGGCATAACAACTCGCTGCACCAGACTCGCCACGATCTTTGGGTTGTGCTAATCTCTAAAAGTCAATAACTTCGTTCACTGTGTAGCTCCGCCTAGGCTCGCAGGTGAGCTCAAAACGGTTGTGCAGCTGACAACTTATGGCTTTTGAACCATAATGAGATGTCGAGAAACATGAATGGGGAGAAATAGTCGTGCTCACATACGCAGATGACTTATCAGACAAACAACAACTCAACGCATCAGACTTGATACGCATGTTGTTGCGATATCGTAACCTGAAAGGTCTCCACGCGAGTTGGGAACCCACAGAAGATGACAACGAATCACTTCACCTCCAATATGCTCGACTGCAAGCTATGAGTCGTGCACTTGAATACGACTGTACCCCATTAGAAATCTGGCGAGGAGAATTCAATGTGGATGGCGCACTCATTCAAAGAGATGTCTTTCATGACTTGATACAATCAGCATTTACTACAACAGAACAACTCGCCAAATTCTGTGTGCAACCTCAAGATCCAACACATCGGTTTTCCATGCGTGACGTCACCAATGCGTGGGATAAACACTTAGAGTTACGCCGAACGCTCTACTCCATAGAAATCTTCAACGATGGCTGGTTCGCCAGTCCTCATGGTTACGTTATGTCGTGTCATGCATCTCTTGCATCTGCAGAGATTCGTGAAAGACTGAAAGTGCAAATCAACGCTCTTGATCAAGCTTTGGGTTACTTGCTCGATCCTCAACAACGTTCCTTTTCACTTGAACAACTCTGCTCTCATTGGGGATGGCCTCAAGATGAACCTGAAACGGATGTGGAATCTCTCTGGGCGCTTTCAGATGCTGTCGTCTCTATGGCCTCTCAGATCTTGGATGAAGAACAGTAGTCATCCTTCTCTCGTGTTTGCGCCAACGCGCAAGCTGCACAACAACGCGCTGAACCAGTCTCGCCGTTTGTCTCGCCGCTGTGGTACACTTTAATAAAGTGCCTTCGTCGTATAGGCTTACGCTACGCAGGGGCTCGCAGGTTAGCTTAAAATGGTTACACACTTTTCCGAAACCTCTATAATAACAACAACGAAATAAGAGCGATGTCTTGTAATGTAAATGGCACGTCATTCAAGAATCTTTTTGCTCTTTAAGAGTTACCTCCAATACAGGTAACACCGCTCTATCTTTATCTCGATTTGCTCTTTTCTTCACTTCAATCAACATGTCCAAATCAAGCACATGAAATGTGTTCTCAAGTAGCTCGACCTCATGAGAATAAGGAAGTAATTGGTTGTAGTCTTTTTGGTCATCAATCTGACCCAAGATATCCAGAGGACCATGCAATGTATTCAACAGCTGATGTCCTGTAGACTCAAGGTGTGACTCATTGGGTTCTATTTTATTGGGATGATAACGGTAATGAGCCTGAAGTTGTTTGAGAGCACTCAACAAGAGGTTTATATTTTGGGGAGAGCGTTCATGAACAATGTCAAGGTCAAAGGTCATTACAGGCGCACCATTGAGAAGCGCACTCACCCCTCCAACGACAATAAACTTGACATCATGCTCGCTAAGTATTCTTAAAATCTCGAAAAAATCAATGTTTGTGTGTGACACGTCTCAACCTCAAGACACTATTCACATTGTTTTGAAGAACACGCAAACGCTCCTCGGGAGTCAAGGACAGCATCCAACGCACCAACGTAACATCTGTACCATTCTCAGCAAAGACCTTGACTCCTTCAGGGGGAGCCACACCTAACTGACTTGAACTCTTGGACATTTTAAACCTCTTTTCTTTTGGTTCTCGAAGCAGTCTGCCCCACTTGATGTGATTGTATCGCAGAACAAAGTGTGTAACAACTCGCTGCACCAGACTCGCCACGATCTAGGGTTATATGATACACTCAAGTCAATAACTTCGTTGAAACGCGCTAACACGCGATGGGCTCGCAGGTGAGCTCAAAACGGTTACCCAGACTGGAAGTTTTTCTTTTTATTTCAGTCGGTTATTGACACGACACGTACTTCAAAAAGGTCGCAAATT
>CATLTV010000231.1 GCA_950059285.1 uncultured Pseudomonadota bacterium | reverse complement strand
CCACCGCAACAAGGGTCCCTCTGACCGATCTGCTCCGTACCGCGGCACCGACCACTGATGACTCCTTGCCCAATCGAGGCGTGGTACGTTTCGATGTGAGATTGCGTCCGTCTGCCTCCGAGTTTATCCTTTCATAAAAGTTTCTTACGGGTCGGTGACCAACATGTTGAATTACAAGTACATATACGTTGCTTTTTCGCTGTTGGTCATCGCCTGTAATCCTGATCCGCCCACGCCACCATCGTTTTGCCTTGATTGCAATCAAGACGACTCTTCTGATGAGATTTCGTGTCTTGATGAAGGGTGCGAAGATGGCTTTGTCTGTGCTTCTGGAGAGTCTGGCGTGAGGTGTTTGTCTCAGTGTGATTCGCCTGGTTCTGCGTGTGAGAGCGGTGGCCAGTGCGTGGAAGTCACTGGCTCAGAAGAGATCTTTGTCTGTTATCAAGGGGAGGCTCAACCTGGTCATGCGTGTTACTCGGATGCCGAGTGTATGGATGGCTCTGTGTGTGTGCGTTCCTCGACTTCTGAGAGTGGACTGTGTCAGGCCACATGTGATGATGTATTTGCGCTGTGTAGTGGGGGAGAAGTGTGCTTGCCCACGCAGGCTGAAGGGCAGGGAATTTGTTATGCAGGTGGTGAGGTGCAGGAAGGCGACCTGTGTGAATCAAGTGCGGAGTGCGGGTATGGCTTAAGATGTATGGGCTCTGCCGATGGCGATCGCATCTGTGTGCGTGCATGCGTGAGTGAGACTGAGTGTAAGCCTGGTCAGTCCTGTGAAGATGTTGAAATTAATGGGGAAAGTTCAGGGGCTATCTGTCGTCCTATGGTTGGTGCTGCCTGTGCAAGCTCTTCAGTGTGTGCTGATGGCCTCACGTGTTCAACAGGATTTGAGGACCCCTTCTTTTTTGCAAACCTGTGGCCAGCGGGTGTGTGTACACAAGCCTCGTGTTTGGATGACAGCTCCTGTCCCGATGGGAGTGTATGTCGTGACGTTGGTACAAGCTCGGGTGCGCTATCTGTATGTGCTCCAGCTTGTGACAGTGACGCTGATTGTCGCGTGTCTCAGGGATGGCGTTGTCTGGATGTGTCGTCATGCAGTGAAGGTGCTTCTGGATGTCAGAAATATTTTGCAGATACAAGCATTTGTGCGCGTCCTGACAGGTTATGGGTTTTGCAATAGTGTGAACTATATGTGTATAATGTGAGTACCACTGTAATACCAAAATATTGTGTCGATGTGATCTCATGTATCGCTTTGAACGTAAGGATTAAATGACATCAACGTGTAACGTTTGAGCGTGCTCTTGATGCTCTTTGAGTGTGTGGAGTCGCTGATTCAGGACAGCGTCAAGTTACATAAATTATTGAGTCTGAATGGATTATTGACGTATGGAAACGCCGAAACAACATCAAAGAGAGGAGCTCTTGACCAAGGAGAGGTTGATTTATCGGCGTGATCAACGTTTGGTCTTGTTGTTGAGGATGCTCGTTGGCGTCTTCTTCTTTGGTACGCTTAGCACCATCCCAATTTTTGTTGGGGGCGGCCCCATGGCCACCATGGGCCTTGTGTGTTTCTTTGCGCTCATGGCCATGGCGATTGTGCACATGGCGTGCTTCATTCTGGCAAAACGTAAGCGTTACGTGCTCGCCCGAAAAATAGTGTTCCCTGTATGGATCTTTTTCGCGAGTTTTCAGTTCCAGTTCTTCTCTCCTACATTGGGAGACCCTTCGTATGGGATTCTCTTTGTCGCGATCAGCAACCTGTTTTTTACTGTCATTATGTTGGGCTTTATCTCGCTTGATATGTGGAAGCGTGCAGTGTTGTGGGTCAGAGGTGCAGCCGCTGCATATGTGATTGGGTCTGTTGTGTTGCTCATGCGATTCTATTTGCACGAGGGGATTCCCGACGCATTATGGATTACAGTGTCGTCATGCTTTTTACTTCAGGTGAGTAGTGTGTCATTTGCCAAGGCTGTGGTGACGGACTTGAATCAACTGTTGACCGAAAGCGAGGAGGCGCATTTGCGCGAAGTGGAGCTGCACAAGGAAACGGAACGGGCACGTGATACCGCGCTCAACGCGAGTATTGTCAAGAGTCAGTTTCTTGCCAACATGAGTCATGAGCTGCGCACTCCCTTGAGCGCAATCCTTGGTTATGTTGAGCTGATTCGCGAGGAAGCTGATGATATGGAAGTGCATGAATTTGATTCTGATTTGACTCAAATTAAGAACGCTGCAAGCCATCTCCATGGTCTGATTAATGACATCCTGGACCTGTCGAAAATTGAGGCTGGTAAGCTTGAGATTGTGCCTCAAGTGATTGATTTTAAGTCACTTGTTGAAGATGTTGATATGACCGTTAAACCTCTGATGAAGAAGAACAACAACGACTTCAAGTTACGCGATAAAGCGCATCTGAAGTCACTCTTTTGCGATGATGTACGTGTAAAACAGGTCCTGTTGAACTTGCTCTCCAATGCTTCGAAATTCACATCCAATGGCGAGGTGAGTTTGACGCTTGAGGTGCAAGAGGGTGCAGACTCAAGTGACTG
The DNA here is from genome assembly GCA_950059285.1 of uncultured Pseudomonadota bacterium. GTDB lineage: Bacteria > Myxococcota_A > Bradymonadia > Bradymonadales > Bradymonadaceae > CATLTV01. The sequence continues at coordinate 7,857 of CATLTV010000231.1, read as the reverse complement.
TTTGTTGTGCACTGTTTCTGATTCAGGTATTGGAATTTCATCCGAGAAGTTGCAAAAAATCTTTGCCCCCTTTGAGCAGGCAGACAACTCCACCACGCGAAAATTTGGTGGTACTGGTCTTGGGCTCCCTATCTCGGCAAGATTGGTCGAGATGATGGATGGCATGATTGATGTCACCAGCGAGGTTGGGCAGGGCTCGACGTTTTGTGTGATGCTCCCGCTACTGGACGCTACCTTCGAGGAGGGCGGAATTCGAGTGCATTGATTGTGCCTCGCTCTCCTTGCACATCAAACATCTCGTCCATGGTTTGAACGCGTAGCTGTGTGGAGACGGCACCGTCGAGGTTGAGTGCCTGCTCTGCGCTGGTAAGCCCTTGAACAAGTTCTGCAAAATGATACAGTGATAAGCCTTTGAAGCTTGTGCCAACTAGCTTGTATTCATGTGCAGAGGTTTCCTTGATGCTTCCTCTGGCCGCGGCTGCAATAACCCAGATATGGTCATGTGAGAGCGCAACCGCGCTCCTTGCGGTGTGGCGCATATGCTCTCGTTTTTTTACAAGCAACTTGCTCTTATCAATGATGCGGTCAATGGATTGAAGTGCATCAGTGACTCGGGGTGTTTTGGCGTCCTTCCATGCGTTTCGATGAATGATCTTCATCGACTTGCCTGAATGTCTGTCCTTGTTTTGTTGCATGAGCAGGATCCCCGAGCCGCCACGATGGACGTAGTCATGCTCAAGGTGTGAGCCTGAAAGCACAACACCCATGGGGACATTATTTCCTTCGCTGTCATGCTCATAAAAGCCACCGTTAATTACGACCCATGGCCCCTTGTCTGTGCTTACAAGCTTGCTCAAGGGGCGTACTGTTTTTGATGGCAACACCCGTCCAAAACTTCCCTCTCTTTTGATTCTTACAATCCAGGCAACTCCTTGTGATGTCTCGGATTTCCATGGGTATTGAAGGAGTGCAAAGCCCTGGCTTTCAAGGATAGTGTCTACCTCTGCGATCATGAGGTCGCTCCCCGTTGACAGGGGCGTCCAACTGAGTGAATTCCAGTCGGGCAGGGTTGTTTTTGGGGGGATTGTTTCAGCGTTTTCCATGCGTGATGGGAGTTCAGCTGTCTTGATTGTCTTTTGCTCGTTGGTCTGTGTTTCCTCGGTGTTAGGAGCAGGTTCTTCAGGCGTATTTTTACAGCCAAAGCAGGTCAGTACAAGCGCCGTGAGGCCCCGTATCAACCATCGATTGTAGCGCTGAGTGACATCTTTTTTCATGGCAAGAAATCAAGTAATAATTTTTGGAATTCGCCTGGATTTTCAATGGGAACGGTGTGCGCGACCTGTGCGACCTCGTGATGTGTGCCGCCACAAAGCTCGGCGAGTTTTTCTGCGCCTGTACGTGTGACAAGAAGGTCCTCCTCTCCGCTGATGACGAGGGTAGGGGACTGTACCTGTGTGGCAAGTTCGGAGAGGTCTGGGTAGTGCATCATGGCATCAAGCAGACTGGCGACGCCTTCAGGCTGGTTGCGACTGGTGCTTGCTGAGATGATGCCCTTGATCAGGTGTTCATGCTGCTCAAGATATGCGTTGCCAAGGATGGTTGGGAGTGCTGCCCAACTCATCGCTTCCAGGCCACCATGACGAAGGATCTCTCTCCATCCCCGAATGATGGTGCGTTGCAGTGCTGTGGGGGTGGCTGTGGCGCTACAGAGCACGAGGTGGTCAACACGTTGAGGGTGATGATTTGCCATGGCGAGCGCCACACGAGAGCCGTGGCTAAAACCTACAAGATGGACGCGCTCCACATCAAGTTCATCAAGCAAGGCGCTCAGATCGTCAGCATGCATGGCAAGTTCAAAGCTTGCATCCTTGGCAGGAATGCTCTGTCCCTGTCCCTGTGCATCGTAGGTGATGACGGGGTAGGTGTCGCGCAATCGCCTGGCCAACGTCTTCCAGCTCATGGTGGTCTGCGTCATTCCGTTGAGAAACAAAATTGGCGAGACATCGGCGCTCTTGTTGTCGAGGTTGTAGGTTTCGTAATAGAGTTTGCTTGAGCCTGGTGATGTGATTTCTGTCATTGTTTATGTCTTTGAATTATAATGGTTATTTTGTATTGTTTTGAGAGGTTTGAACCGCGGTTATGTATATGTTTGCAGGAGCGCAGACTTGTGCTGTGTGCCGTTTGAGGTATCACTGCGATAAGGTAATTCATCCATCACACCTTACAACATGTGATGCCTTTGTATCATATACGCGACATCAGGCAACGTGAGAACAGGCATGAAAGAGTGTGTGTGACGGATGCGATTTTCTTTACTTTGATGTGTATTGAGAGAATAGTCAGAGCATCTGGTTTATGTTTCAGAGAGGATCGTGTGTATGGGTCGTGTGTCGAGAAATAAGCATATAAGATCAACATCTTGCTTTTTGTGTTTGTCCCTGTTGTGCGCGATTTGTTTTTCTTCGACCACGACAGCTCAGGCGATACGTCCTCCTGTGCACCTGTTTGAGTTGTCATCAAGTGCAGTGCTTGATTCTCTCTCTGCATATGAACGACTTTCGGCAATTTTGGAGGGGTTGTTTAAGCCGATTGAGTTGATTCGAACGCTGAATGAACGTGTGATAGAGGTGGGTACACGACATGATTCATCTTCACGCACCGTACGCGTAGCGGTGGTCTCGGACTTGAATGGGAGTTACGGGTCAACCTCATACAAGATGCCTGTGCACAGGGCGATTGATGCGTTGGTGGATGTGTACAAGCCCTCTCTGGTGCTCTCCACAGGAGATATGGTTGCAGGGATGAAGGAGGGGCTTGATTACGAGGCGATGTGGCACGGTTTTCATGCGGCAGTGACAAGGCCATTGCGTGCTGCGCACATTCCTTTTGCGCCCACTCCTGGAAATCATGACGGTACAAACCGCCCTGGTTTTGAGGCGGAGCGAGCGATGTATAATGAGACATGGCGGCGGTACAAGCCTGACTTGAACTACGTTGACGATAAGCATTATCCAAGAAGATACGCGTACTTACATGAGGGGGTGTTGTTTGTGTCGATCGATGCATCGACCGTGGGTAAGCTCTCTTCATCGCATCGTAAATGGCTTGAGTCCGTGTTGCGTAAGCAGCGTGATGTGAAGACCAAGATTGTGTATGGCCATGTCCCGTTGTATCCGTTTGCGCAAAAGCGAGAGCGTGAAATCCTTGATGATAAGTCGCTTGAAGAGATGTTTGTGAAGTATGGTGTGACGCTCTATTTAAGTGGTCATCATCACGCGTATTATCCTGGAAAAAGAGAGAATGGTTTGCGCCTGGTGTCAATGGCCTGTCTTGGTGGTGGTCCTCGCGTGTTGCTGGGCACATCAGAGCCGTCACCACGCGCGTTATTAATCATGGAGATTGAGCCTGACAGGGGGATTGCTTCGCTTGAAGCCTATCATACGGATGATTTTACTTTGCCTGTGGATCGCGCTATCTTGCCCTCCGAGATTGGCGAGGGTGATTGGCTTATTCGGCGTGATGATTTGTGATGGTCGGACAGGACCTCGCATATAGGGCAAGGTTTTGGTGTGGTAAGAGTAAGGTCCTGGATTATAGGGTTTTTGTGTGTTGCTGTCGTGCAGGTTGTGTGGGCATTCGCTGCGTCTACTCCTGTCTATGCGCTTGAAGATCCTGGCGTAAAGTTTAAGACACTTGAGACCCCTCACTTTGAGGTTCACTACCAGGAACAGCTTGAGGCGCTTGCTTATCGTACCGCAGTGCTTGCCGAGGAAGCGCACGCGATTTATGTGCCTCTTCTGGGGTGGACTCCTGCGGGAAAGACACAGGTGTTTGTCAACGACAAGCTTGATGTGGCCAATGGCTCAGCCACGACGTATGCGCGTAATACAATCAACATTTATGGGATGCCCCCCGAGTCAGATAGCGTACTTGGTTATTACGATGACTGGCTGCGTATTCTCGTGTTTCATGAATATGTGCATGTATTGCATCTGGATACCTCACTGGGGGTGTCTCCTTATGTGAACAGTGTATTGGGGAAAGTGCTTAATCCCAATCAACTGCTTCCTCGCTGGTACATTGAGGGGCTTGCCACGTATCAGGAATCGGCGCGTACAGGGACGGGGCGAGTGAATGGTTCGCTGTATCAAATGTGGTTGAGGGCGGATGTGTTGGGGCCGCACCCAGTGACGCTGGGCCAGACGACGCATGCGCCTGTGCACTGGCCATTTGGCTCATCTGCATATTTGTTTGGCTGCTTCTTTATGGAGTGGATCGCCAAAAATCATGGGGAAGACTTTTTCACAAAGTTTCATCGCGCGTATGGTGCGACGTTGATTCCTTTTGGGATGAATCGCATTGCCCGAAAGATTGTGGGTGAGGACTTTGACCAGATGTGGACACGTTGGGCGACTGAGGTCACGGCATCAAGTCTGGCAACGGTTACAGCAGTGCGCGCGCGCGGGATGAACACCATGATTGAAGAGGTTACGACCTCTGGTGGTGAGAATAAGTATCCAAGAATTCGTCCTGAATACAATCAGTTATCATTCTTTCAGGATACGTTGCGCGATCATGCAAAGTTCTCTTCTGTGCCGCTTTCAGAGGCGACATCAGCAGAAGTTAATAAGTTATTTGAGGTGGATCAGGCGACGATGGTGTCAAACTGGTCACCTGATGGCAAGGCGTTGATCTACGCGCGAAAGGTCATCACCCGTAACGTCTACCGCTACGACGACATCTTTCTCTATGATGTCACATCGAAAAAAGAGGCTCGCCTGACCACGCTGGACCGTGCCCGTGAGCCCGTGTTTTCCCCCGATGGAAAACGTGTGGCGTATGTGAGGCACAGGTTTGGTACGATGGAGCTTGTGTTACGAGAGCTTGATGGTGACAAATTTGTGGGAGAAGAGCAGGTACTTGTCAGCGGTCAATGGTGGCCCTGGGATGACGATCGACACTGGCAACAGATTGCGACGCCCGAGTTTTTGCCTGATGGTTCTGGGATCGTGTTTAGCTGGTGGCGACTTGATTTGAGGCAGCGTGACCTCTGGGTGTATCGCTTTGACAGGGAAGGTGATGGGCCTCATCTTGAGCCGTTAATGCGGGATCAGTCCGTGGATCTTGATCCAAGCTTTGGCCCTGATGGAAGGTTATATTTCTCCTCGGATCGTGAGGGTGCATATAACCTGTATGCCATGGATCTTGAGAGCCGAGAGGTTGAGCAACTGACGGATGTGGTGTTGGGTTTGTTCTCTCCGAGGGTGTCTCCTGATGGTGAGTATATTTACGCGACAAGTTATTCTCACCGAGGTTATGATATTGCGAGGGTAAGGCATCCTCTTAAAAATGCTTGGAAATCTGACGGAGGAAAAAAGGCATCCACGTGGCGTCGTTATCCAAAGATCGATGTCTCGACATTTGAGGAGAAGCGCTATAACCCGATTGAGAACTTGAAGCCTGTGCTCCTTGTCCCCGATGCAGGTGTGTTGTTGGCGGGGTTAGGTATCTCGGCATCCGTGACAGGTTTCGAGACCACAGACAGGCACTTCTATTCGTTGTCACTTGGTGTCTTGAGTGACGTGCAGTTTGATAAGTTAAGGCCCAATGTGGGGCTTTTGTATCGTTATACAGGGCTACCATTTACGTTATCGTTCAATGGAGCATACAGGGAGTATCCCAATCAACGCGGGTTGTTTGTGGAGAGCAGGTATTTTCCATTTATCGAGCGCCAGATCTTTGCGCAAGGCAATGTGGCGTACCCGATTTTGTCGACCTTTGATAACGTCAGCCTTACAGCATCATACAAGGTTGATCACAGGTCGTATGGTTATGTGCCTACGTTTGAGCATGAGCCTGGCGATCTCGAGCCACGTCCAGCCGAGGTGGGATGGTTTAACCAGTTGTTGTTCAGTTTGAGCTATAACTATCTGGAGCGCTACGCTTATTCTGTATCGACGGAGCGTGGTATTGGTTTGCTTGGTTCAGTGGCGTTACGACACCCCTCGTTGGGGAGTGATTATGAATCTCTGAGTTTCAGTTATGGCGCTCAGGGTTTTCTGCCAATTCCATGGTTTGAACGTCATGTGTTGTCTGCAAATGTGACAGGTGGCTACATTACCAGCAATTTCAGGGACCGTTCGTATTATACGTTGGGTGGGAACTCATTGCAGAACCTCTTTCAGAGCGCAGTGTTTCAGGGCAGTTCAAGTACTCTTGTCGTGCGAGGTTATCCCGCAGGAGTGCGTGCGGGCTCAAAGTATTTGGTATCAAGCTTACAGTGGAGGTTTCCGCTCTTTGATCTTGAGCGTGGCTTCTCCACAGCGCCCTTGTATTTCAGGCACCTGAAGGGGAGGTTGTTCCTTGATTATGGTTCGGCCTATAACGGTTTTCTGATTGATTCTGAACCACTTGCAGGCGTGGGTGCTGAGGCTGTGTTGACGGCAACCTTTGGATATTATGCGACAGGCAGTCTGCGTTTGGGATACGCAAAAGGGCTAATTGGCGAGGAGGCAACACATGATGTGTATGTGTTGTATGGCGGTGGTTTTTGATTTGTCGTGGTCTTGTCGGCAGGAATAGGACAGGACACATCACAGGTTTGCCCTGCTCAACGTAAAAGAAACATGACCCATGGAGGATGAGCGTGAGTACGAGACCCGAAGTGTTTGAGCGTGTAATTGAGACGAGTTCCGGGGAGGTTGTTCGTATTTATGAGCCAACCAGGGAAGATGCCGCGATTGCGATAGACTATCTTGAGCTTATTGGCGGCGAGAGTGATTTTCTGACCTTTGGCTTGGGAGAGTTTGGCCGCGATGTGGCGTATGAGGAGGAGTTCTTTGAGAGCAAGCGTCAATCCGAAACAGACATTGCGCTGATTGCACGTAGCTCTCGTGGTGATGTGGTGGGCATGTTGAGTTTTGGTACAGGAGCACGCGCGCGAATGCGCCACTCAGGAGAGTTTGGTGTGAGCGTGTTCAAGCGATGTCAAGGTGAGGGGATTGCCAGCGCAATGTTGAGCATGTTGATTGACTGGGTTTCGCGTAACGATGTGGTGCGCAAGGTTAATCTGTTTGTGCGTGAAGATAACCACGGTGCGATTGCGCTTTATTTGAAGTTTGGTTTTGTGATTGAGGGACGGATCGAAAAAGCGATGTGTGTGGACGGCATCTATTACGATGACTATGCGATGGGTCTGTGGATTGATCGCGGTTGATGTGTTGTGTTTTGCTCAAGATCAGCAGGCCGTCCCAACTTCACAAGGTCTTTACTGCGCGTACGAGGACAAAATAGTATGTGTTATCAATATGTTGCATGAGGTGCCATGAGGGGTCTTCTGTGAGGGCCTTCACGAGGTCTGGGTCCTGTGTATGATCAAGCAGGGCAGCGCGGATATCATACCCCTGAAAGACGCCTCGCCAGAGGGACTTATCTTTTCTGATAAGATCGCGAAGAGCCAGTGTTTCTGGTGGGAACATTTCTACGCGGGGGTCAGTGAGCGTGAGAGGTTTGACCTGTTGTGGGAGCAGCTTGTAGAGCACGAAGTTTTCGTAGTTTTTGCTTGTCCACATGCGTGGTGATGAACCTGAGTTTCGGATGATCTCAACAACTTCAACGGGGACATCTTTTGAGATGCTGTACTGGTGTGGTGCGGTTGTCCTCAGGTTCATCACGCCTGCCAGAGGTTCAACGAGGCCTGCTCTCCACAGGAAGATGGGCTGTGTGAGGAGGATGAGTGCAAGACCTCCAAGCGTAAGCGAGAGCTTTGATTTGAGTGAGGTCAGTTCAAGGTGGGGGAGTTTGTTTGAGTAATCGAGTTTTTGCGGGATAATTAGGCCACGCGATGTGGACATATCG
>CATLTV010000230.1 GCA_950059285.1 uncultured Pseudomonadota bacterium | reverse complement strand
TATGGCGATGAGCACACGGATGCAACCTCAGCCAAAGCCGCCTCCTTTTTGGTATCTCGTTTGAGCCAGGCTCAATCTTCGATGGAGATCTCAGCTTGATAGACGAGCACATCGCCCTCGGCCACGACCACGCTTGCAGAGTATTCGCTGCCAGGAGGATCGACGCTGGACCAGTTTGAGACAAACTCGCTGGTGAGCGCGCCATCACGCATGGCCACAATGCTGGCAGACTCGGTTTCACGATCGTAGCGAAGCACCACGTGCACGCTCTCATCGGTGACATCAGGTCCCTGGAGGTAGCTTCCGCCATCGATAGGCTCAAGCTCTTCAAGATCGACAATCTCTTCGCGACCATCACTCAGGTGGCGCACGACAACCGCAGAGTCATCCGCCTTGGCGACGATGACAACCTCAACAGCAGCAACTTGCTCATCATTGACGCGACCACGCTTGGCCTCGTCAATCGCAAGAAGGTAGATGCGGTGAGGAGCAACACCGCGAGACTCAAGGAGAGTCAGAAGACGATCACGCTCCTCAATCAAGGAGAGGTAGTGCTCTGCATCGCGAAGGTTTGTGGTGCGGAAGAGCACATCCTCCTCATCATTCACGTTCACAATTTTACAGTGACGCTTGCCTCGCTTGATCATGAGTCCTCGGTAGGAACGATCTGATTGTTCTTCAGTTGATTTTGACATAACTCGTTGCTCTTCTATGTTCTGAATAAATTCAATGCGATAAGATGTGTATCAGACCCCTGCCACCAGACCCCGAGGTCAAGAACACGATGTGATAGTGGTGAGAGCGCAGTCCTCAAAAAGTGGGCAAGCCAGCCTCATCTGCCCTGACCGTCCATTGTGGTCCTACGCTCCAAGAACCTGCTTCAGCACCCTGAGACCAGGATGTATGTGTGATAAGCGCCATCAAGCCATTGATACTGAACATGAAATCATATTCATCATTGCACCAATTTGGGAGGCTGCACCAGCTCAGTCAGGATGGCCGCAAAACGAGACTCATCCAGGCCAGTGGCCCACACACAGCACAACCTCATGCCAGATGAAGCGCTTGTCAACATAATTCACCCTTTCAACACGAGGCCGAAGGGAGAATCTTATTAGCATAATCCAATACATTGTAAAGTCCATGACCAAATCTGAAAAGAAGAATACCTTCCAGTTCAAGCCTCCTGCCTCATAACCCCACAAAAGCACGTGAATCATGCTCGCCTGCGTAAAGAGCAGCGCCATGAACTCAACCCCACCCACTGCTCCATCTTGCAATATGCATCAATAACACGCAAAATCGTACGTTCATAAACAAATCAAGCTCCGGGGATGATCTCAACGCCAATCAGCGTTATACTCCTGCCGTTTCAAGGTCTCACGATAACCTCTCTACAAGGTTAACCTCGTACTTCTCATCACCTCCAAGGTCAGTACCTTTATGCACACGCCTCGACAACTCATCCATCGCCTCGAACCACTTTGTGGAACTATCCTCCTGGCACTCATGCTCCTGACACAGGCAGCCTGCCAAAACCGTTACGATCGGGGGATGGATGCCATCGCGGAACAACGTTTTGAGGAGGCACGTCAAAGTGCACGTATTGGGAAAAAAGAAGAGCCCAAAAACCCTCGTTATGACCTGTTGATGGCGCAGTCTTATGTCAAGGAAGCAGAAGCCATGACACAAGCCATGAGCTCCAATGACAGCCAGCCCCCCATGGAGCTCAAGAAAGTCCAGCAACGCTACAAAAAAGCGTTACCACATGCACAGGCTGCATTTGATTCAGGTGAGTTGACAGCAGATGCAGGACGTATTCTTGGCAAGATTCACTGGGAGTTAGAGAACCCCATTGATGCCGTCGACACATGGCGCGCTGCTCGTCAGGCTGATCCTACAGCAATTCTTGATGGTGACTACCTGCAAGCGTTGCGTACTGCGCTCGGGCGAGTCACGTTCTTTGAGGATCACATCAAGGCTCTGGAGCTTCGACATGAGCTTCAGGAATTTGTCGATACACACCAGTCACTTGTGCAAAAGACATCTCCTGAAACGCAGCAAAGCATCGCCGAAAACCTGAGCAAGGAAAGTTTTCGCAAGAACAGGGAGGCTGTGGCCACGCAATACGCCACAAGCAAGCGCACAGAAGATGCCATCGCCCTGTACTCACAATTGATCGAAGATTTCCCCGAGGAGAGCCGCTACCACTATGAAAAAGGATCTCTGCTGCTCCTGACAGGCAAGGATGAGGAGGCCGTCAAGTCCTTTGAAAAATACGCCACCCATCACGACACCAACGAGCACACACAACGCCTGCGCGATGTCGCACAACTCTCCGAGCGCTATGGTATTATTAGCGTGGCGTTGACCTTCTACAACAAGCTACTCAAGAGCCAAAAAGAACCAAGCACCGAGCGTGCAAACGTCTACCTCAAGCTTGTGGATCTACACCTTGCCCTTGGCGACCTCAAGGAAGCGCGCACCTTTATCGACGCTTATCTTGAGGATCTCAAGGCCCTACAAGGCGATCCCATCTCTCCTGGAAAATACCTCACGCTCGCCAGCAAGGCGCGCCAATTCTCACAACCAGAGCTCGCCATTGCGCTGCTTGAAGAAGCCGTCAACGCATCCACACCGAACCTCAAAGTCGTCGAGAGCCTCGCCGAGAGCTACGCCCAAAAGGCCGAGTTTGGCAATGTGGAACGTGTCCTCAAGGACTACACCGAGCGCGTGCAACAACAAGACCCATCACAGTATACAGTAGCATTGAATCAGGCCGCGTCCTGGGCAGAGCGACGACAAAACTACGAACTTGCACAGTTCTTTTATGAGCGGCTCCTCGAGGTTGATGCAAACAACCCCCGCTACCTGCTTGATCTTGCCGAGCTCATGGCGAGCCAAAACAAACGTGATGAAATCCTCGTTACACTTGAGCGCTACCTCAAAGCATCCAAAAACACGCCCCACTCTCTTAAGCAGGCTGCTCGTATTTACCAACGACTGCGCATGTTCAAGGAGGCTGAAACACTCTACAAAAAGCTGATTGATCAGAAGACAAGCAACCTCGCTTATGCCAACAGCCTCGCTGATCTTTACAGTGAATGGGGCAAGATTGAACTCATCCCCGAGAGTTACACCAAATACCTCAAGTCACGTAATCGCGACGCCAATGATCTGCTCGCCATTGCACGTCGCCTGCGCCAGTTCGGTTATGCCGAACAAGCAATCCCCTATCTTGAGGAAGCAGCACAAAAAAATAACCCCACAGCATGGCTCATGCTCGCAGATATTTATCAGTCCAAGAGCAGGCTCACGGACCTCAAAAAAGCGCTCCAAAACTATCTGGACAACGCTGATGATCGCATGCGTGCACTTCAGGAAGTATTGCCACGTTATCGTCAAGCCAACCTGACCGTGGAAGCAACCAATACACTTGAAGAGCTCCTCAAGCTGCCAAACTACGAAAAAAACACAGTCTACATTGAGCAACTTAGCAGCCTGTACCTCTCACAGGGTCGTCAAAGTGATGCACTCGACCTCTGGACGCGCTATGTCACCAGCTCAACCAATATTTCGGGACCTCTTGAAGACATGTATCGTGTCTTCAACAGACGACAACAGCTGGACTGGTTGCTTGACTTCTACAAACACCTCATGGACGAGGGCATCGCATCCACGGAGCTCTATCACCTTGTGGGAAAAACATACCTAGAGCTCTCACGAAGCAACCAGAACTTTTCCAAATCAAAGGACTTACGACGCAAAGCCGAGATTGCATTCACAGCACACCTTGAGAAGAGCAAGCTCTCGGAACGCGACTTATTGCGATTTGCTGGCGATCTTCAACACAACCAGTTCTATGCGCTCGCCGAGCACGCGTATCAGCGCTACCTCACCACACGAGAGGAAAAGGGCAAGTCCATTCAACCCAAGGTGTACATGGGCTACGCAGAGGTACTGCTTGAGCTCAAGCAGTACAATAAAGCACAAAAAATGCTGCTTGATTACCTTGATAAAAACAACTCGTATGGTCAAAAACTCAGAGTGGCCAAGGCGCTAATACAATACGAAAACTATCAAGCTGCTGAACCTATTTTGTCTGAGCTGTTTAATACAGCAGCGCCAAGTCAACGCTCCGAAATTTTCAAATACCTCTTTGATATTTATAGCAAAAATAAGGACAACGCCAAACTCGCTGCTCTCACTGGAGAATATCTGGACCTCAGCCCCAGCATCGCCACCGCACGTGAGGACATCTACAGCAAGGCTCAATCCTATGGTCAAACCAAGCTTATGCTTGAACAGCTTGAGCAAATCACCAGAACCTCAGATCTAAGCAAACGCTACGCACTGGGCTTTCTTCACTGGCAACTTGGACAACAGGACGACGCCAGACGCATCTGGGAATCCTGGATCAGCAGCACATCGGCGGACAAGGTCGCCGCAAACCATGCCATCCTCTACAACTTCTATAAGACGCACGGTCACATGGAGGAAGCTCTCGAACACCTCCACAAAGCCGTCACCAAGAGCACGCCCGAGAGTGCATGGGCCTATCAGGCCGAGTTGGCCTACGCTTATGTCATCAGCGGTGATGTGGACAAAGCGACCCAAATCTTTGATGTCGCCGTGGAACAAGTCGAGAAAAACCAACCTGGTCAGCTCGCTCGCGTGATCCTTAAACAGGCTCAGGCTCTGTATGATGCTGGCTACACTCGCCATGCAGAGTCCACAGCAGAGCTTGCACAAAAGCTCTCCGTGGACAGGCAAGAAGCCTTCTTGATGTTTCGCGCTGAACTCATCCTGTCCAGCGGCGACACCACACGCGCAGAACGCATCATACAGGAGATTGTCAACTCTACTACAAGCGCTCAGCAATCCATCCCCCTGCTGCTCAAGCATGGGTATATTGATGATGCAATTAAACTCATCGAACAAGAAAGCCAGAGCGGTGACTACGTCGCCGCAGGCCTGATCATCACACAACACAAGGGTTACATCCTGAGAGCATATGGAGTGGACACACTGGAGCGACTCCTGCAACCCATCATGTCACGCTCAAGAGAGGATACTTCGCTAGAAAGAGATCTGGGCATTGTCCTTCTAGATCAAGGCTTTACAGAAAAAGGAATCGCACTCCTGAACACCGTGCGTGACACCTCACCACAGAACAGGCTTGATGGTTCCCTCACGCTTATGCTGGTACAGGCATATCTTCGCATTGAGGAGCCAGACCAAGCACATCAGGTCCTCATCGATTACCTGAGCCAGATCCCTGACACCATTGTACTCAACTACGCCATGTCCGCCTACATTGCGTCTGGCCACCAGGACGCCCTGTTCAAGCTCCTCAACCACATGACACAGAGCAAGAGGCTCGCTTCGCTCGCATTCCCCGAGCTTATCCAGCTGTTGTGCCAAAACGGAAACACGCTTGATGCCATCTCATTGCTCAGAAGCTTGACCACACAGGATCGAGAATCCACAAAAGCAGACCTGTACCACACACAACTCTTCGATGTGGATATCTCCAAAATCGACAGAAACAACGCGTTCCTTCAGGGCGTCGCCGCGCTTGGTCAGGCAGGTTACACCTCGGAAGCACTCTCATTGTTGGAGTTTGCACCACAAGCCATCAAACTTGACTCACAATACTATGGGCTCAAGGCATGGCTCCAGCTTGCAAGTCAACAGGGCACCACCAATGAACTGGTTGAGCTGCTCGTGAAGTCCTATCCCATGTCCACACAGGCGTTGCTCAACGGCACAGAGACCGAAAAGCCATCCAAACAAGATGCAAGCTTCAACGACATTGAGGAAGATGCAAAGCTGCGCCTTGGTCAGCACCTGTTATACATGGGTCAGACCGAGTCCATCGCTGAGATGCTCACTCCCCTCATCAAGAGCCATGACCCTCAACACGCCTACGAAGCACTGCGCATTCTGGTGGGTTTGAACTTTGTTAAAACAGGCAACCCACAACCTCCAGAAGAGCTTTTGCGCACATACATCGACTCGCGCTACAACGACTATCAGGCCGAGCGCAACGTGGCACAGCTCATGATCACACTTGGTGCAGACGCTGGCGCTACCGACGTTGTCACAAATTACGTGGACTACTACAGCACACTGAACAACCGTGAAATGCTCATGACGCACGCGGTATTCACAGGAGATACAGAGCTGTTTCACACCGCACTCGATGCATACTGGGACAGCGCCGAGGACCCCACAACCACGGTCAAACGTATTGTGCTGCAATCCGATGAAGCCTCATCCTACAAACTCCTGAAACCTGCCCTTGATAAACTTGCTACAGACCACACACAAGCGTCCTTTGTCGCGAGCACACGCGCAAGCTTGCTCTTCAAAGAAGGCAACACCCAAGAAGCGCGTGAACACATTCTGCAGCGAATCAAGGACACAAACAATGATCCTTACACCATTGAACAGCTCATCCACGCACTCCTGACACAGGACCTCTCCTCCGAAGTAGCAAAGGCCATTTACCCTGCGCTGGTGCCAGAATCCATCACACCGAAATCACACCTGTACATTGGCCTGAGCTTCGCCGATCTCGGCGACGAGAAAAACGCCATGGAGCACCTTGATCTGTATATCCGAAATGCACAAAATCAGGGCATCGCAGCAGCAACCATCGCCGAACAACTCGTGTGGAAAAAACACCACAAGTTAGCAAAGATATATGGTCAAAAGGCGTTCCAATACGCACCCAACACACCACTTGCGTCGTACTGGAAAGGCATGACACACCTGCTTGACCAGGACCCCAAACAGGCAAGGGAACACATCGACCTTGCGCTCTCACTTGGACTTGCGAACTCCCACATACTACTCCCACAAACCATTCATGCCGCGCTTGAAACCAATCAACTTGAAATTGCCAAGACATACACAAAGTACATTCTGAAGACCAATATCTTTGGTACTGGCGCAGCTATCCGTACATGGGCCAGATCAGAACATGCCAAAGAAGGTCTGCACTTCTTTGAAGCAGAGCTCACACCTGTCATGGCAAACCTGATGAGCATGCCAACAAATGAACTCGTCATACCCTTGACTGGTCTATACGAAGCTGCTGGCTATCCCGATCAGACATTCCGAATTTACAACCAACTCATTCAGCAAAACACAATCGCAACCTTTGAATCAAAGAACTCTATTCAAACGTCCTACCTCAACAACCTCGCTTATGCACACTCCACGAGCAATCTTGAGTTGGACACAGGCCTCTCGCTCAGTCTTCGATCCATTGCACTGGACTCTCCCACCATACCAACTGCCTATGGTGCAAATAGAAGCGCCACATTCCTCGATACGCTTGGCTGGCTAGAGTTCCAAAAAGGAAACATCAAGGAAGCAGAGCGTCTGATCACGCAGGCCATTCAGAGCACAAAGGGCAACCTTGCCTCGGCAGAACTCTATGATCACCTCGCAGATATTTACGATAAGCAAGGCAAGCATGAGGAAGCAATCTGGCTTCGTATTCACGCAGACTCCTTTGAAAACGCCTCATTCCCTCCTCTCCCCAACAAACTATTGAAATAAGAAAACTCATTCACGAGCAGACCCACAAGAGAGCGGCCCACGGGGCATGTGCCTGGCACATGCCCCGTGGGCCGCTCTCTTGTAGGTCTGCTCAGAGACAATGCGTACACAGCCTCTTGATCCATCCTCCCCCCTTCTTCTCATGACTTCAGGTCAAGCTCCGCGACGATAGCTTACACCAATAGAACTCAATCAAAGCGTAAGATCAAAGCTCTGCATCCCCATCGACTCCTTGACCTTGATGGTATGCTTGACCTTCTTGGCTGATTTCTTACTAGCGTCCGTGATCTCCAGCGCGTAAGACCCCTTACGCGGGAAGAGCTTCAGGGGGGTCAACCCAAGGTATTTTCCCTCGTAATATACCTTTGCCTTTTTATCCGAACGCACAAACACGAGGAAACCATCCTTGTGTGTCAGAGGTGACGGATCGGCCTTCTCTATATCAACCTCGTTGACAGGAGCTTTGGGCTTTGAAGAAGGCTCTTTTTTGGTGTCTGTGACCTCTTTTGTTGTCTTGGTCACCTTGCTATCAGGCGTCTTCTTTTTAGGGGAGTCATCAGGTTGAATAAAGAGGTAAAACACCACAGCACCCGCACCAAGAATGGCCACCACGACCACAAGAAATGCAACAACAAGCCCTGCGCTCCCACCACCAGATGTACTCACGCTCTCATGAGATAGGGTGTTCACAGGGGCTGTTGATGATGTCGCGTGAGGCTGCTGCTGTACAGGTTGCTGAGGTGCTGTCTGTGGTCGGGCAATCTCTGGAGCGTGTGAGGATGGTGTCAACGCTGGAGACTGAGGACCAGTCTTCACGCCCATCGTCGAAGGCGTGCCTGGTGCAGTCAACGCATGCTCCCTCTCTGTAATGCGCGCGCGCGGTCCTCCAAGCGACTGAGTTTGCCACGAATGTGTCACCTCCAATCCCTGTAACTCACGTACAAAAGCAGCAAGCTCACGCTGATTTCCACGCATACCACTGGCGCGCATAAAATCCTGCAAATCGTCCATTAACGCCTGTGCGCCCTGGTATCGCTCTTCCCTCTTCTTGGCCAGAGCAAGATTGATAATGTTCACCAGAGACTGTGGAATTTCGGGGCGTAACTCTCTTGGATCTGGCGTAGGTGTGTTCAAAATGGCGTTCACTGCGACAAGATCCTCACCAAATGGCTTGCTCCCCGTCAGGAACTCATAAAACATCACGCCCACAGCAAAAATATCAACGCGGCGATCGAGATCCGGGCTTGATGCAATCTGCTCAGGAGCCATGTAGGCAAGCTTCCCTTTGACAGCGCCCGTTTGGGTTTTTGAGTGATTGGCCTTGGCCTTGGCCACACCAAAGTCCACGAGTTTGATCACGCCATCGTTCGAAATAATCACGTTATGTGGCGTCACATCACGGTGAACTAGCCCCACAAAGTTACCATCGCGGTCAATGAAGTCATGCGCATAATCAAGCGCCTGTAACACCTGTATAGTCGCATACACGGCCAGACCAATGGGCATGCGTTGACCTCGCCCAGTCAACATCTCCAGCACATCCGAGCCATCAAGTCCCTCAATGTACTCCATGGCAATAAAATACGAGCCCTCAATCTCGCCAAGCTCATAAATCTGACCAATGTTCGGATGGGTCAACTGCGCAACAAGGCGCGCCTCATCAAGAAACATTTGCGTAAATTGAGAATCGCGCGCGAGGTGAGGCAACACTCTCTTGATGACAAGCTGCTTATTAAACCCACCTGGCCCCTCCTGCTCTGCTAGCCAAATCTCGGCCATGCCACCTGTCGCAAGGTGGCGCACAAGAGTATATTTTCCAAGCTTCTCACTCACAGGTTCACTCATGGGATCCTCAACCATGGTCACTACTTACAAGCACGCTGTCATATGCGTGCACACGATCCTAATAATCTCTCACCGTGGTTGTGTCACAACCACGTACGTCAGGCAATTTTTTGCAACGTCCTCAGACGTGCTTAAACCCGAGTCATCTCTAATTTTTTGAGCTTTTGCAAAAATACGGCATACTTACCCTGGCCCAACTTACTTACAAGGCCCCTCTCTACTTACAAAAGCGGGACCACATTCAGGCCAAAGCACGCAAGCACAGATACTCTTACATACTCCAGACACCATGACACACATTACGTTCAAAGCATCAACGCCTGCCATTGTAACCCTAGCGTTCGCATGTGTCACCTTACAAGCCTGCACCTTTACACGAGCCACGCCCGACACTCCTCCAATGTCACCTCTACTGGCAAGCTCAAATATGACCTATATGGAGTCGCAACATCAGCGCGCACTCTTGCTCTCAACAACTCAAGACACACCCTCCAGGCGCACCAAAAGACCTTCGTCAAAACCTATCAAAACAGCACAAAAACAACGTACAAAACCACAGCCTAAACGCCCTCTTCCGGCCCTCTCCACACTCAAAAAAGAGTCCATTGGCGCCACACAAAACGATGACCAAAAACTCCTCTCTGCGCTGGAGCAACACCTCGAAAAACACAACTCCAAGCTGATCAGCAAAAAGAAAGAAATCACCTCACTGTCAGAGCTTTACACGCGGTGCAAAAAACTTAACCTCATCCACTTCAAACAGCTCACTCAGGGCGATATCGTCTTCTTCCACAACACCACAGACGCCAACAACGATGGGCGTAACAACGACTGGTACACCTTCGCCGCCATCGTACAGTCACCGCCTGACTCCACACACAGCGCCACGCTCGTACATCCACTCAAACGCAGCAAACACATCTCTATCAACCTCAAGTATCCTGACATGTACTCCACCGAGGGCGGCGCGGTCCTCAATTCACATATACGACAGCCACACAAAAAAGATCTTCCCTATACACGCTACCTCTCGGGAGAACTCTTTGCTGGCGCTTGCGCGATCAAGTAGGGCCATGAAGGGGCGG
>CATLTV010000229.1 GCA_950059285.1 uncultured Pseudomonadota bacterium | reverse complement strand
CTCTGCCCGGCTTCCATCTTCTGAGGCCTGGGTGATCTCAATGCGCTCGGGCAGTACTAAACCGGTTAAATCGATCTGCACGGGGGTCTCCATCACTTCGAGTAGAGCTCCACGATGAGCTGTTCTTGGACGGCCAGAGGGATATCCTGGCGCGTAGGCTGACGAGTCATCCGGCCGACACGGTTCTTTTCATCCAGGGCGAGCCACTCCACCAAGGACGGGCGAGTTCGAGCCTCCAGGCTCACCTGCACCGTGGCCAAATCCTTGGACTTGGCTTTGATGGCCCTGTCACAAAAGGCATCAACTCTCGTGGTGCAGCCATCCCTGCTGGCGCGCTCACCATCGATCCTCCCACCACAAAATCTGCGGCTGTAGGCGTGCATATCACCGTGGTCAACCAGGCGCTCCACGCACTCTGGAGAGGTGGATTCTTTGATGGCACCATCGGCGAAAGCACGCTTGGCGAAAGCGTACCTGAAGGCACTCAGGTCACACTCTCCACTGAACTTCCTCCCATGCTCATCCTCAAGGGCGGCCCCAAGGCAGACCTTCACATCGGCAGCATGGGACTCTCCGTCGTCTACCCTGGTGTCTTCGACGAACCCATCCACGTGGTGCTCGGCGCAACCGCCAAAACAAGCGTTCAGATCGTCGGCGAGAACCTTGAGTTCACAGACATTCGCCTCGATGAATTCTACTTCTCTGCACCTGGTATCTCACTGGACGAAACCACACGCGACGTCCTTGAGACCTTCCTCAAAAACCTCGTCCAGAAGATCGTAGACTCATCCCTGAACGATGCGCTCCCTGCGCTCCCCATCCCAAGCTTCACGCTCCCACAGAACCTGAGCACGTATAACCTGAGCGGTGAGCTTAAACTCTACAACCTCGCGCTCGATCCAACCGAGCGCCACTTCAGACTCGATGGAGACTTTGGCATTCGCTAGAGCGTGATGTTCAAACTCGGTGACCAAAGCTTATGCCAACGGAACCGAATCAACACACGCAGGGAACACTCACGCATCATGTGAGCACAGGCATTCAAACACACAGCCTGTGCTCACATCGACGACACCACACACGCAAGATTATGATCATGTCACACCACCTTATAAATGCTCGCGCCGCCCTCATCGCATCCATCCTCCTGTTCTCCACGACCGCATGTAACGGTTGTGGAGATGATGAAAGTGGCATCCCCTCAGACCAGACCAACAAGGGATCTCAAAACGACATGGGAGGCTCAGGCTCATCCGATGATATGGATGACCTCACGCCCACCGCACCTCCCATGGCCGCCTACATTGTCATGAGCGCAGATCCTGTAAAACCCGTCTACAAACCAGACTCTGAACTCACACTCACCGCCACGGTATTTGATCAGTACAACCAACCCTTTGAGGATCAAGACCTCACCTGGTCTGCCGACCCCATGACCTCGGTCACATCCTCCGACCAGATCACCTGGAACCTCAACGCTGAAGGCGACATCACCTTCACAGTCTGCGCCACATCCTCACCAGACATTTGTGCTGACAAGACATTCATCGTCGATGATGCACCACCCACAATCATCATCACTGAACCCACTCCTGGTCAGGAATTTAGCGCAGAAGATGGCGAGACCATCACCGTCAGAGGTACAGTCACGGATGGAAGCAATCAGGCTTCTGCATTCCTCAATGGACAGTCCGTCACACTTGATGATCAGGGCAACTTTGAGGTCATCATTACCCCCGAGTTTGGTGTAAATCACATCAACGCGGTGGCCACAGACGACCGCCAACAAAACAGCAGCTCCGCAGAACTTGATGTCCTCTACGCTCAACAGTTCTACGCGCCACTGACCGATGGAACCTCGGGCGTACACTTCCAGGATGGCCTCATGCTACACCTTGGACAACGCTTCTTTGATGATGGCACCATCCCCATGCCTGAAGCAGATGGCACCATCTACACACATGACCTCACCGACATCTTGCACCTCCTTGTGCAACGCGTAGACCTGCTGTCACTTGTCCCCAACCCCATCGCAGATAGCGATAACCTGACCCTCACCATCGACCGCATCGCGCTCAATGAACCACAGGTCAACCTCCACATCACCGAGACAGGCATCGACCTCTACCTCTCGGTCCCAGCCGTGGAAATTGATACGCAGGGACTTCTCGACATCGAAGGCGCTCAGCTTGACCTCACTGGCGGGATCTCCGCAAAAGTGTCCATCCTCGCCTCAATCTCACTGGATAAGCCAGCTGCCGATCAACCCTTTGATGTCAAGGTCACGGCACTTGATGTCGCCATTGAAGACGCCACCTCAAACTTCGTCGATGAGCAAGCAAACGCCGTCTTCACGCTCGCCGAGAGCGCGCTCAGGCTCCAACTTGAAAACGTCATTATCAATACCCTCAATGACTCCTTCATTGAGGCGCTCCCCGAACTTCTTGGCGGCGCACTCAATGGACTTGAAGAATCCCTTGCAGATCAAACATTTGCCCTTGACCCCATGCTCGGCGGTGAACCCATCGACATCTCCTTTGCAGGCAAAATCCAGAACGCACAGAAAGATCCTCGCAAAGCAATTACACTCGATATCGACACCACTCTCTCCGCCAACATAGAACCTACCAAGACCTCCCGTGGCGTCGCGCTCACTGAAGATTACGTGCCCTACGAGATCACCTTCATTGAAGGCGGTCGAGTCCAGATTGCTTTGCGCCTTGGTGTCATCAATGGACTGCTTCATGGCCTCTGGAACGCCAACCTCCTTGACCTTGATGCCACAGAACTCCTCCCTCCAGACCTCGCCAATGTTGTCAGCACTGCCGTCGTCTCGGGTAAACTTCCTCCTGTGATTCGCCCTCCTGCAAAAGGTGAAAACTACGATCTCTTCCTTGAAGTCGGACAGCTTGAACTCCAACTCCAATCCCTGATCGGTAACCAGCTCGTGGATTACGGTGTCCTGCTCCGCGCAGGTGTCAACATCTCGCTGGAGAACAACCAACTCAACCTCACCATCTCGCAAGAACCTGACATCACCATCTGGGTCATCGACACCGAAGATGGAAAACCTGCCACGCTCGGAGAAGACCAACTCACCGTGCTTTTCCAGGAAGTTCTCTGGCCTCAGCTCACCGAATCCATCGGCGAAGGTCTCTCTCTTCCCATTCCTGCACTGGAAATCTCTCAGCTAGGTATGTATGCTCCTTCTCTCTCAAACCTCGACCTCCAGTTTCAGGAAGTCGACAGCGTTGAGGTCCGTCAAGGATATTTGATCATTCAAGCAAACATTCAGGGAGAACTTCCCCCTGGTATGCCATGAGTATATAAACCACATTAAAACCATTTAAAACACGAGCCGCGTCAGTCACTTACAGCACTACGCGGCTCGCTTAAATACATGCAATTACGTTATGAACATGAATAAAGAAGTTATCGATAGAAAAGCAAACATCACAAGCACCATCACCACCCTCCTTGATCTCCACCAGAGCGAAATCATCCCCACGCTCGCAGTCCGACTCTTTGGCGACGACAGCACATCATCCATCAAACAAGCTGGCGAAATGCTCGATGCACATCGACAACTCATCGAGTCCTGCTTTGATAACCTCTCTGAGGCACACCACGCCTTACTCGACGAGGCCGCCGATGATGAACCCTACCGCGTGAAACGACAGGAACTCTCCGACCAACTCTTACAGTCCCTCAAGGACACCAAGAACCTCATCGATGCCGCTTATGGTGATACTGCACTCCAACACTATACTCTTAATCAAGACCCACCCGAGTCCGCAGAACTCCTCCAGGATTACACCCGTGAAGTGATCCGCATCATGACCGAAGCCCCCATCACGGTCCCTTCCCCCCATGGCTTTGATCTCGACTTCGGACCCATCGCGCAAAAGCTCTCCGAAACACTCGCACCTTTGAGCACAACGCTTGAAGATATCCGACGCGAAGCCCAGGAAATCATCGAGGCAGCCCACCAGTTCAAGGACGCCAAGGAAGAGTTTGATGAAACCTATATCGGCGTCAGTGAGGCCATCCACGCCTTCTGCCTGATCGCCAAAAGACCTGACATCGCCGCGACGATTCAACCCCCTGATCTCTCTGAATAATATCTCCTCCACACATCAAGAAGAGGGCGAGTTTGACATGTCAAACTCGCCCTCTTCTTATTTTATCAGACTATTTTCTTCCCTGTTGCCATTCTCGCGCTACTGTATGGAAATCAAGCACTCAGAGCACCATGAATCCTCATGGCGCTCTGGTCTGTATCGTATGGAATACATTTCCATACATCTTCACCTCCATCTAAAGCGAAGCACGATTTGCGTCGTGTACCGCTCTGTCTTTCGATCTCTCAAAAATTATGTTGCGAGCACCTGAAGTGAGCCCAAACAAGGCAAAAAAAGAGACCTCTTCCCTGATTCGTGTGGAATTTCGAGAAGCACACACCAAGGAACTTATCCTGGTCCGACACATCGATGCACAGGAACTTCCCTCTGACTTTCACACCCAAACCGAAATCGATCTCGGTATTGGTGTCTGGCGAGTTCATCAGGCTTTCCCTCCCACAAAACAGGAGTTTTCAAGCTCCGCTGAACTGACACTCTGGATTGCACGCGCTGAAGAACCTCCCGAAAAAACAACCGAATCGGCAGATGAGGTCCTCTTCGCACCAAGCTCTCAGCACTCCCTGCCAGAGCTTTCCGAGCTGCCATCCAACGCACATGACCTGGACCTACTCTATCTCTATCAGGAAGACTGGCTAACAAATCAGCTCATTCCGTCGATTTATCAACACCATATACGCAAGGAATTTAGTGCCATCGCCAGAACACCCATGGGCATGACGCACAACCTCCCCTCCTTGCCCACCTCCTCACTCAAGAACCTCAGCGTTGACCTCATCGCAGACACGCTCGACGCTGGCTTCTTTGATGGCGTGGTCCTCTGCCGTCATAGCCGCGAAAACTTCGTCTCCAATGGCTTCGCCATGGAATCCGAACGCGGCACCATCATCTATGGATACACCGATCCTGAACATCCCCAGACACCGACCACCATCGGTATCCACACCTGGGAAGATGAATCCGCCCTCCTTGCTGACCTCCAGTCACTGGCTAACCTCTCCGAGATCAACGCCGATGATCTCCTGTTTGTAAGCTGGAACAGCCAGAGCATGCTCTCCCTCAAGGAAGCGCTCAAAGCCTCTTCCACCCCATCAAAATAGAGCGAGATGACACAGAAGAGGGGCGACCATTTGCTGCGCAAATGGTCGCCCCTCTTCTGTGTCATCTCGCTGACCAGGCTCAGGAATCAACCTGCTCCTCAGCAGCAACATCCGTCACAACCTCATCCTTGCCTGATGTACGTGTCACAAGCGCAGTCAAGTAACGCCTGACAATAAGCTGCTCCAGATAATTCTTCTCACGCGCAGGCGTGGGCACACGGATCGCAAAGAGCGCCTTGTCCGCCTCTTTCATATGAATCATCACACGAGGTTCCGTCTGCGCTACCAACAGGTTGTGCTTGATCGCAAGCTTGTTCATGTGCTCACGCGCCGCTTCAATATGCGGCTCACACACTTCATAAGCACATTCCAATAACAACTCCTCGCGCATCATCCAGTCCTGATCCACGACCACTGGAATCGTAAACAGGTGCAACACATAGTCCTCCGTGTAGGTCTCGTTGACCACCGACTGACTCATGAACACACTGTTTGGAATCACAATCGCCCTGCCACTGCGCTGGTTACCTGGGCCAATCTCAAGAATCGTGGTCGTTAAAAATCCAAGGTTAATCACCTCGCCGCGCAGACCACTCACCTCGATGCGATCGCCCACACCAAACGCTCTTGAGATCGTGCGCAAAAAACTACCACTAATACAGAGCAAGAGCTCCTTTGTCGCCACCACCAATGCAGCAGCAATCGCGATCGCCGACAACGCAAGCGTCTGTAACTGTGCAGACCAAATACCAATCAACGTCAGCAACACCACCAGCACCGCGATGTTATTGACGCGCACCCTCCACCCAAGCCGAAGCTCCTCTGTTAACCACTCGCGAGAACGCATCCAACGCTGCGCAAATGCGCGCGAAGCAAACACCGTCAGAATCACTATAATGGAGGCGATCAGGTTGGGTAACACCGCATCACTCCTGAACCACTCAACCACCTTGAGTTGATCAAACATCTGCCCAATCACAACTATCACGAACGCTCACCTCCTTTGATTCCCTGACACACATACACAAGATTAAGCTCCAACATCTCACAGTCACACGCTGTACGCAGAAAGCAATAAACGTGTTCCGTGTTCGTGTCGATATGAATTCATGTGATGCATAAGAGGGTGTTCTCTTACGCGCGATAACCTTCATCTTGGCGGTAAGCTGTCTCGACTCTCTTATGCATTACCCAAATTGAAAAAGGAGAGGTGAGCAAGGCTCACCTCTCCTTTTTTGCATCTGTTCATCTGAACTTCATTCCAGAGCGTGGCAAAGGAGGACGTGGTTGAAGAAAAGCGAAGAATAAGACATAAAACAAAAGAACAAAAAGCCAAGACTTGTAAACATGTTACACCTCACCACCACAACACAAAAACCCTCACCTCTCACGAGGTTTTCCAACCAACGCATTCTTTATTACGCTCTGGCCAAATGCAGAGCAATAGGTTAGATTCGACTCAGGTAAAAGGTAATTAACTTCGTCTACTCGCACCCCCCATCAAGACACTATGACCGAGTTTAATGAAGGCTCCGAGGTTGCAGGACGCTTTATCATTCTGGATCGCATTGGCGAAGGCGGAATGGGTGCTGTCTATCGCGCACTGCAAACCTCTCTGGATCGCGAGGTCGCACTCAAGGTCTTGCACTCCAATGTCGCGATCACGTCACGCGCAAGGCAACGCTTTGCGCGCGAGGCACGCGCCATCGCTCGCCTGAACCACCCTCATATCGCGTCGGTCTTTGATTTTGGTGTCGACGGTGATGTCCTCTGGCTTGCCATGGAGATGATCCACGGCCAGGCCATGACCACCCTCAAACGCGATCCCATCGATCTGATCCGCATCCTCTCACTGACCGATCAGATCTTGAGCGCGCTCAGCGCCGCTCACGCACGTGGCATCGTGCACCGTGACCTTAAACCCTCCAACGTCCTCCTCGCCAAGGATGACGATGGCCGCGAAATTATCAAGCTCGTCGACTTCGGCCTCGCCTCCACTCAGGAAGGCGAACTCGACCTCTCTCATGCACCCCTTGATCTTGGCGGCGAGGAGGAAGAAGGCAAAAAAGTCATCCTCGGAACCCCTCGCTACATGGCCCCCGAGATCTTCCGTCGCGCTCCCCTTGATCCTCGCGTCGACCTCTATGCGCTCGGTGTCATGCTCTTTGAAATCTTCTCGGGACACCCTCCCTACCCTGGCACCGATCCCAAAGAAATCATGAAGGGCCACATCAAAGCCCCCATTCCTCAACTCATCTCGCGTGACATCAACCTCCCCTCCGAACTTGAACGCTGCATCTATAAACTCCTGGCCAAAAACGCCAACGAACGCTACCAAACCGCAGCGGAAACACGTGAGACAATCTCAAGCATTATCAATGAGTTCAGTTACGTCCCGTGGATGGCCATGGGTCCGCAACACAACCCCGCAAACTTCCACCTCGTAGGCAATCGCTCTCACGCAGGCTTCGTCTCTGGATTCGGTGGACAAACCGTCCCACCCGCCTCC
This sequence comes from uncultured Pseudomonadota bacterium, assembly GCA_950059285.1. Classification (GTDB taxonomy): domain Bacteria; phylum Myxococcota_A; class Bradymonadia; order Bradymonadales; family Bradymonadaceae; genus CATLTV01. Next base: position 2,943 of record CATLTV010000229.1, on the reverse strand, counting down.
ATGATGCTCGGGCGCTCCTCCTTTGGTGATCCCGCCAAACACATGCTCGCCCCTCTCGTGGGACGCTCCGCAGAACGACGCCTCATTGAACAACGCCTCCGCATGGCCATGCTCGACGGGCTCGGCAGCCTCATCCTCCTTGAAGGGGAAGCTGGCGCCGGAAAAACGCGACTCATGGAATGGGTCAAGGTCCGTGTCGAAGAAACTGGCCTCCTCCAAACCTACCAGGGCTCACACTCGCGCACTCAAAACGCCTTCCATGGCATCCGCTCCATCCTTGAACAAATCCTTGGTCTCGATGACTTCCCTCCCGATGATGCTCCCTTTGTCATCGAAAAACGCCTCAAACAATGGAACTTCTCCAGCGATGAGATCAGCCTCGTGATACGGCTCCTCTCTCCCACACGCATGGACTCCAGCGTCGATCCCTCTCAGGCTCAAAACCAGGAACTCATTTTCTCCACCCTTGAACATGTCTTCCGCGAGGCCGCCGCACGCCGCCCACTCATGCTCCTGCTCGAAAACCTCCACTTCGCTGGAAACCTCACCATTGGCCTGCTTGAACACCTCGCTGTGGGATTCCACCTCTCGCCCGCACCCATCACCATGATCGCCACCGTGCGTAGCGAAGAGATCAATCAACTCCCTCGCCTGAAAGATGCCCTCGATCGCCTCCAACGCTTTGGCTCAAAGGACATCCTCCGCATCCCCATTAAACGCCTCTCCAACGAGGAGGCGGCACAGCTCGTCAGCAAAATCCTCCCCGTCTCCGATGAACTCGCACACCACATCGGACAACGTGCCGCTGGCAACCCCCTCCATATCACGCAGGTCATTCAATACCTCCAGGAAAGCAATAAAATCCACTACGACAGTGGCACATGGAAACTCACCGAGGGCGTCCAACTCACACGCGAAATCCCCAACGAAATCGCGGACATGATGCGCTATCGCGCCAACCAAAACATCCAGTCCTCGCCCAACCCAGAGGCAACCCGCGCGATCCTCACACGCGCCGCCCTCCTCGGACACCAGTTCCCCTACTCCTTGCTCAAAGCCATGCTCTCATTCGAGTCCTTCTCCCCCTGGCTCAATGACCTCGATGACACACTCAATCACCTCATCGCTCAGGGACTCATCCGCGAAGCAGGCTACTCGGGCCAGGAAATCCTCGAATTCCAACACGCCATGATGCGTGATGTCCTCCTCCAGGACTTCAACGCACAACGCGCTGAACGTGAACTCCATCGAGTCGCTGGCGACGCAAAAGCTGCCTTCTATGAAGCACACCCTCACGAACACGCGCACGATATCGCACACCACTATGAGCTCGCCAAACACCCCCCTGGCGTCTACAAATTCACGCTCATGGCCGCACAACAAGCACTGCTTGATTGCGATCTCAAAACCGCACACAAACTCTTTAAACACGTTGAAACCATTCAGGATAACATCCAGAACTCCTCCGCGTTTAACCCCTTTGCACTCTCCTCGCTTGAAGAACAGTCCACCTACATTCGCGGCGAACAAATCGCTCTCGAAGTCGCACACCTCGCTCGACGCCTTGGTGACTACGACTCCGCCAAACAGGACTACCGTAAGCTACTCAATATACACGGAAACATATCACTCTGGGCCAAGTGGGGACTCGGCGACCTCGCTATCCGTCAAGGCGAATACGATGAGGCCGTAAGCTGGCTTGAAGCTGCCCGCCGTGACGCCCTTCAGGCCCTCCAGTTCCCCACACCCGACATCCACGACTCCATCGCACAACTCGTCGATGCCTACTGCCTCTTTGGACTCGGTCTCATCGGCTCCTACCGCAACCCCCTTGAACCTGCTCAGCATAACCTGCAAAATGCACTCGAACAGGCCATGCTCTGCAATGAAAAACTCCTCGAAACTGAAGTCCTCCGCGCCATCTCCAATGTCGCCTGGATTCGCGGAGATCAACCCACCGCCACCGAGGCTCGACGACGCGCTCTCCTTATCGTAGACAGCTACGGCGATCAGGAAGAACGCGCCCTCTCCACACTCCATAGCTCTCTTGCCGCACAACAACAGGGACTCCACTCCGAAGCCCTCACCAAGGCAAAAAACGCCCAGGAACTCTTTGAAAAACTCGGCAAACGACACTTCGTCGCTCACGCCATCCTCGCTCAAGGACAGCTCGCAAAACACGCTGGTGACAATAAACTCGCGGCTCAACTCCTTCGTCAAGCACACCGCCTCTACGAAATGTTCAACGACCGCTCGGGCCTCACGCTCTGCAAATTCACACTCGCAAACCTCGCCATCACCATCCGTCGACACTCCGACACTCAGGTCCTCATCCGTGATGCCCTCGAAGGCTTCCGCGCCATGGGCGATCGACGCATGGAAGCCTGCTGCTGGCTCACCGTAAGCCGCCTCGAATTTGCGCTCGAACAATACGAAAAAGCTGAACGTGGCTTCGCAGATTGCGCCAAAAAATTAAGCAATATCGGAGACATACGAAACTCAATCTTCGCCAACCTCCTCCACGCGCTCGCGCTCGAAAAACTCAACAGAACTCAGGAAGTCGACGCCATCGTCAATGACCTCCTCCCTCACCTTGAGATCTATCCCTACTTCAACGAGGCCTACGCTCACACCCTCGATGAACTCTCCTCCCTTCTCTCTTCACGACGTCCCGAAATCGCCATCGACCTCGACACCCTCGCTGAACACATTCAACGTGGCCTCGGACAGTCCTCATGATCCTCACCCCTTACGTCCTGACAACCTCTCAAAACCTCCCCCTCCTTCATCACCTCGACGCGTTCCCTGATATCCTCACGCTCCTCGTCGATGACCCCACAAGCAAACCCTTTGCTGACCTCCTGAACTACACCAATCAACTCGCTTTTGGCGGCGACACCAACATGGGTATGCCCCTCTGGGTCATGCTCGACTGTGGCATCC
>CATLTV010000228.1 GCA_950059285.1 uncultured Pseudomonadota bacterium | reverse complement strand
CTTATAACAGCGATGAGCGTGGCAAGGATGATGCCCCAGAGGAGCTGTTGCGAGGAGAGCCACCCGACAAGAAGAGTGCTAAACAGTGCGCCAATATAATGTGTGTTGGAGGCAGCCTGTAGGCGAGCGTTCATGACCATGGATACGCCAGCCTGAGCAAGTGCGCCAGTGAGGATGACACCAAGAATAAGGAGTGATTCTTGAAGTTCTCCTGCGCGAAGTCCGAGCATCACAAGGATGATGGCCGCAAAAGGTGTGGTGAACAACAATGTTTCTCTGATGTTGACGACAGTTTCTGCGAGCGTTTCATGATGGTTTGAGAGGCGTCCTGGTTGAGATGAGACGACCTTGATTCCAGGTTGAGCGGAGCGGACAAACGGATTGGCGAGCGTGGCAAGAAGGAGCAGTGGCACAGCTGCGAGCGTCCAGCTTGGGAGGGCGTCTCTGTCGAACTGGAAGAGTGCCACCACAGCAAGTAGCCAGAGCAAGGCGTAAAGGTAGCGGATAAGTGCATAACGTCGCGCGTACTGGAGCAAGGTTCTGCGGTAAGCAAAGCGTGCGGGTTGTGGCAGGAGGTTTTCAGGGAAGCGAGCTTTTTCAAAGTCACTGGTCTGGTAATCGATGGGGAGGTCAAATCCCACGAAATCGGCCTCTCTGAATCCTGCAAGCATGCGGAAGTAGTGTGCCTTAAAGTTGGCCCATCCAACAGCCAGTGCGATGACGACGGTGATGACACCGATGCCAACTCCAAGTGAGGTGGCGCGATTCCAGGACTCCAGTCGGACCATTTCGCCCAGCGAGAGTTTGAGGAGCATGACAAGGACTACGGATGCAGCGAGTGCGGCGGCGGGGGCAAAGAGGAAGAGTTGTCCTGTGCTTCCGTAGCCATCGACAGCCTTGCGTTCTGTGTCCTGAGTTTTACCAAACTCAGAGCCACCAAAGAAGAGTTGAACGCCGACGCCTGAGCCAAGCGTCAGGAGTGGACCGCCAAAACAGAGAATGAGTGTGGCAAGCCCGACCCAGGGGTTGTGTGGGATAAGGGCGACAAAAAAGAGTGCAGGGATGATGCCCCAGGCGAGTGCTTCAACAAGGCCTCTGACGAGACGGTCGATGAAGATGGTGTGCATGGGGAGGGGGAGGTTATCGATGCTGCGGATGGAGTTATCGCGAAACAGGAACTCCATGATTCTGAAGGAGAACACCGAGCTACAGAAGGCGCTTAGCCAGAATGCGAGGTCAAGCGCAGAAGCGCCTGTGATGAGTTGGCTGCGTGAGCCCATGTTGGCGGGCAGCGTGGTTGCATCGGGGGTTTTGAGCAGGTCGGGGGCCTGAAGGTAGCCAGTTGTAAAGAGGAAGATGGCCAACGCGAGCGCGCAGAGGATGAGGCCAATTTTTTGAGTTTGCGGCAGGTGAGAGAGTCTATTTTTGAGCGCTTGCGTGCGTATAGATAGGAGTGTTTTTGTGTGAGAGCGCGGTGGGCTAGCCATAAATTATACATCCTGCGTAAATTAGGAGAGAAGACAATAGCTTATTTTGTGGAGGGCTTTGGCGTAATAGTTGTCTTCTTGATTGCATCTTGCTGCTCTCCGCGATAAAGAGGGGGCGGAGTCGAGGTGCGGCCCAGCATGCTTTGAACTTCGCGGTTGATGGTACGAATTCGTAACACTGCGACCTTGGCAAGTGGGCTGTGCGGATAATGTACAAGGAACTGCTCGTAATTATCCAGAGCGACCTTGTAGCTACCCTCTCGATAGGCGACCTCGGCCTGTTCAAAGGATTCAGTTTCGGTGATGCGGTCTTGCTCACAGGCAAGGCACAAGCACAGGATGAATAGAACAGCGCACTGGACTCCACGACGAGTTGTGCTCATGATAATGTCCCCTGGGGGGGATGCCTTGGATGCAGATTGGACGTTCAATCGTGCGTTTTTAATGATATTTTGGAGCGATATAAGCTTCATGGTGAGATAGAGAAATAAGATGGAAGTCAATCACATGGAAGAGCCAGAGACCAGGAGTGGTTTTGTCGCGATCGTAGGCCAGCCCAACGTGGGCAAGTCGACTCTGATGAATCATATTCTAGGTGTCAAGCTCGCGATTGCAACGAACAAGCCTCAGACAACACGCAACCGTATACTTGGCGTAAAGAATTATCCAGGCAAGGGTCAAATTGCATTTTTGGACACTCCTGGTATTCACTCCTCGAAAAAGAGGTTGAACCAGGCACTGGTGAGGATCGCAGTGGACAGCCTTCAGGAGGTTGACCTTGTGTGTCACCTTGTGGATGTTGCGCATTGTGCGAGCGCGTTCCAGAAAGAGGGCGATGCACTCGCTGGTGATGAGGCGATGGTGCTTGAAGCGCTTCAGGGTCTTGAAAATGTGCCCTGCATTCTTGTGCTGAACAAGATTGATTTGCTCAAGGACAAGAGTGTTCTTCTGCCCATTATTGAGCAGCTGACACAAAAGCAAGCTTATGCACATGTGCTCCCCGTGAGTGCGTTGCAAGGTGATCAGGTGGACTCACTTGTTGACGTGATTTTTGGGGAGCTGCCAGCAGACTTCCCCATGTTCCCACAGGACATGATCACAGATCAGGCCGAGCGTTTTATTGCGTCGGAGTTTGTGCGTGAACAGGTCATGGTCTTGACCAAGAAAGAGATTCCCTACAGCGTGGCTGTGGAGATCGAGCGTTTTGAGGATGTGCCACGCAAGGACCTCATTGAGGTTTCAGCCGTGATTCACGTTGAGCGTGATTCACAAAAAGGCATTATTATTGGTTCAAAAGGGAGCAGGCTCAAGCAGATTGGTGTGAGGGCACGCGCTCAGATGGAGCAATTCTTTGGAAAGAAGGTCTACCTTGAGACCTTTGTACGGGTGCAGCAAGGTTGGAGCGAGGATCCTCGTTCACTGCATCGGTTTGGATACGAGTAATTCGAATTAACTCTTGTGCTGTGGACATCAAAAGTGTCAAACACACCTTTGGTGAGGCAGCCACAGTACCTTTATTAGCACGGGAGGACCTGTCCTATGAGTTTTATACTTGCCATTGTTGGCCGCCCCAATGTGGGTAAGAGCCGTATGTTTAACCGTTTGTCTGCTACTACACAGGCAATCGTTCATGATTATGAGGGTGTGACCCGTGACCGTCAGTATGGTCAGGGTGAGTGGTACACCAAGAACTTTATCGTCATCGATACAGGTGGCTTCCTTCCCGAGACGGAAGAGCCAATGCTTGTCTCCATGCGTAATCAGGCAAGGTTGGCGATCGAAGAAGCTGATGCGATCTTGTTTATGATGGATGGTCGAGCAGGTTTGACCACGGGCGATATGGAGATCGCGAACATGCTCAGGATGACAGAAAAGCCTGTCTTCCACATCGTCAACAAGGTTGACGCTGAGAGCCGAGCAGCTGCGATGCTGTCTGATTTCTACCAGTTGGGTTCCGAGCTCTACGCCATGAGTGCGGAGCATGGTCCTGGTATCGATAAGCTGATGGATGATGTCGCAGAGATCATTCCTGAGACCCCCAGTGAAGATGAAGCTCCTCCCTATGCGCGTATCGCGGTGGTGGGGCGTCCAAACGCTGGTAAATCAAGTCTTATCAACAAATTGCTTGGTCAGGATCGTCTCCTCACCAGTGATGTTGCGGGTACAACACGCGACTCGGTGGATACGATGCTTGAGCGCGAGGATCGCAAGTACCTTGTGATTGATACGGCGGGTCTTCGACGCAAGAAGAAGATCTCCGAGGAGCTTGAGCACTTTGCGGTGATTCAGGCGATTCGAAGTATTGATCGCGCTGATATTGCGTTGTTGGTGATTGATGCAACCAAGGGATTGAGTGGTCAGGATAAGAAGATTGCAGATGTGACCGTGAACCGTGGTCGTGCTGTGATTGTGATCGTCAACAAGTGGGACCAGATTGAGAAGGACTCACACACTGCGGACGAATGGCGTGATGCGTTGTGTAACGAGATGCCATACTTGCTCTGGGCTCCGATTCTGTTTACCTCGGCATTGACAGGTAAGCGCGTGCACAAGATTCTTGATGAAGTGGATGAGGTATTTGATCGTTACACACAACGTATCAAGACCTCTCAAATCAACAAGTTTATCGAGCAAGCCGTGGCGATGCACTCGCCGCCCGTGCAGCGCAACAGGCGCATCAAGTTTTACTTTGGCTCACAGGTCGCGACACGTCCGCCGTCTTTTGTGTTCATGGTCAACTATCCCGACATCGTACCCACGTCATACAAGCGTTTCCTTGAGAACAGGTTGCGCGAAGAGTTTGACTTTATGGGTACGCCTGTGCGTTTGATGATGCGTGCACGAAGGCGTCGTGAGCTGGACTTCAAGTGAGCTTAAGTATTTAAAGTCAGCTCTCTGCAAAAAAGAGACGCAAAAGAGGCGGCAAAAAATCTTCGATTTTTGGCCGCCTCTTTTGCGTCTCTTTTTTGCGTACGTTTAATAAAACCACTCGGGAGACTTCCAGTCGTTCTCGGTGAGGTCATGAATGATGTGATGTTCTTTGAGGAGTTTTGCGCTTGATTCCGTGAGTGGATTCCAGTGCAGCGAGATGTGGGTCAGATTGGAGAGATGAGGAGAGTTCAGGAGCTCGACGAGTCCGTCATCGCCGATACGATTGTAGGAGAGGTTAAGGTGTGTGACGGTATCAAGGAGCGGGGATTTTGCGAGGATCTCGATGCCTTCGCTTTTGAGGTTATTATGGCTCAACGAGAGGTGTGATAGCGTGGGGTGTGATGGCGATTCAAGTAATGCTTCAATGCCCGATGTGCTGAGCATACAGTGATCAATGAACAGGTGTGTAATGGCGGGCATATAGACATTTTTTGTGAGGATTTCCAGGCCTCTTCGCCCAAGGTGATTGTCGCTGACGTTGAGTGTCTTCAGGTGTGAGAAGAAGGGGGCATGGATGAGTTGTTCAAGACCAAAGAGCCCGATACGAGTGTTACGGATTTCGAGGTGATTGAGTGACTTGAGGGTTGTTGCTCGGGCGAGTTCAACGATGGTGTCATTGCCAAGGGGAGCATCGTTGAACAGGAGTGCCTCGATGTTTTGTATATGTGAGGACTCGATGAATGTAGCGATGAGGTCCTGATTCAGGGGTGTTTGGGACCAGTCAATCTCCTTGATGTTGAGCAGAGATGGGTGAGCAACAAGAGCTTGTAGCTCCTGATTTTCGATGTGTGTATTGCGTAAGACGAGTGTGCTGATGTTTTTGTTGAGCAGAGATGTTGTGAGTACATCACACAACATGCTGTCGATGACACGGCCTTCGCAAGAGATGCCGCGTACAAGGTTCCATGGTTCAAGTTGCGCGCCCGCAAGTTTGAGATCAAGCCAGCGGGAGGGCGCGATGCGTAGGACATCGGGCCATGTACGAAGACTTGAGTCAAGGTAGGGGATGACCTGTGTGGTGAGGTTGTCATCCTCCCATCGGTCAAGTAGACGGCAGAGTGTATTCCATGATGGTGGTGAAGGGGGCAGCTGCATTAAGCTGCGCAAATCACCAAATACAGGTTCATCATAATGAATCATGAGTGGGTGTGCTGTTTGGGATAAGGGCCAGGTAAATTGTCAAAAGATAATCAGTATATACCATGTATATGGCAGGGAGCGCAATGTGTCCTGTCTGTTAAAAGAGTCCCAGTTGTTTTGGTGGTGGAGTGACGTCAAGCCACGGAAGTGGCGATAGATTCTGACGTTTTTTCGATAAAGCCCTATAAAACTGTTTGGCATATCCAGGAGAATGTTCTTCTACAGGACAGTGGGAGAAGAAGTAAACACGCATCTCTGGATTTTCGAACCAATCATCGATTTTTTCTATCCATTGGGAGAGGTAGTGTTGAGTGAATTGTGGTTCGGGGTGAGCGATAAAGCGCACCATGGTGAAGGGGGCAGTGAGGTGAGGGTGGATGGGGAGTTTTGGTTTTTGCGTGGATTTGAGGCTTGAGGATCGTGCTTTGAGGCGTAGATAGGGCGAGTGTCGAGAAGTACGCGTGCAACCCCAAATTCACACAGGAGGTCATGGAGGCCGCGAGCAGGAGCGTCCATCCACCATCCTGGGTGACGGACCTCAAGCGCGAGTTCAAAGTCCTGGTGTGGCCATTGTTCAAGGAAGCGCTTGAGGTCCTGATAGTGTGTGGGTCCAAAGGATGGGGGGAGTTGGACGAGGATGGGGCCGAGGTTATCCTCGAGCATGCTCATGCGTGTCAGGAACTGTGTGGTGAGCTGTTGAGAGTTTATCAGGTGGTTGTCATGTGTAATGCGTCGGTCGAGTTTTGGACAAAAGGCAAAGTTTTTGGGGAGTTGCTCTTTCCATGAGAGTAGCGTGTCTTTGGGTGGGAGCGCGTAGAATGTTGTGTTTCCCTCGACTGCTGTAAGTCGTTGAGTATAGAGGGATAAAAAGTCTTTGCTTTGAGACCCTTTGGGGTAGAAGTCGCCGATGAAGCCACGATAGGCCCAGACGGCGCAGCCAAGGAAGAGCTGTGAGGTGGGGAAGTTTGGTTGAGTGCTCATAAAGTGTGAGGTTGCGAGGAGTTTTTTCGTGATGTATACAGCCTGAGCGTAAAAATTTCAGGACCTGCCCTGTCTCTAAGATGCGATATCCTCCTGAGGGTGTGCATGTCGAGGATAATATCGACGTGACGCGAGAGAATGTGGAGCGGCCTGTATGCGCCACATGGTGGGGAATGATTGTGTGTAAAGAGACGTGATGATAATTTAAACATAAAGGAACGTAATAGTTTATGGCACCTATGATCAAGAAGACGGTCAAGTATCTTATACCAGTGTTGTTGGTGATCGGGCTTGCGATCGTTGCAGCGATGAGTGATCCGCAAGACATTAACGACAGCTTCTCGGGAGTTGTTGGGGCGATGGCAGCTGTGGTGTTCTCATCCTTACCAGGTGCTCTGGATGCGGCATGGGAGTTTTTGAAGGCGATGCCGCTGGTGATTTTGGTGCTGGTAGGCGGCGCGATTTTCTTCACCCTTCGCTTTAACTTTATCAACCTGCTTGGGTTCTGGCACGCGATTGAAGTGGTGCGAGGCAAGTATGATAACCCCGACGATCCTGGTGAGATTTCACACTTTCAGGCGTTGTCTTCAGCGCTCAGTGCGACGGTGGGGTTGGGAAACATCGCAGGTGTCGCGATGGCAGTTGTGGCAGGGGGGCCTGGTGCGATTTTCTGGATGATGGCCACCGCTTTGTTTGGCATGTCTGCCAAGTTTGCAGAGTGTACGCTTGGTCAGATGTATCGTCGTTATGATGCCAATGGTGATGTGCAGGGCGGACCCATGGTGTACCTGCGTGATGGTCTGGCAGATATTGGATTGCCCAACCTTGGTAAGTATCTGAGCATTATCTTTGCCGTGTTGTGTATTGGTGGATCTTTTGGTGGTGGGAACATGTACCAGTCCAACCAGAGCTTCTCGGCGGTGTCAGGGCAGGTGTCGTGGCTTGCTGGCGAGTATGCAACAGGCACAGTGCAGCTGACATCAAGTGCTCCTGTTGAGATTGATACCGAGGCATTCAAGATGCGTTTCATCGCTCCCAAAAATGGCGAGGACCGCAAGAAAGATCTTATCTATGAGGCGGTTCCAACAGGTAGTGGTGACAGGTTCTTGTTAAGTAAGGATGCCTGGACCGCACAGTCAGGTGGTTATGTCGCTCAGGTGAGTATCAAGTCTCAGGTGCCTGGCAAGGAGAAGTTCAATGTGGGGGAGGGCGCGATTTCTGTGTTGAACGTGGCTTCCGTGGATGGTCGCAACATCGAGTGGGCACCGCTTCCTGGTGTGAGCGTGGCTCAACTTGAGCCAGTGGGTGGAGCTACAGCACACAAGGGCGGTCTCTTTGGTATTGTGCTTGTGGTTATGGTGGGTATCGTCATCGTGGGCGGCATCAAGAGCGTGGGTAAGGTTGCTGATAAGATTGTGCCACTGATGTGTGGGCTTTATCTGGCCGCGGCGCTCTGGGTGATTCTTGCAAACGTGAGCCTGTTGGATGACGCGATGATGATTATCTGGCGAGAGGCATTTACACCCCAGGCAGGGATGGGTGGTTTGTTGGGGGTCTTGATTACGGGTGCCAAACGTGCAGCGTTTAGTTCCGAGGCTGGTGTGGGTAGTGCCGCGATTGCGCACTCTGCGGCAAAGACCGATGAGCCAATTCGCGAAGGTATCGTGGCGTTGCTTGAGCCATTCATTGACACCATCGTGGTGTGCTTCATGACTGGTATGGTGATTACGATCACGGGCGTGTATGCCTCACCTGAGACAGCTCACCTGAAGGATGTGGCGCTGACCTCGGCTGCGTTTGGTAAGAGCATTTCATGGTTCCCATATGTGTTGTCCGTTGCTGTGTTCCTGTTTGCCTATTCTACCATGATTTCGTGGAGTTATTATGGTGAGCGTTGCTGGACATTCCTGTTTGGCTCAGGACAGTCGATGGTGTACCGCATCATCTTCCTTGGCTTTGTGTGGATTGGTTGTGTGATCGAGCCTGGTGCCGTGACAGACTTCTCTGATTTGATGATTCTCTCCATGGCTTTCCCCAATGTGATTGGTGTGGTGTTGCTCTCACCGAAGATTCTCGCGGCGCTTGAGTCCTACTGGTCCAAGTACAAAAATGATGAATTCAAAGTGTACAAGTAATCAAAGTAATTGGTTTTGATAAGCCTCGCGGCTTGACCCTGCGGCGGCTTTATCGTTAAAAGGCTACTGCTTAATTATCGAGATACGGAGCGAGCATTTACCTGAGTAAATGCTCGCTCCGTATCTCGGAGATTGATGGCTAAAATAAATAGTTAACCTGGATTTCACGGCCACATTGTGTGGTTTGTGCTTATCCGCAGACATCTGGATAGATTTATGAAAAACACACTTCAACCAAGTGCCCTGATGTGGCTTGCAAGCGCGATGCTCTTTGTCGGGCAGGTTGCCTGTGACAAGAAGGCTGATGAGACCACAGATACATCAACCAACACACAGGGGCAGAGCGAGGACAAAAAAGATGGCGGCGATGAGTTCGTCGCGGGCTCCAATGCAGAGGTCTTTACTACTGCGCTGGCTGCTGACCCCGAGACGATGGACCCAGGTAAAATGAGTGGTGCTCCTGAGGGACGTCTTGCGTTTAACTTGTTTGAAGGGTTGTTGATGCCTGCGATGACCACGGAAGGGTTGAAAGACTCCTCCGAGCTGGTTGTTCCTGGTGTGGCCGAGTCGTTTGATATTAGTGAGGGTGGTAAGGTCTATACCTTCACCATTCGTAAGGATGCCAAGTGGTCTGATGGCAAGGCATTGACCTCGGAAGACTTTGTGTACTCCTGGAAGCGCGTGTTGACACCTGGATTTCCTGCGGATTACGCGCAGATGTTGTGGGTTATCAAGGGCGCAGAAGCATACAACAAGGGCACCGATGAGAACTGGGAGAATGTCGGCATTAAAGCTCCATCGCCCGACAAGTTGGTGGTTGAGTTGAATAACCCCACACCATACTTCCCCGAGCTTGTGGCGTTTTATACGTTCTTCCCCGTGCCCAAGGATGCGGTGGAGAAGCATGGCGACTCATGGACAAAGCCCGAGAATATCGTCACCAACGGTGCTTACAAACTCGACAAGTTTGAGCCACAAAAGGATGTCTGGCTGAAGAAGTCCGACACATACTGGGATGCCAAGAGTGTGGCGCTTGAAGATGTGCGCTTGCGTATTATTGGTAACATTGATGCTGTGGTGAACGCTTACAAAACAGGTGAGCTTCACTGGACAGGTACAAGCTTGCCTGTGGCACAGATTTCAAACCTCTTGATGCACCCTGATTACGTGCGTCATCCTTTGCTTGGCACATATTTCTATCGTGTGAACGTCTCCAAGGATGGCCCCATGAAGGATGTGCGCGTGAGAAAGGCGCTCTCCATGGCGGTGGACAGGGACCAGCTCATCAACCAGACCTTGAAGGGTCTGTACACTGCGGCTGATTCTTATGTGCCTGTGTCCATGCCTGGTTTCAAGCCATCCGCACAGGTTGGTGGAAACCCTAAGAAGGCCAAGAAGCTGCTTGAGGAAGCTGGATTTACAAAGGACAATCCTTTGAAGATTACAGTGCTCTACAACACCGATGAAAACCACAAGGTCATCGCAGAGTCATTGCAGGCGATGTGGAAAGCAAACCTTGGCATCGATGTTGAGCTTGAGAACAAGGAGTGGAAGACCTACTTGCAGGATGTGGATACGTTGAGCTACGAAGTTGCGCGTGCAGGTTGGATTGGTGATTACAACGATCCCATGACCTTCCTTGATATGTGGCTTGGTGAGAATGGCAACAACGACACAGGTTGGAACAACGCCGAATTCAATGGTTTGATTGCTCAGGCAAACGTAGAGCAAGATACCGCCAAGCGTCTTGAGATGTTGCAGAAGGCCGAAGCCATCTTGCTTGAAGATGGTCCAGTGATTCCGATTTACTGGTACACCAACAACATGTTGGTTTCTCGTCAGATTGAAGGCTTCAAGCCTCACAACAGAGATATCCACCTGTTCAAGTACATGTCTTTGCCTGCATCGAAGTAGGTTTTGATATCAAGCGAGTCAGAAGGAGCGGTTTGACAAGTCAAACCGCTCCTTCTGACTCGCTTGATTGTGTGCTATGGAGAGCAGACAGGAGATATGGTGGGGCGAACAT
>CATLTV010000227.1 GCA_950059285.1 uncultured Pseudomonadota bacterium | reverse complement strand
AATCGCCGCTCGCCTGCCCGCTGCTCGCTGGACCGTTCAGGTCAACATCATCAGGAGAAAAAGACGCGCTCAAACCACTGAGATAACAGCTCCTGATCACCATCGAGTCGTGGCATGACCGCGTGCTTTAACAGCTCACGTCCGACTTCAACATCACGAGCGCCACCCTTTCCTGAGAGCCTGAACAACGGAGGAAAATGACCGCCATGCTGATCGGACTCACACAATCCCCACTGTACGCGAGCACGCTTGTTGGCCATCAAGATAATCCCCATAAAGTCGCAAAGGCCCTGGAATATCATGGGTTCAATCCAACGAAACCTGTTAGGTTCTCGCTCAACAATCAACATGTCGAGCTTTTGCAAACTCTCCATGTCAGGTTTGATCTGGTAATGAAGCTCACGCTCAAGAATACTTGCCAGAGCATGTGAGGGCTCACCTGGATATGCACCCCAGAGTCGGGAGTCGTAACGCTGTGCAAGCTCCTCATGAGCATTGCGCAAGGTCTGGGTCAATGAGTCCTTGTTATCCTTCACACGCAGCGGTGCGCGCCAGAGCGATGTGGGCTCATTGGACAGGCTCCAGCCGTGTGATTTGGCTTCATTTTTCCACGCGTGAAGTCGGTTTCCGAACTTCAATACATCAAAGGGCTCGGGGACAAATCCCATCGCGCGCAAGGTATCCTGATGATCCTGTGACAGGGCTTCAAACACAAACACATCCAGCGCCTCAAGGTGACGCTGCACCGCCCCGCCCCAACCTGGAGGTCGTGACAACTCCTGTAGCAATGTCACCTGAACGAGCTGTTCCAAGTCACGCGCAAACAATTGATTCTCCTCATCATTCTTCGGAGCGCGCCAACATACCAGAGCAAAGTGCTGCGCATCTTCAAGTTCAACATCAAGCACTTGCGTTCCCCCCACGGGCATCGGCTCGGATGATTCAGCCTGTGTTGCCCCATCATTGGGAGCATAGGGAGCAGTCAGTTCTGGAAATAACGCGTCGAGAGGACGCTCTTCATTCATGGTCTTCATCGCGTGCTTCAGGGACGCTTTCTTCTCATCTTGACTCATGAAGATACCTCGTATGGTCAATGGACTTGTATGAACTAAGACAGGGCGGCGAGCATCACATGTGATGCTCGCCGCCCTGTCTTAGTTCATATCGAGGCAAGCAAGCAAGCCTGCCAGAGATCAATACACGAATTAACCTGAAACACATTGGAGCCCGTCTCCTCTCTTACGGGCAGACACCACTACAGCAGATGCTCTCATCATCCTCACAGTCCATGTCCTGAGGATTACATACGGGACACCCATCATCAACAACACCATCACAGTCATTGTCCACACCATCACAAATCTCGGGCGAGCAATACAGGCAATCCTCATCAATGGCACCATCGCAATCATTATCACGATAATCGCAGATTTCAATCGCGTCAGGAATACATCGTGCTCCACACCCAAGCTTGATTTCAAGCGGCGAACCCATCTCGGTCGTCGCATCCCGAAGTTTGGTGCAAGCATCGCCATTGAGCGTAAGCGTGGCGGTTGTTATGTCATATGAATAACCATTTGAAGCACTGCGCTCGATCTGGTCACCATCCACCTCCACCCAGATCTTGTCGAGATCTTCTGCCGCAGGCTCGAGCGTGTAAGAGCACGGAATCACCTGCGCCTGAATTTGCTCAAGGACATTAGCGAGCTCTTCAACATTGCTTGCCACATAGTACTTGCGACCATTGGGCCCCATGGCATCAGTACCACCACCTTCAGCAAGGCTATTAAGCGGGCCTGTATTATCGCCACCAAAGTTGAAACCCACCACGTAGGTCTTGATGCCAGCCTGGAGCATAGTCTCAACAGCACGCTCAGCGAGGTCACCTTGCTCAAGGCCCACACGAGAGCACCCACACGCACCACCATCTGTAATCAACACTACAGCTCGTTCACGTAGACCATCCAGAGGATCACTGGCATCCGTCAGTTGCATTTTACGAGTAATGTCCTCAAGAGCATCTCCTGTCTCTGTACAGTTTAGCCCGTCTGGTTCCCAGTCAAGATCAAGATATGACATCTTCACATCATCAAGTGTGTAATCCCCCAATGGGAGAAGTTCGCGGGCTTTTTCTCCACAGGTTTGCGCCACATTCGGATCGTCACTGAATGGGTACGCTGAGATGCCAAAGCGCACCTTATCAGCAAGATGATCCGTGATTTTATCCATCCCTTCTTTGGCCAGTTCCATACGGCTCTTGCCTGTCCCCGACACCGAGGCATTCATCGACGTGGATCGGTCTAGCACCATGTAAATGTTGGGCTTTACGAGCTGAAAATCCGAGGTCTTTTCACCACAAAGCTCCACATCATCAGGAGATGCCTCGCAAGAATCACCTTCGCCATCATCATCCCAGTCTGATTGATCGTAGTTTGCAACACCAGGACAGTTGTCACACAGATCCCCCAGACCATCACTATCGCTGTCACGTTGATCGAGGTTACTGATTCCATCACAATTATCTATCAAGTCAGAGACACCATCACCATCACCATCACGGTTGGGATCGTAATAGTTCCCCTCTACACAGGCATCCCCCACACCATCACCATCTTCATCTGCCTGGTCCAGGTTTGCGACGCTGCGACAGTTATCACAGGCATCGCCGATGCCATCACCATCTTCATCTGCCTGCATGGTGTTGATGATACCCACACAGTTATCCACGCAATCAAGAATGCCATCCTGGTCCTCATCATCCCACGCGCCATTCACAACGCCCGCATCAGAATCATCTCCAAGATCGGTGCCTTGCACCATGTCAAGATCTGCGCCCCCCATATCAGAGGACTTACCTTGACCTGTGTTGTGCTGTTGATTCCCTGAAAAAGGCGTATCACTACAGCCAACCATCATCATCAGCGCTGCAACCAACACACACGAACTCACACGATATTGATAGCTCATTTAAGGTCCCCCTGAGTATGAACATGAGAAGCACGGAGTTAATCGTTCGATTGGAGAAGAATCTACCACATGCTTATACACGGATAAAGAAAGCGCTAAAAACAAGAAGCTCAGACAATACAGACGTATTGACAATCACTCAAAACGTGAAATCCATTGCTCAAGCCTTGGGTTAGGATCGTTCTCCTCCTGATAGCGTGCCACGCTCGCTCGCAAGAGTTCAAGCCCCCGTAAAAAAGGTTGATGCACACCACCCACTGCTTGCCAAACCTCGTTAACCTCGTCTGAAGTCAACTCGCGAACCTCGCCGTCAGCCATACCAGTGACCCCCAGAGGACCAAATGTCACTCTATGCAAGTGGTCAAGGTACAGGTTTGAAAACTTACACATCTTACGAACCTGTCTATTTCGCCCCTCATTCAAGACAAGATGCACGCGTATCTGTCCACGCTCTTTATCTTCAACGGTTTGCTCCAGCACGGTCATCGACACTGCTTTTGCGACGCCCTTTCCATCCTGAATATCAACGCCTTGCTCCAGAATCTTGAGCCCTTCATCCACGCCCCCCCTGCGGGTGGAGACTGTCAGCTCATACATCTTCTCAACATGAAACTCGGGGTGTAACAACTGGTGCATCAACTCACCATGGTCCGTCAAAAACAACGCACCTGTTGTCTGCCTGTCCAGACGCCCTACAGGAAACACACCTTCGGGCAACTGCTCAAGCCAGGGAGTCAAGCAACGACGCCCCTGCGGATCAGAGGTCGTGGTGATGACATCCACAGGTTTGTTCAACACATAATAACCTGATGCACGCACCACATCGAGCGGCTTGCCATCAAGAAAGATCTGATCCTCACCGGGAAAGACATAGTCCTGAATACCAGGTTGAACACGATGGGAACTCCCCGCAACCAACAGCTCAATGCGGTCCTCTTTCCACGCTCTCCAGACCTGCCTACGCGACATCTTGGCGTGCATCCCCACAAACTTTCCAAGCCGCAGAGGCAACGTGTAATACAGGTCTGGATCAAGCGCTGTTTTCATATGGAAGCTTTGCTATATCGCTCTTTGTGCTTATGATGCCTGTGCAGTAGCAATCATATCGCTGTATTTATTACGTTATCATTTTTACGGAGCACATTTCATGCATCAACGTAGCACACGCCGTAACTTCCTCAAACAACTCGCTGTCGCTGGTAGCGCAGTTGTTCTTGTTCCTTCTGTCTCAGCGTGCAAGTCAGGCAAAGAAACAACACCCGCCGACACCACTCCCACAGAGACACCCGAGACACAAGCCACAACACCTGAAGTTGAGGAAGCGATGCTTGAGGTCCCCACCACAAAACCTGAAGGTTGGGACCCCATTGAGTTCAACAAAACTCGCGGAAACCAGGGCGCAATCCCCGATAGTTACCTTGGTAGCATCAACGGACCCGACGGTGAAAACAAACACCTTGGCAAACACCTGCCTTACCAACCCGAGATTGATGCATCCTTGATCCCTGCTGGATTCATCGCGCTCATGTGGGGCGATCCTGACAAGGGCCACGCACGCCACCCGAACGCACCAAAGAACGAATCCAACAACAACGAAGGTCACTGGTACAACTGGATCAAAATCCGCAAAGCAACAGATGGCGAGGTTCAGGAGCTTCAATCAAGCTACACAGACTGGCCAGGTACAGCGGGTGATGACAACAAATACGCTGTCTTTGGCGGCGGTGAGGACATCACCTCTGACTCAGGCAAGAACACAATCTACCTCGCTGCACTCCCTGAAGATGTGCAACCAGGTGATACCGTGCGTATCTACGCACACTGCTTGACTCATGGTGAGTATGTGGACTTCATGACCATCTCATAAACCATTCAAGACAAAAGAGAAAAAGAAAAGGGGCGAAGATTTTGCTAGCAAAATCTTCGCCCCTTTCTTTTTCTCTTTTGTCTCCCGATTTACTCGGCAGCCGCCAACGCAGGCTGTTGTGCATGACTTGTGGTGAACTCATCGTAGGTTGTCTTCATCTCATCTGTCATGGGGGCAGGAAGATGACCAAGAACCTGATCGAACAAGTCACGGTTGAAGATGTTTGTACGCAGCTCTTCAGGCACAAGTGGCTTGATCGCCTTGTGATAGTTCACAAGTTCGTACCATGGCACAGTGTGGTTCAAGTGATGCTCAAAGTGCATGGAGATGTTCAAGGGCATGATCAATGGACGCAACAGGAACAGCGATGTACGAGAGCGCAACAAGGGCTCGGGATGGAACGCAATGGCACCACCATGCTCAAGAGCACCTTTAAGTTCGTTAAGCGCACCAAGCATCTGAAGGCCCATCAACATGGCAAGTGGTGCCCACCAACCAATTGTCGTCCAGAGCACCGCACTGATCGCGATGAAGATGGTCAAAGAGACGGGAGGAATCCACCAACTTGAGCCCTTCTGCTGCAATTTGGAGCGCACAAACACACGCTGAATAAAGACATATCCAGGTACGCACATCAGCAACGCCATCTCGATAAACAGACGAGGCCCTGTGATCCTGTTAAGTGACTGAGGATCGGTCTCTTCAATGGGACGCACATGGTGTTCAAGGTGACCGACTTCCCAGAGCTTTCCATAGTGTGTGAAGAAGAACAGTGAGACTGGCCAGCCAAACATCCTGTTCAGGAACTTCTTGGTCTTGTTATTTTTGGTCAGCAAGAACATCCCATGGGATGCCTCGTGAATCACCAACACATACAGACAGAAAAACGCAAAGCCCAGCACAGGCGGAGCAATGAGCATGAAGTAAAGGGGTGGGATAACCTTACCCGCCATAAAGACACCTGTGATCAACGCCAGCGTCAGAGTGAACACGGTCAAGTTGATGAGGTTATGTTTCCAGGCGGTCTTTTTTCGGTAACTAAAGGATTTGCCCGCCAGCACGCACTGACGAAGCCATTCGGGTTTGGGGGGTCGAGACACGGTTTGTTCTCCTCGGTTCAAGTTGGGACACTTGGGCTGAATGATTCAGACATGATGTAGATTTTAGTTGTATTTCACAACCTTACCCCCCGCGCACATATGTCTTACGTTCGTTTCTATATACCAGTTTACGATCCATGCCAACTGCGTAAGTAAGGATTAATCCTCACTTACGCAGTTGGCATGGATGAATACGAGGCAGGCGCTGATTCGGATCAGCGCCTGCAAACACACATCATCTATCACATTGAATTCATTAAATTATTAGAGCAAATCTCTTTCTTTATTGCGCTCTAAACAAGACCAGAGAGCGGTCCTGAACAGAAACGGTCATCACCAAAGACATCTTCATCGATACCAAAAGATTTCATCAGTGACACGTAGAGATTCGCCATGGGCTGTGCAGAGCTGTACTTGATATAGCGTCCTGTCTGCCAGGACCCACCGGCCGAGCCCGCCAACATGATCGGCATATCTCTCCAGGAGTGCGTATTTCCACGAGCAACCTCGGAGGTCCACAAAATCGCGGTGTTATCAAGCAAGGTGCCATCACCCTCTGGGATGCTATCAAGACGCTCAAGGAAATACGCAAGCTGCTCGGCATACCACTGAGTACGCCCAATCCATTGCTTGTTGTACGCCTCGTTAGAAGGTCCTGCGTGTGAGAGCGTGTGTCCTTCAATGTTCGAATCAATCCATGGGAACAACAGCTTGTTCCATGCATTGGAGAACTGGAACGTCGCCACACGAGAGATATCACAGGAGAGCGCCACAGCGAGCAAATCAAGCTGATTGCGCGTCACAGCCTCCATGTTCTCCTTGCTGTCAGGATCAAGATCCGCAGGAGCATCAGGAGCGCCACAGGCAAGACCACCACCTTCAAGAGAGATCCTGCGTTCAAGATCGCGCATCAATGTGGCGTGGTTCTCAAGACGAATCCTGTCCTCATATCCCACACGCCTGGAGAGCGTGGAGAACTGATCCTTGACCGAATCAAGCACGCTCTGACGGCGCAGGTTGATCTCATCAAGCATGCCTGGTTTTGTCATCTGATCGGCAAACAGCGCCTTGTACACCTCCACAGGATCGTTCTGAGGAGGCAAGGGTTGATCGGAGCCAAGGTAAGAGAGGCGTGTCATCACCTCCGCACCTGCGTGGTGATCGGCACGAATACCAAACTCAAGAGACTTGTAAGGTGTGTCGCCAGCAACATGGTTGGCGATGAGCTGATCAATAGAGATGCCGCTTGCATAACCGGCCAAAAGACCAGCGTTACCTCTGAAAGAACCTGTATTCAGAGGACGGCTTGTCAGAAGACCGCCCATCCCCTGCTGGTGCATCCCACCAGGCCCCACACCACCAACCTGCATGTCCACGTTCTGGAACATGACCAGCTTGTCCTTGAAGGGATCTAGGGATTGATGGACTTCATTAAGGGCAAAGTCCGTCTCCTTTCCGCTCGCGCCTTCCGTGGGGAACCAACCATCAGCGATAACACCGTTAGGATGGAACATGATCACCAGGCGCTTTGGAAAGCTTCCACTCTTCATCTCCTGACCAAACGCCTCACTTCCTGGCAATCCCATACTCAGGAAAGGAAGCCCCACAGCCAGACCTCCAGCACCACGTAAAAACGAACGCCTTGTAAGTCTTTTCTTCTGCATCATTGCATTCCCTCCTGCTCATCACTGCTATCTGTACCCATCGCTTCGCTGTCTGCAATTTCCTTCTTCTTCCTGTACCTGAAGGAGTCGCTCAACACGATCGCCTCAAAGAGCGACTTGAAGCGATAATCGTTCTGTTTGAACTGTTGCATGATCTGGTTAAAGCTCGCCTCATCGCTCTCATCAGCGTGACGCCCCATGGCAAATGTAAACCATTGCTCGGCCAGACAGTGAGCGATTTTCTCGCTCTCGGCGATCTTGTCGGCAAGCTCGGCAGCACCATTGAACTCACCGTTGACGGTCTCATCTGGTGAAGCCACAAGGTCACCACTGTTATCAATGGGCTTGCCATTTTCCATCTCACGCTTACGACCAAGTCCGTCGTAATCCTCCATACCAAACCCAAGAGGATCAATCAGGCGGTGACACGCCGCGCAGGTATCCTGCTCGGTATGAATCGCAAAGATCTCACGGGTTGTTGCGGTTGGATCGGGATCGGGAGGTGTAATATCCATCCCTGTTGGGGGTGGAGGAAGATGCTGACAGAACAACTTCTCACGCACGAAAATCGCACGTGCAATGGGTGAAGATTGGTTGGCATAGGCGAGCATTGACATCACCGCAGGTTGCGTCAACAAACCCTTGCGCTCGGTTTCGGGAAACTCTGCTTCCCACAGCCCACCATGATCATCAGGAATGGGTTGACCATAAAGCTCGGCAAGCGCAGGAGTCAGGAACACCACATTGGAGCGCATCAACGCATCCAACGTTCCCTCTTTCCAGTAAGCATGCTCCACAAAGGAATCCAGACTTGCACGAAAATCTGCGCGAAGCGAGACATCCCACTCGGGGTAAATCGCCTTGTCTTTCCCAAGGTTATCAAGCCTATCAAGACCAAGCCACTGACGGTGGAACTGATATACCATGCGCTGTGAACGCTGATCGGACAACAACCTTGCGACCTGTGCCTTGAGCACCTCTGGTGTATTCAGGCTGCCATCGCTTGCAAGATCCATCAAGGTCTGGTCGGGCATCGTGCCCCAGAAGAAATACGACAGCCTGCTCGCCATTTCATATGGCCCAACAAGCTCAAACTCCTCACTGTTCATCTCGCCATCAAGAGGCTCAAGCTCAACAGGAGACTCCTCGTAAAGCTCTACACGATAAAGGAATTGTGGTGCCTGCAAAATGCCCTGGATACCAATTGTAAAGGCAGCCTCGGCCCCCTTGCTGGCGTAAAAATCGTCGTACAGGTTGTGAATGACAGCAATCTCATCGTCATGCACAGGTCGTCTAAATGCACGGACCAAAAATGTGGAGAAACCATCCTTACAGGCGTTCACATCGATCTCATCCCCAACACATGGCGCCAGCACCTCAGGAGGATTACTCCATGACTCGGTAGCAAGACGCTCACTGGCTTCCATATAATAACGAAGTGTGGTGGGGTTAACCTTGTGAATCCAGGCGTTGTTTTCAAATCCATCCGCCGTGTTTTCTGGCGGGAACTGCCGTGCTTCCACGCTGGTAAAACCAAGCAAATCGGTTACAGTCTGATCATACTCATAACGCGTCAGCAAGCGCATCGCTGTGCGTCCTGCCATTGGCCCCTCTGGCACACTCAGCCCAGGAGACATATCATCGGATTGCCCACCCATATCGGCGGACACAACCCCTCCCTGATCGGCATCAGACTGCGCCATCTTGCCACGGTCCTTACAGGCCGTCACGCTCAACGCGAGCAACACATACACAGACAGGTGCAAAGACTTACTCATGGCTTGATTCTTATTTTTTTTCATATCCTTTCCAACAACTTAGAACTCATTCCAAAACCCTCCCGTCGGATGATTGTGAGAGATATCCAATCTCAGCGTCGAAGAGCCGCTCGCGGTGACGTAAGTCACAGCTTCGAGCTCATCTCCTGGAGCTTGAACTCCTCGGTCCTGGCTTTGAAACAAGTTCTTAAACACATCGCAAATGTATTTATGCAGCGTGCACTCAATGCGCTATAAACACCACAACACACGCCATCCTAACCAGAGTTGAGATGTATTACAAGTGTGGCTCATGATACGAAAAATACGCGCCCTGTTTGTCTGAACAACCTGACGTCATGTCAGGACGATGGCACAAACGCAGGTAAAGTGATCACAAACATCGCGCCATCACCAGGCTCACTTTGCACCTCAATATGTCCCCTGTGAGCCTTGATGATTGCCTGAGACATTGACAGCCCAAGTCCTGTGCCTGAACCATCTGCACGACGTGTAAAGAACCTGTCAAAGATATGAGGCAAATTCTCAGCCGAAATGCCAGGCCCGTTATCGCGCACGACAAGCTGTACAAACTTCCCCTTCTCAATGCTCCTGACCTCGACCTCGACCTCACCATCATCATGACTCACGAGGCTTGCCGCGTTGCCCACAAGGTTGCGAATCACACTCTCCATGTGACCAGGCGCAGCAAAGACGCGGGCAGGCTCAACCTTGACATCAAAGTCCACATGCAAATAACGCTCATCACAACGAAACACCTCAACCAATGCACTGACCAGCACATCAAGCTCAAGCTCCTCGCGCTGCTCATCGGGTAAGCCTGCCTCCGCTCTGGCCAACTCCAAGAACCTCGTAATCATCGCATCCATGCGATCACTTGAGGTCTTGAGCGCTCGCCCCATCCTCGCGGCGCGTTTTGCGTCCACATCTTTCTCTCGCCCAAGTGACTCCGCACAGGCGCGCACCGCAGCGATCGGGTTCTTGATCTCGTGCGCCACATCCGCCATGAAGCCAAGATTGGCCTGTCTGCTCTCTTCAATGGCGAGCAACAAGTCGTTGAACGCATAGGCAAGCTCGGCGAGTTCGTCACGTTGGGTGTGTACGCGAATGGGCCGTGTGGACACGGGCGGTGTGGAGCGCTCTCTGACCTGCTCGCGCAACAAGTTCACAGGACGAACAACCCTGAAACCAAGCCATATACCCATGATCATCGCAATCACGCTCACCTGAATGGCGAGCACAAGAAGCTGGTAACGTGAATCATAGAGGCTACGAATGGAACGTGGTGAGATGGACTGCACATGAACAATGACAGGTTGTTCCTGAAAATCAAAACGGTGCGCCACATCACAGATGAGCAAGATTTTGTCCTGGGACAAACGACAGTGCCCAGGTGCCTGAAATGCCTTGGACTCGCGATCCTGACCCGAGAGC
>CATLTV010000226.1 GCA_950059285.1 uncultured Pseudomonadota bacterium | reverse complement strand
CACACAGCTCCCACATGTCATGCTTGAAGAGCAGTACCGTATGCACTCCTCGATCATGGCATACTCCAACAGATTGTTTTACAAGGGGAAACTATCTCCACACAAGACAGTTGCCTCACATCAACTGAACTTCAAACCCGATTTCTTGGAAGCCCAGGAAGGCTGGATTCAGGACATCTTCAACCCCACAAACCCCGTCTGCTTTGTCAACATCGCAGGAGAAGACTTTGGCCGTACCAACGAGGCCGAGGCGCAGGCGCTGGTCAAGAGCGTCAAGCTCCTGCTTGATGAAGATGCGTTCATGACAGGAGGTCAGTATGGCCCCCGTCCAAGCATCGGCATCATCTCTCCATTCAAGGCTCAGGGACAACGCATTCGCGAGCTGTTACTTGAAGAACTGGACGATCTTGCCTGGCTTGTTGATGTCGACACGGTGGAGCGTTATCAGGGCGGAGAACGCGATATTATCCTCGTTAGCATGGTCAAAACCGAGCGTGCTGGAGACTTCCTCTCGGATATGCGCCGCCTAAATGTCACGTTGACAAGAGCGCGCAAGAAACTCATTGTCTTTGGTCATAAAACCTGCCTGGAACTCAACCCCAGGCTCAGGATTCTCATTACACAGGCAGAAACCAAGCTCATATCGCCTGTTGAACCTTCCAGGGTCGACTAGAAACCTTATGTCCATGACTTACCTCCGTACATCTTCACAAAGAGCATCATCAAGGCGGCCAGTGTGCACACTGGCCGCCTTGATGATGCTCTTTGCATTGCTCTCTACAGCATGCAATCAGACCAAAACACAGGACGCAGCAAAGACAGCAAGGCAACCTCGCATCAAACCGATGCCCACCCCCATACAGCTTGTCATCCCCAAAGCGAAAGTCCTCAAGGAGAGCACTGAACTCCAACGTGTACTCCAAGTTTCTCCCTCAAAAATATGGCCTGCCTGCCATATCAAACTTGAAGAGAATAACTCACCAAAAAAGACGATCGACATCATCGAAAATCCTCAAACTCTGTCAGAGTTTATCTGGGGTTGTGAACTTGAAGCATACGCCAAGGGCGAACATGGCGAACACCTCTTTGCGTATGAACTCAAAGGAGAAGATCGCCTCCGCGCAAGCGACCAGCGCCTGACTGCTTATGATGCTCAGGGCAAGTTGTTGTGGTCACACACCATTGATCGCGACAGCGATCCGATGAACTTCAAATCAAGCCGCCGCTCCTCGTTCATCCTCGACTTTGATCCTTACCTCGTCTGTGGCGGCACACGATGGGATGGCAGCCTTGAATATGCGTGTATCAAGAAGGAAAATGGCGAGGTTGCGTGGCAAGGAAAACTCGCCTCATGGAGCGGCACAAACCCCATCGAACATCAGAAGAGCTTGACCTTTGGAGACATCTCCTCGCTCAAGAAAATTTATCCATGGGAAGGTGTTGAACGCCAGAGCATTGCCCTCAAAGGGACTGGTGGCTACTCCTCGCTGTATATCACCGATGGTAATATCTACATGTTTAGCGCAAACCGCGCGCCATGGAAGATGCTCACAGCTTACGACCTCAAGGACATGACCCCCATCTGGTCACTGGACTTTGATATCAGCTTTGATCCTCTCTGGAGTCATGCCTACGCCAAACACAACCTGACGATCCTGCGTCACAAGGAGCATCTCCTTGGTATTCGCACCAGCGATGGCACGCCGCTCTGGAACATTGAAGTCGGCCCTGACGTACCGCCCATCACACTCTCCGAGGCAACACTATTCTTGCTGGCTCGACGTGAGGATGGCCCAAACCTGTTACATGCGCTTGATCCTCAGACAGGTGAGCAGCGTTGGTATGCCTCCGTACCAACGGGCACACTGGATATTCGCCATGAAAACAAAACCCTACTCCTCAAGAGCATCCGCTCTGTGCAACGTGCATGGATTGACAAGTAGCGAAAAGAACGCCCCCTCTTCCCACGTAATCAGGCATGAACGATCAGCCCACATCACCGCCAAGGACAATCCTCAAAGAGGCCATCACAGTATACACTGTGGGCTTCTTCCTGATCCTTGCGCTTGCCATCTCATCGCTCTTTATCGCGCCCATATACAACAACCTCTATCTTATTGTAGCTGCTGTATTTTTTGGCCTACCCATTCTTGTATTTCGCAAGAAAGACCTCAACCCCGATGACTTTGGCCTGACCACAGGAAAGCGATTCTTTCGCAACATCGGCATTGGCGTGGTCACCGCTATCCTGACACTTGCTCCATTTATTATCGGTCAGTACTGGTGGGAGACACAGGTTCAGAAGCAAGAGTTTCATTTTGATACCAACAACTGGAATGCCTGGGATGTGAGCCTGGAGGGAGCACCAAAAACGGGTAGCTGGACAGAACATGCAGGCGCATGGCTCTGGAGTCAGGAGCGCGATCTTGTACTTGGCGTACGCAGCGATGTCAGGCGACGTGGCGCTGTAGTGCTGGAGTCAAGCACTCCATTTACGCCCAAACTTGACACCACAAAGCTCTCGCTCAAACCGCTTGGTAAGGATGAAGACGCCAAAAAAGCCACATCCTGGCAAGTAACCCCCGTGGCTTATGGCCACCTTATCAAAGCCACCTGGAAAGAAACGCCAGACGCATTGATCCCATCCGACCTCACGGTCAAGACCACACGCGTGGATGGCTTCCAGGATGATCCGTTTGAACTTTATCTTGGACCCGCACAGCAAAAGCAGAAGACCCCTTCAGAGGGCGTTCCCATGCACAAATCATCCACATGGCTCTGGATGTGGTTGCTCACACAACTCTTCTTCATCGCGCTCCCCGAGGAGTACTTTTATCGAGGATATCTCCAGACCCGCCTTGCGCAGGCACTCCCCAAAAAAGAGGGCAAGTTCTGGAGGCTAGTTACACCTGCAAACCTGCTTGCTAGCTTTCTTTTTGGAATTGGACACCTGCTTATACCTGTGGGTGGAGCAATCCTCGCTGCACGCTTCAGCGTCTTTTTCCCCTCTCTCTTGTTTGGTCTTCTTAGAGAACGCACAGGCACGATCACCGCATCGGTGGTCTACCACGCCAGCTGCAACATGATGGTGTTGATCATGGCTGTACATTACTGGCGTCTCTGAAAACAACGATCGTATACGTGAAAAATATGTTGATACAGGGCGGCGCAACAGGAAACCATGTTGCAGTCACGCGACATGTATTATATTGGCTAGCTGAGCGTCGTCGGGCGTGACACACGTCACGAACTCCAGACACGCGAGCAAACGACATGGATCAACCTTCTCATACACGTGGCACATGACATGCCAGGAGAAGACGTCGCGGGAGCAAGTCATGGTGACCAACTACGAGGATGTCCTCATCCGCACATTACAGGGGCTGGAAGACGATCTGGAGGAGCTACGCGCACTCCTGATGCGGCAACTCGACGGGTTTGAAGGAACCCTGAAGAAGCTGACGCAAGAACTCCCCGTGTGGCTGCAACTCCCGCAAAGTAAGATCACCAACACCATCAAGTTTCCCAAGGACAGCTCCTACAGAGGTGCTCTCCTTGGTCCACGCGCCACAGCGCTCGCAGCAGGCGAAATTGAAGGTTTCATCCAGACATGGATTGGCTCACAAGGCGAGCTTGCTGATCTGAGCCGCATCTCACAGTCAAACGTGACAAAGCCATGGGAACGAGACGCCGAACTGCTCGCCATGTACATGGACAACCTTGAGCACGAAGCACAAGCTGTGGTCATCGCCGCACGCACATCGCTCTCCATCATGCGTGATGAGATCCTCGCCGAGCTTGAAGAGCAACGCAGACAGGACACCGAAGCTCTTGAGCAGCTCGTATCTGTAGGCGATCTCGAGCAGGGCAATCAGGCTCGCAAAGAAATCGCAGAGTTGTGGGAAGAACAACGTCAGCGCGCCAGCACCTTCCTTCAACGCTGGGAAAAGATCGAACGCCACGTCGAGTTTGGCCTCGACCTCACAGAGAGCGGACTGGACACCTTGCGCGAGCTACTTGATAACGCCGAAGCAGGGCTCCTACACGCCTACCCTCCAAAGAGCGAGCCAGAGCTGATTGAAGAACCTGAAGAGGACACATCCAGCGTTGCGATTGATGACGACGATGACGCGCTTGATTTCGATCCTTATGGTCCTCAAGAAGAACCCGTCAAGGAGGACACTGGTCCAAGCCTGTTTGAGGACTCGTCCCCCGAGATCATTCCTCCCGCAGCCGCCGCACAATCAAGCCGCAAGCTTAACGAAGATTTCTTCAAGAGCGATGAAGTCAATGATGACCTTGTGTTCGCTGATGAAAGTAACCTTGATGGACCCATGATCGACTTTGGTGATGATGATCCTGCCGACAGCAAGGCATCACATCAGCTCTTCTCCACCACACTCCATAGCTCCACCGCATCAAGTCCTCTGAGTAGCTCTCCCTACGAGATCTTCCTTGGCGACGACAGCGAGTCCAGCACACACAGCGAGCCTGCCCAACTTGATCCGCTGGCACGTCCTGCACGCTCGCCTGAAACACCACATCGCAAAACTCCAGTTCCAGCAAGCGCATCACATCCTCGCATGAGCCTTGCAGACGAGGAGTTCGATGCACCAGTACAGGCATCACCCGCCGCCACATTGCCCTACAACTTCACGGATGAACCATCCGAGGCAATGGCTCAAGCGCCCAAGGAAAAACAGACCGAAATCAACATCATAGAGACCCACGATCAGGAGGTTTCTGCCACAGCCCCCATGCTTGGATTCATGCAAGAAGAGTCCGAGCCCGAGGTTCACCCCGATGTTGATGTGCTTGACACACCCACAATGCCCATTCGCGAGCGAAGAGAGCAGGAAGAGCAGCCCACGCTGCCTCCTGGAGAGCTTACACCCACAGCACCTGAGTTCGAGGCTGAAGAGATCGAGACACTTGAGCTTGCTCGTGATCCCGAGACTTTGCCAAGAATCAGTCACACAGGAGAGATCTCCGAGCCTGCCATTATTGAAGAATATGACATCGATGAGGGCAGCGCCTACACCGAGGAGATCTCCGAGCCGCTCGAAGTTCACGACATCGAAGAGCCTGTCGCACATGAAGAAATTCAACCCGACATTGCGCCTGATAGCGAGCCCGAAATCGACGATGAAGATGTGGAGATAGAGCCCATTGCACGCCCTGTGCGTAGCGTCTCTGTCCCTGAGCTTCATGAAATCTCATGGCAAGCCGAAGCACATCGACGCCGACGTGCACAGGGCGCAGTCAACACCATGGAGCGCGCTCTCGCTGTAGGGCTCCCACTCCTGCTCATCATTATCCTCGTCATTCAAGCTGCGCTGAGCAGCTCTCCCGAGGGTAACCTCCTTGGAAGCTCCTCACTGGTGCGAGGGATTGCATTTGGTGCCTGCATCTGGCTTGTCATCGGCCCACTTGTGTTCCTGAGATGGAAGTTTGGCTGGAAAGGCTCCATGCCTGTCCCCTATCGCGACCAGGTGCTACTGGATGATGCCGAGCTTATCATTGAGCATCAGACGCTTGAAATCGGCGATCAGACCTTGCACATCGACGACCTCCAGGAGCTAAGCCTGGAACGCTGGAGAAACGCTGAATCAGGTGAGCAAGGACTACTGCTGTTCCTCGTCAGCAAGAAGGGCGGCAAACCGATCAAGGTCGTGTGCTCACAACTTGAAGATCTTGAGCGAGAAGGATTGCTGGCCGAAGGTCTTCCCTGGACCGAGCCTCAGGAGTGGGGCACGTGGAAGGTCTCGGCGCTCTCCATGTCACAGATATATCAGTGGAGCACGCCACGCTGATAGCTGGCGACATTTATTCTTCTATTCACTTGTCAGGTCTCTTTGAGGATCCTAGATTAGTCGTGCCTGAAGGACATATATTTCTCGGTATTACTGCACGCTCACGCGCAAGTCGCACATGATAAGAGCGCGCACATTCATCAAGGATTACGACTCATGACATTCCCCCAGAACCTCATTCACCCACACCTGATCACACTCATGATACTGGGCGCTGCCCTGCTCTTTTCAAATGGGTGTATTGATGCTGTTGATGGACCAGATATTACATCCGTGACAGTCACACCTGGCAGCATCTCCAAGAGCGAAACAGGCATGACCGATGAGTCCTTCACCGTGGTCATCCAGACATCAGGTTTTGAGTCCGAGCTGACAGGCGCCACAGTCGCTATCCAGGATCTTGATCCTCCCCTTGAGGGCCAACCGCTTGAAGACCCCACCATCAGTGGCGACACCATCACTTTGCGTATCCTGAAGTCATGGCTTGGTGGCCTTGATGAAGGCACCTACTCCATTGAAACAACCGTCACAAGCGAGCTCACGACCATAAAACAGGGCAACTCTGCGACCGTGACAATCACACCCAATTAATTGACGTGTGAGGAGAGCTTTACACAGGTTACTCTCCACTTAAAACAACATTAAAATTAGTAGCATTGCCATCCAAGGCCAGGGCAAACAGGTCTGGTTGACCAGACCTGTTTGCCCTGGCCTTGAATGACCACCATCTCACATATTTTACCAAGCTTAATTTCATGGCCAACACAACTACCTCAACACCTCAAAAGACAACCGACGATGCAAACACACCATCCTCGGCAGGCATTATTGTTGGGGCAATCAAGGGATTAACACAAAGCACACAGAGCCTGATCAAGAACCATATCGATCTGGCACGGCATGAAGCCAAGGCAGACGCCATGGAGGTTGGCAAAGACCTCTCTGGACTCATCGTCGCGGCAGCCATTGCAGGTCTTGGTTATGTGCTCCTGCTTTTGAGCGCAATTCTATTTGCGTCATGGTACGCAGGCACCGTTGGTATGGCCCTTACATCCTTTGCACTCGCGCTGATCCACCTCATCGGTGGTGGCGCAATTGCAGCCAAGCTCGCCAATAACTTCCAGACCCGACACTACGGACCCATTCAGGCCAAGCGAGAACTGGAAGAGAGCAAGCTCTGGGCAAAAGATACGCTTGCACCAAAGCAGCGCATCAAAGCCCTCGCTGCTCACACCGAGCAGGCCCTCTCGGATGACTCTGAACAACCTTAATATGAACGCCTCACGAGGTCTCTCACATGTCTGATGACATCAACCACGCCTTAACCAAAAGCAACTCAAACCTCACGACCACAAAAGAAGCAGACGCACCTTTTGAACAACACGCGGTCGTCTTGCATCAAGCCATTGAGCAGGATCGACAGTCAATTGAAACACACCTTGAAACGCTCCAGAGAGAGCTTGAGAAAGGCATGGATCAGGTCGCCGAGGTCAAGGAAAAGGCGGTCGAAATCAAGAAGCAAACCCAACGTCGCATCGATCACGTGCAACACAAGGTCAGGGAGCTACAGGACTGGGAGGGCATCGTTCGCAAGCACCCCTGGCAGGTCGTTGGTGCAAGCTTTGCCCTTGGTTTTGTCTTCGGCAGTATGCTTCACAAAGACTGATCAGAAAAGCTGCGCAAAATCACTTGACAATGCACTTCTGCAAACCATGTTATCACCAGAAACGATGATAACCGCCCCTCACGGCACACACCCACGCGGTGCTCCTTTTTGTGAGCCCGTCAAACATATCAAACATATTTACAATGCGAGAAGCTACCATGGCAGAACAAGCCCCCACAGCAACAAAAGAAGAAACCATCAAGGAGCAGGTACAGGAACAAGCTCAACAGCTCGGCGATCAAGCTCAGCGCATCAAAGAGCAAGCCGTGGATGGCTACCACCAGGTCGAACAACGCGCCGAAGCGCTCAAGCAGAACGCTGAAGAGATAAACAAAAAAGCTGTCGACTTCATCCAGGCCAACCCCGCCCTCACCATCGTCGGCGCATTTGGCATCGGTTACCTCGTTGGTAGCCTCGCAGCTCGACGCTGGCTCATCTAAACACCGCTTGATTGACGTTTCCACCACGCCACCACGACCCTCAGGAGCATACCACCATGAACCAGGACCACAAAACCAACGCCGACGCTGATGTGATCGAAGAAACCCGACGCTTTGCCGAGCATGCCAAGGACTACTATCACACCATTCAAGAGAACGAGAACCCGCTCGTTGCAACCTACAGAAAGAACCCCTACGCCGTCATCGCTGGCGCCGCTGGTCTTGGTTACCTCCTCGCAGGTGGACTCTTTACCCCCTTCACTCGACGCGTGCTCCGCATGGGCACTAAAGCTCTGGTCATTCCCGCTTTGGCCTCTCAAGCCAAAGGCTTTATGAGTCTCCCGGAAGAGCAATAATACCCACTTACCCTGTCAGCATGACCCTGACATTGTTTCATACACTTAAAGGACTTTACTCATGAATTTCAACCCAAAGGAGATCCCCATGGATTTGCGTAAAACTCTGAACCAACTCAACTCACAGTTCAACAGCACCTATGACAGCGGCGTCAGCAACGTTCTTGATCGCCTCGG
Source organism: uncultured Pseudomonadota bacterium (assembly GCA_950059285.1). Lineage (GTDB taxonomy): Bacteria > Myxococcota_A > Bradymonadia > Bradymonadales > Bradymonadaceae > CATLTV01. The sequence goes on along the minus strand of CATLTV010000226.1, from coordinate 2,359 downwards.
TTACGAGCCCAAGCGCAGCAGCTCCGAAATGATCCTCCCCGCTCTCAGCGTCTTCAGTGCTGGCCTCGTCGTCGGTGCCGCTCTCGGCGTCCTCTTTGCTCCAAAGCGCGGCGATGAAATCCGTGGCGACATCCGCCACCGCATCGGTGACCTTCGTAAAGAAGGCGGCGAGCGCTATGATGAGCTTCGTGCACATCACCTCGACTCCATCGAATAAGACTTCTTATTCGACGCTAAAAAGAGACGGGGCGAGGGGCAAAAAATCTTCGATTTTTTGCCCCTCGCCCCGTCTCTTTTTTAGCTCTGAATGGAATTCACATACGCACGCCAACGCTCACCCAACACATCCCAACTTAGCCCCTCCACACTCCGAACCTGCGCCTCACACAGCTCGTCATCATCACGACGCTCATACAACCGATCAATCTGCCCCGACCAGAGCGACTCATCCCTTGAAGCATCAAACACCTGCAACGCCACATCTGCAAGAAACCCCCTGGCAGCAGGCACATGCGCAATCAATGGCAAAACGCCCACACTCGCACACTCCAGCAATGCAACAGGCAATCCTTCCTCTCTCCCACTCTCCAACCGCTTTGAACCAAACAACGCCACGCCACAACGCGCAATCACCTCATCACGAGCAGTGCCCACAAGCTGACCATGAGCGCGTATATCGACCCCCAGGCGATGTGCAAGCTCAACCCACCCCTGTAAGCATGGACCATCACCAATGACGTGTAAGGGCGCTTTATGCTCGCGACAGACCCTGCTTTGTGCATACGCCCTGATCACATCATCCCCACCCTTGATATCCACCGCTCTACCAAGCATCAGCACACCATCACGTGACCTGCCAGACGACACATCTGGAGGATCAAAACCCATCGGTAACACGGGCATCCTCATGACACGTGCGCGCACATGTACGTCATCTAGCAAACCAACAAACCTCAACCTCGCATCCTCCGAAACAAAGGTCAGTGGACCACTGGCAAGATATCGTGCGAGCGGTCCACTTAACCATGAAGGCAAATGAGACAGCGCAGCGATTCCCCCAGAGTGCGTCACAATAAGAGATGGAACCCCCATCAGGTGCCCGACCAATCGCACCAAAAAACCACCAGGCACAAGCCAGTGACCCACCAACAACACAGGCCTGGTTTTCACCACCACACACACACTGGCGACTCCCATCGAAGCCATTGCTCCAGGCACAAGAAAAACTCGCCAGGGATTCGCTGCGATGTTCTCTGGAGCCCCTGCACCATGAAACAAAACTTGCCATGCATGAGGCGCATAACGGATCTCGGAAACACCAGAAACCATCATGCACGACGCGCATGATGGTTTCTTATCTACTTGCCATGTAAGGATTTTTACATCATGACCATGCACCTCAAGCGACTCTTTCCAACGCTTTACAAAGCATCCTGCGATGTCATCTTCATGGCGAGGATAGCTGCTTGTGATACAGACAATGTGGGGCATAGACGATGAGGAAGTTTAGAGCGTGATGGGAGTAAACCTGCGAATACATCCTCGCAGCAGGATGCCCGAAATAGGACCAATGACCTTGTGTATTTTCAGTCCACTGACCTCATCAGCATAGATGGGCTTTACCATGGGCTGTGTGATCGTCACCCCTGCCTTGGCGAGGCGTAAAATCAGATCATTGGGGTAACCATAGCGGGGGTATACATGCTCAAGCTTAATGCTGGCGAGCGCCTCCTTGCTGATTGCAGTATAGCCGCATTGAGCATCATCAAGACCTGGTACGCCAGCGATTATCCCCGTAAGCCTACCAAGGAAGTGTGTCCCTGCACGTCGCAAGCGAGGCATACGACGTGCGTCAGGATGGGTGAGCCTGTTGCCCTTGGCGTAGCCAGCCAGCTCTCTTGCAACAGGAGCGCAGACCCCCTCAAGCTCATCGGGGTCCATTTGATCATCACCAGCCATCACAGCCATAACATCCACCCCATGATACATGGCGTGTTGATAACCTCGCATGATCGCAGATCCCACACCATGGTTGTATGCGCGGCGGATGACATGCACACGAGCATCTTGCTTGGCGCACTGTGAAGCCACCTCAAAGGTATCATCAGGAGAGGCATCATCCACCACCACGATCATATCAATCCATGCGGGAAGACGCTTCAACACGCGCGCAATGAGTAGCTCCTCACGATAGGCAGGAACAACAACAGCAACGGACTTGCCATGCAACATCTTACAACGAACCTCAGGCAGAAATATAAACAGGGAGGGAAGTCACGGTGTCTAGAGCGTAATAAAGAAGTAGCTGGTCGGAAAAGCTCGTAGAAACCGCGTATTTTGGTGTCGCAAAAACAGAATG
>CATLTV010000225.1 GCA_950059285.1 uncultured Pseudomonadota bacterium | reverse complement strand
GGTGAGCCTTGTGAGAGGAAGCAGAGCTATCACAAGTGAGCTTGCGAACTTGGGACGGTCTGCTGATCTCGAACAAAATATAGGAAGAAAAACAACGAAAGAAAGAGCTTCTTGCACTCCTTAAACCGTTAACCCATTCCAAAAATGGAAACGCAAAAAAGGAGGATGGTGATTTCTCACCGTCCTCCTTTTTTGCGTTCAAAATAACAAAATAAATCAATCACTTGAACATCATATCAGCCCAGTTTGGTAAGGAATACCCAGGTGTTCAAATGAGCTTGGTGTTGCCAAACGCCCACGAGGTGTTCGCTGAATGAAGCCTTGTTGAAGCAGGTAAGGCTCCACAACTTCCTCAATGGTATCACGCTCCTCACCCACGGACGCAGCTAGTGTATCGAGACCCACAGGACCACCGCCGAACTTGATGACGAGCGCCTCAAGGTAGAGCCTGTCGAGGTAATCAAAGCCGTGTTCATCCACATCAAGACGTGTCAGAGCCTTGTCAGCAAGGGCTTCATCAATGACATCAATGTCATCGACCACAGCCCAGTCTCTCACACGACGCAACAGACGGTTTGCAATACGGGGGGTTCCCCTGCTGCGACGTGCAATCTCGAAGCTACCAGGCTTATCGATACCCACGCCAAGCAAGCTTGCGGAGCGACGTACGATGAACGCAAGCTCATCGGCATCGTAGTAATCAAGCCTTGCCACATAACCAAAGCGGTCACGCAGAGGCGCAGTCAACAGACCCGCCCTGGTGGTCGCCCCTACCAGTGTAAAGCGAGGCAAGGTCAACTTCATACTACGTGAGTTTGGTCCTTCACCAATCACGATATCAATGTAGTTGTCCTCCATGGCAGGATAAAGGTTCTCCTCGACCACGGCGTTTAACCTGTGGATCTCATCAATGAAGAGCACATCGCCTGGTTCCAGCGCAGTGAGAATACCTGCGAGATCGCCTTTTTTCTCGATCGCAGGACCACTTGTCACGTGGAGGTTCACACCAAGCTCGCGGGCGATAATGTAGCTCAGTGTGGTCTTTCCAAGACCAGGAGGACCACTGAACAGGACGTGGTCCAATGAATCGGAACGTTTAGTCGCAGAACGAATCATGACCTTGAGGTTTTCCTTCAGGTGATCCTGTCCTGTGAAGTCTTCCAGTTGACCAGGTCGTAATGATCGCTCAAACGCTTCTTCTTCAGAGCCATGTGCGTGTTGAGCATCAAGGTTGTGGTTGCGCTCCATAACTTGCCTCTCTCATATCGGGTTAAACACAGCACACACAAGACAAAATACACGATAGTATCAATCACTTGTGCGCACAAAAACTCATCTCAGCAGCTTGAAAGCTTCTCGCAGCAGATCTTCCACGGTTTCAAACTCACTCACCTTGCCAGAAAGCTCGGCGGCGACATCGTCAATGATTTGATTGCTGTAGCCCAGGTTTTGCAGCGCGCTCTTGAGATCCTCAATAAGCTGTCCACCTGCGCCCTTGGAAGGTGAAATCGCATCAAGCGCAAAGTTGTCAAACTTGCTCTTGAGCTCAAGAATCAGGCGTTGACCTGTCTTCTTACCAATACCACTGACCTTGGTCATCGCGCTCAAATCATTTTGTTCCACTGCCACCAACAGCTCTTCGGGTGAGAACTGGCTCAAGATAGCGAGCCCCAACTTGGGCCCCACGCCAGAGACAGAGGTCACGCGTTCAAATACACGCTTTTCATCCTTGGTCGCAAAACCAAAGAGCGTGATCGAATCCTCCTTCACGCTGGTGTACACATAGAGGCTCACCTTGTCGGTGCCCTCTCGAGGAGCCAGCCTTCCTTGTGTCCCCACGGCAACAAAGACCTCATACCCCACACCCTGTACATCCAGAATGACGCGATCAATAGTCTGATCAATAATGTGACCTGTTAAGTAAGCAATCATAAACGTGTTCTTCCTCGCAAAAAACTCACAACACCACCCATGCCGAACATCAGCATCGTGGTGTGACTTTCTATAGTATGAGCAACAACTGAACATTTGAACAGCTGTTTTTCATTCGTGTGACGATCTTTTCATGAATAAAGGGTTCAGGCGCGCAAGCGACTGTAGAAACCAGCGGTGTTGCAGTGGCACACAGCAATGGCGAGCGCATCGGACTCGTCCTCGGAGAGTTCCATCTGTCGCAGATTCAGGATCATGCGTACCATGTGCTCTACCGTCGCCTTCTTTGCCCTGCCGTTACCTGCCACAGCCTGCTTGATGGACGCGGGCGCATATTCGGTCAACTCCACACCATGCATATGAAGCATCAACATCGCCACACCGCGCGCATGGCCAAGCTTCAAGCTCGACATCGCATTGCGTGCCGTGAAGATCCCCTCCAACGCACCGCACTCTGGCTTGTAAGCCTCCAGAACCTCCTGAAGACCATCGTGAATCTTGACCAACCTGTCGCCAAGTTCGTCGGCGCTTGTTCCCGCAATAATTCTGCCGCTGGTCAACCGAGTAAGCTTGTTGCCCTCCTTCTTGACCACACCATAACCTGTGTAACGGGTGCCTGGATCTATACCTATAACTATCAAAACGCCTCCATCCCTGGCTCGAATAAACAGCATGTCTTCATGCTGTGCCACGGCAACATTAACCTGCCGTAAGCATCTGAATCACTCACCAAAAATCACCAGTGAGATCCACACCATATCGATATCAACCAGTCCATGTCATTGATTTTTCGACCATGTGCTGCGGACCATCATCCTCCAACATCACCACTAAACGCAAGTTCTTTTACCTGGAAAACATGATCTTTCGTTCAGCAGTTTTACTTTTACCACCTTCACTGCCACATGCACCTGATTCATACACGCTGCATCTCTAGTAATGTGGTGTGGAAGTTTACTCCCTGTTCATGTAGCGTGTGCTGTAATCAACACTGAAATACCCGCAAAGGCCAAGCCTCATGTCTTCTCAAAAATCACAACAGCACATCCAGGACGCCCTCAACGCCATGGGAATCCACAGCAAGGCAGACCCTGAACTTGCACGCACACCTGAACGCTTCACCGAGCTGCTCGCGGAGTTGACCTCTGGCCTCCACGAACCACCTCCCACCATGAGCACCTTTCCCTCGGAGCCTTCATCTGAACCCGTCGTGCTCTGTGCACTCCCCTTCCATAGCCTCTGCGTACACCACCTCGTCCCATTTTTTGGCACCATTGATGTCGCCTACATTCCCCACACGCAGATGGTCGGTTTTGGTAGCATTGCCCGTGTCATCGATCACTTTGCACGACGCCCACAGGTTCAGGAACGCCTCGTCACACAAATCGCCGAGGAGATCCAAAAACAACTCTCCCCCCATGGTGTCCTAGTACGCTGCCGCGCTCGCCAAATGTGCATGGAACTCCGTGGTGCCAAAAAACGTGGCGTCCTCATCTCCAGCGCAGCGCACGGCACACTCTCAGAACACTCCTTGCTCAAACAACACATCCTTGATGAGTTTCGCTCCGCCGAGACTCCTATCTAACCCCTGACCACACCACATCTATGCAACCGATTAACCTCCCAAAAGACCTCCATCCACACATCCTCCCCTGCGTCGTGATCGGCGCTGGCGTCGCAGGACACGCTGCCATGGTCTGGCTCCAGAGCTATGGCGTGGAGGCAACATGGGTTGCACAAGATCTTGACCCAGGTGGCATGCTCTACAGAGTGCACAACAAACTCGTCAATGTCCCTGGTCAGAACTACGCACATGGCCCCGCTCTTGCCGCAAAAATACAGGAGCAAATCCAAGGTTCATCTCTACCACCCATCCACACGGCATATGTGCAACATATTGAAGAAAAAGAACAATTCTTCAACATCAAGCTATCCAGCAAAGAGGGCAAATACACACAGACACTCCAGGCGCGCACCATTTTGCTCGCCACTGGAACACGTTATGGCAACCTTCAACTGACCAAAAAACAAACGCCCTCACCTCATATCACGAACATGGACAGCGCCTACTTCAGCAGCTCCGCCTCACGTGATGGTGCCGAGGTTAAACACAAGACCGTCGCAGTCATTGGAGGTGGCGACGCCGCCTTTGAGAACGCCATCACACTGGCACAAAAACACAACTGCCACATACACTTGCTCATGCGTAGCAAGCCCAAAGCACGACGCAAATTTGTCCAGCAAGTCATCGCTCTCAAGGACCACATCACAGTCTGGCCCATCCCCACAACCACGGAAGGAGCCACTCCCCATGAAGACCACGTCACTCTTCATTTAACATGCAAGGATGAGCCACACGACCTTGATGTCTCCTGCGCCTTTATACGCATCGGAGTCAGGCCCGTGTACCCCAACACACAAGGTTTTGAACTTGAGACAAACGCTTCCGGGTATATCTGTGTCGATCAACACCAGCGCACATCCAATCCGAGAATATTTGCAGCAGGCGACATCACCGCAACACCGATGCAATCCATCGTCACCTCGGCATCTGAAGCGGCCAAGGCCGCGCTGAGCATCGCACAGGAGCTTGGTGCGTACACGCTTACGGAAGATGAGCTCTCCACACTGCTAGGGTAAATCAGAGCCCACCAGAAAGAAGAGCCGACTTACCTTGAGGGTAAGTCGGCTCTTCTTTCTGGTGGGCTCTGATTTATGGTGTCTTTTGCTTCTTCTTCTCGGCTTCGGCCTTGCGCTTTGCATCCTGCTTGAGGCGCTCTTCAAAGCTAAACACAGCGAGTCGAATGGGTCGGTATGGGAAGTCATGATGCTGTCGGATAAAGCTGTATAACTTCTCCTGTTTTTTACCCTTGGTAAAACTCAACTGAATGGCTGCATTCAATGTTTGAGTACGAGCCATATATTGTGAGGAAGTGCTCTGACAGTCGGGGTGCTTTTCAATGAGCTCAAGCTTCTTCTCCCAGTCCTTGTCATCCATGAGGAACAACATCACGACTTGTTGTGCAAGCCTCATACATGAGGTGGACTCAATCTTGAGACCCGCCTCAAGATCCTTGCTCACCCACTGATATAACTCCTTGGACATATCTGCTGTGACAGTACCATCATCATTGTACATCAGGGACATGACTCCCCAGATGAGCTGGCTATCAAGCGGGCGAGAAGGATCAAGCTTGTTCAACTCATCAAGGAGGAGGGGTACGGTCTTTTTGGAGAGCTTCTGACTGAAGGTCTGCAACACAGAATAAATCAGGTAGGGTTGCTCTCGCAGCATCTCTCGCCGCACTTTAAAGAGTTCCAGAGCAGACTCATCACCAAGGTTAGCAAGCGACATGAACGCTGCCTGAATGACGTAGGGCTCCTGAGCGTTGGTGGCGGTGTCCATCAACAGCTTGCGGCCACGCTCCGAGTCAAACATCTGGTGTGCATACATGAGGTTCGACTTGATGTTGGTGTTGCTGGTCGTCTCAAAGTAATCCAACACGCGATCAAGAAACGGAGCCCACACCTTGGGATTCCACTCACCACCAGACTGAAGCGCCTGAACCTGCCAGATGATTTGAGAACGCATCTCGTCGTTTTTAATCTCATCCCACAGCGCAATAATTTCAGCGGGAGATGCGCTGCTTACAAAGTAGTTTAACAGGCCATATGCATTGTAATAATGTGTGCCCGAGGACTGATTCATGATCTTGGTAATCAATGACTTCCACGCGCTGGCAGAGATGCTCTTGTCACCTGTCAGATTGTACAGGTTACCATAGAGAATGTTCCTGACTGAATCTTCCTGCTCAACCAGGGCACGACTCATAAATAGTTGTGCGTAACGTGATGAATCGGTGTTTGAGAAGTACAACACCGCAATCTCTCGGAAAAATGGATCGGACGACACGATGAGAGGCTCAAACATTGTGGGGGGCAAATGCTTCTCCACCATTGAGGCGACAAACTCACCACGCTTTTTCAGCTCAGCATCAGGCTCCTCACCTGCTTTCTTGGCACGCTTCACCTCACTGCGATACCAGTGCATCGAGCTCAGGAACTGATTTGAGACCTGCTCCATCAACAGACGCGACTTGACAGGCTCTCCAGACTTGATGGACTCGGCAAGTTGAGCAAAGAGCAGATTTACGAAGAACTCATGCTCATCAAGGTTCTGGTTATAACTCCAGTTAAACAGCGGATACAGTTCGCCTGCGCGCTGATAATAGGTTTGCCTGTCCATATCTTGCGATGCGGTATTGAGGATCGTAAAGAACATCCCATCGTCCTTGATCTTCTCAAATGCGCTCGTCAACAACACAGGCATATTGGAGAGCGCCACTACACTGTAAAACTTGGGATGAAGCTGAGGATATTCACGCATTCTCTCCATGTACATGGCGTATGCATTTACAACCAGCTCACGCACCTGAGCATTCTCGACGAAACGTGATGCAGCGCTCAGACATCCAGTCAAAAGCTCCAGCTCAACCATGCTATCATCAAGATTGGACTGACATGCGTCCATAAATGCATCGGCATCTTTAAACGGTCGTGATGCAATGAACTCGGCTTTATCAAAGGGCTCGGATAGTCCCTCGTAATGCGAGTCAAGCGCCTGATACACGTCATCTGAAAAGGCAATTTTCTTGGTGTCATGATACTTTACAATCGAGGAGAGGATCACAGGATCAAAGAACTCTCCCTGAATAAAATCGAGGACCAGCGCATCACTCCATGTGGTGTAAGGACGACGAAACGACTGCTCATGCCAGAATCCCTGATCGTCATCATCCAACATCACAGGATCTTTGGGGTAACTGTCGTAGAACGTGTCGCTCCCATCCAGGTATGCGACCTCCGCAGGGAACGTCACGATCTCCTTGAGGTCATCACCATCATGATCAAATGGAATGAAGCCAAATGTACGGTTCACACCCCATACAGAGTCGCGCAGCACACCTGATGACGCATCATAGGAATAGAGCATAAAAGGCGCGTAATACATCTGGGGCGATGACATAAAGATCTCATGACGCCCATCTCTGTCGAGGTCAGTAGCATGAAGCGTAAGATTCTGATCAACATATGGATTTGACACATCAGGAGCAAGCACACCAATGGGCGTCCCTGTCTTTGAGGTCTTGAACGAATACACTCGATGTATGGCCTGAATATATGTGGGCATCGTTGGACTGTTTTTCATGTAGTCCATGTCCGTCTGACGTATGAAGGTCAGGATCACCTCGGCAGGCGCCTCACCATCAAGCTCGACATAACGATGCTTGTACAACACCATATTCTCAACCTGAGGGGCTGTGCCATATGCATAAGGTGACTCGTATTCATGCAGGCCATGTGTGGCGACAACCTGAGCAAGATCAATACCTTCAGGCTCAACAACAACGACCTCCTTGAACTTCTCTTGCTCGGCCAACACATTGTCACCTGTTGTTGTACTGCCTGTGGTTTTACATCCCACCCACACACAACAGGCACCAAGCGCGCCTAACATCAACACATGTCTCTTCACATCACCACACATTCTATTCACACATACTCCTTAAAAATCACGCAGACCACATCATGCCCGCTCTGATTTTGAACCCAACTTTGAACCCACACACTCTACGTGATTTATCGCATCTTGCCTACTTGCATCATTGATCCTACATTGCGCACACTTGAATCTGGAGCATGTTTCCCTCAACACTCTAACTCTATTACCCAAGGATCATCCAATATGTTCAACAAGGTCTTGATTGCAAACCGTGGAGAAATCGCAGCCCGTATCATTCGCACGTGTAAAAAGATGGGGATTCAAACCGTCGCCATTTACAGTGAAGCTGATGAAAACGCACCACACACCGAACTCGCGGATGAAGCCTACCTCGTAGGCCCCGCACACGTCAGCAAATCTTACCTGAACATGCCACGCATCCTTGAAGTCATTAAAGAATCAGGCGCTGAAGCAGTACACCCTGGTTACGGACTCCTGTCTGAAAACTCCTCCTTCGTCGCCAAGCTTGAAGAGATGGGCGTCACATTTATCGGCCCCTCCAGCAAGGTCATCGACCTCATGGGTGACAAGGCTGCTGCACGCGCATTTGCACAGGAAGCAGGCGTACCTGTCGTGCCTGGTTCTCCAGGACCTGTCGCTGACGACGAAAATGCGGTCAAGCTTGCTGAAGAAATGGGCTATCCTGTGCTCGTCAAGGCAAGTGGCGGCGGCGGTGGCATCGGCATGCAAAAAGCCAAGAAAGAAAAGTCCCTCCGTAAAGCACTTGACGCATGTCGTCGTCGCGGAGAATCCTCCTTTGGCAACGCCGATGTATATCTTGAAAAATACATCGAAAACCCACGCCATATTGAAGTTCAGATCCTCGCAGACCAGTCAGGCAACACACTTCACCTCTTTGAGCGTGAGTGCTCCGTACAGCGTCGTCACCAGAAAGTCATCGAGGAAGCCCCCTCCCCTCTTGTCTCACGAATCCCTGGCATGCGTGAAAAGCTTCTGAACGCTGCTGTGACTCTTGCTAAAAAAGCAAATTACAGCAACGCAGGCACCGTCGAATTCATCGCCGACCAGTCTGGAAACTTCTATTTCATCGAGATGAACACTCGCCTGCAAGTCGAGCACCCCATCACAGAGATGATCACTGGCGTTGACATTGTGGAATGGCAACTTCGCATCGCCAACGGTGAATCCCTGTCACTCACACAGGATGACCTCTCCATCGATGGACACGCCATCGAATGCAGAATCTATGCAGAAAACCCCGACAAGATGTTCATGCCTGCACCTGGTCACATCGACGACTACGAAGAACCTCAAGGCGAAGGCATCCGCGTGGACTCTGGCGTCAAGGCAAACTGGGATATCACATCCTACTACGACCCAATGGTGTCCAAGATTTCAACACATGGCAGTGACCGTGAAGAAGCACGCACCCGCATGATCGGCGCACTTGAAAACTACACTATCGATGGCCTGACCCATAACAAGGCAATGCACCTTGATATCCTTCAGCAAGAAGTCTTCATTGAGGCAACCTACGACACGGGCTGGCTTGAAGCACACCAAAAAGGCAAATAACCCACAGCCAGGCAGCGACACGCCCAGAAAACGCACATCATCTGTCACCTGTGACTTGAAAAGATGCGCGTTCCTCAAGTAACGTGCTGCCTGATTGTTGAAATCACCACGACACGAACTCTTACAAGGAGAATAAAGAGTATGGCTGAAGAAATCGAAGCGCACATCACTGGTACAGTCTGGAAAATCGAAGTTGAAATTGGCGAGGAGGTCGAGGAGGAAGATACCCTCATCATCCTTGAGTCCATGAAGATGGAGATGCCCATTGAAGCACCCTGCGATGGCACCGTGAAAGAGATTCGCATCAAGGAAGGCGACGCTGTGGAAGAAGGTCAGGTTGTCCTGATCATGGAAGCAGACTGAGCATATCCTGTCAGAAGAAAAGAGGAGGCCCGTAAGGGGGCGATAGTTGCGCAGCAACTATCGCCCCCTTACGGGCCTCCTCTTTTCTTCACATCAAAGTAAACCTACAAGGCATGCACCGCAGCCTGAAAGACTTCTCCTCGATGTGCATAGCTCTTGAACATATCAAAGCTTGAAGATGCAGGGCTTAACACCACCGCAGCCTGCGTTGGCTTTGCAAGCTCATATGCAACCTTTACGGCCTCCTCCATGCTCTCCACACGCCTGATCTTATTCACCTCATACCCCTGCGCAACAAGCTCATCCTCAAGCCTTTGTGCAAGCTGTCCAAGCGTGACAATGTGCGCACACGAAGAAGACAAAAACGCTGCAAAATCAGAAAGATCAAGCCCCTTATCAACACCTCCCGTGATCACGACAAGAGACTCAAAATCAACGCCAGAAAGACCTGCCAACGCCGCATGAGCATTCGTCGCCTTGGAGTCGTCGATAAAACGCACACCATCCTTGAAACACACCTCCTCAAAACGGTGAGGCAATCCCTTGAACTCGCGCATGGTGTCCTGAATCACCTCGGGAGCAATCCCAAGCTCAAAGCACATGGACGCAGCACACAGCATGTTCTTCTGATTATGACGACCATGTAAGCTCAAGGTGCTGATGTCCTCGACAAGTACAATGCCATCAGCAGAAGATGCGCTTACACCTTCTGGAAGATAGAGCATTTTGCCCTCATCGATTATGGACAGTGGCCCAACATGATCGGTCAGTGCATCAAGCAAGCGCTCACGACCGAGCACAAACACCCCTGCCCTCTTTCCAAACTGCTCGCTCCAGATCGCAGAGGTGTGATCCTCACCATTGACCCAGAGTCTGTCATGCGCAGGGTCCATGTTCTGAATCAACATCTTCTTGGCGTGTCCGTACGCCTCAAAGTCGCCCTCAAAGTAATCGAGGTGATCGCCTGCAAGGTTTGTAAAACATGCCATCAATGGATGGAAATGATGGGTGGTCCAGAGTTGAAACGCGCTCACCTCGGCGACAATAAAACCATCCGCCGAGATGTCTTCCACCACATCGCACAATGGAATACCAATGTTTCCAGCCACAACATGTTCAAGACCAGCGCGATCAAGAATCGCTCCAATCAACGAGGTTGTTGTGGTCTTGCCATCAGTGCCCGTGATGCACACAAATGGTGCCACGGCAGCATCAAACGCAAGTTCAATCTCGGAGATCACGGGGATACTTTTGTCGGCAGCCTCCTGAAAAAGAGCAAGTCGAGGAGGAAGACCAGGAGAGGTCACAACAACTTGCGCATCACCAAATGTGTTGGCACCACAATGAACCTCCACATCTTCATGCAGTTGCTCAAGATGTGTGCTCAACACCTCACGTGAGCGAGGATCGCTGATGCATACACGCTTTCCAT
>CATLTV010000224.1 GCA_950059285.1 uncultured Pseudomonadota bacterium | reverse complement strand
TGACATGTGCGAGCTGTGTGACGAGGCGCTCAAAGAGGCTACGATCAAGCCCTGCACACCCAATATTCAGGAGTCGTTTTGGGAGCTTGAATGGTGTGTGTGCCTGGAAGGGATCGTGTGGCTCGGGTAAGGGCTCATCGGTTTGAATGAATTGCTCGTCCTGAATCTCCTCATCAAAGCCTGGTAGGTAATAGGACGTCAGGGCCTGTTCGCTTTGCACAATGGGGGGGAGTTGGCGGTGATCACCCACCAACACAAAGCGCTTTGCGTGGTTGATTGCAGCGAGGGTCATGGGTTCGGTGAGCTGAGAGGCTTCATCGACGATGACAACATCAAACAACGGATCGCCATAATAGGATGAGAGGAATTCAAAGACAGGATCACGTACAGCAGAGTGTGTCGTGGAACCATAGACAGGGCATGTGGTCAGTGCGTTTGATAGCTCGTCGAGGCTGTCGGTTTCGCGAGCGAGTGAGCGTGTGAAGAAGAGGTGTGGTTCGTATCCCTCAAGTTCAAGGCTGTGTGTGAGCTGTGGGCTGCGATCCATGTCGCCCACGCGAAGGAATGCGCGCACGCCAGCATCCAGGACCTTGGACAAAATAGTGTCAACTGCTGTGTTGGTTTGTGCACACACCAGCACGCGCTCACCACAGGAGACGAGCTCGCGTACAATCTGAGCGATGACCGTCGTTTTTCCTGTTCCAGGCGGGCCTTGAATGAGCGCACCACGAGGTGCGTTGAGTGCATAGTCCATGGCTTCGCGTTGACGGGCATTCATGGAGGGCAATCCCGTGGATGAGCGTAGTCTAAATGGAATGTCGGCGCTTTGTTTTTTGCGTAGAAGTTGCTCGCGTCGTTGTTCGGACGGTTCAAAGAGATGTGTCGCCGCTTCGGGTTGGAGCAGAGCATGGAGCAGGTCAGAGTCGCGATTCTGGATAAACTTGTAGAGCGATTGTTTGGCCTGTCGAATTCCCATGCGTGTGGGGAGCTGATCAAGAATCCATCCATCAGGATCAAGCGTGATGGCGCTCTGTGTGCCCTGTGATTTCAGGGTGACAAAGTGCGCGCCGCTGTCCTCGACGTAACCCTGCAATGTGGCGCCATAATGAAGGTCGCCACGGTGGATCAAGACCGCACTTTTCTTGTGGAAAATGTGCGCGCCCTTGCCCTGGAATGTGAGCAGGTTTTTCTCGACGTCGTAATGGGTTAGCCGCATGTTTTCGCAGGCTTGTTTGAGCTCTACACGTTCCTGAATGCGGCTTCGGTCAAAGAGCATTCCAAGCGCGGATTGTTGTGCCCAGCGCTCCATTTCGATCATACGATCGTAGTGTTTCCAGTAAGCCCACGCGGTGGTGACGAGCGTGGTGGGGAAGCCGTTCCACATGGTTTTTGTGGCCTGTTCTGGGGTGTGTTCGGGGTCCAGTCCAAGCAATGAGGTTTGTTCCTGGCAGCGGTCGCGGCGGAATTTACAGGAGGGAGAGTTACAGTGCCGAGGTTCCTGCATGAAGTGTGGTGGCGTGTACTGGAAGGCAGGATCGATGAAGCTGCGTTGGCAGGCGACAAGCTCGTTGCGAGCGCGCAAGATTCTGCGCTCACGAGAGATGTCCTCCATCGGTACGGCGTTGAGTCGTCCGTAGCGAGAGTAGAGGACATAACCGCTCACTTCTGTGCCATGACTTTGAGCCATACCATCCCAGAGCAATGTATAGCAGCGAACCTGACTCAGGTGACCATCCCAGGCGGAGCCACTCTTGAGTTCGATGATCTGGATGCCTTCCTGGTCATCTTCTGTGGCGAGGTCGATTCGGCCTTCCAGTCCATAGAGTGGTGAGTAGCGAGTGACTTCGATATGGCGACCGCTCCAGCCCATGTCGTGGTGAGGTTCGCGATCATACACGGTCTCTTCTGTGGGCCAGCGTGGAGAGGGTGCAAGTCTTGCTGGTGGTGCTTTTTTGCTTTGTTGTCGTGCGCTCGTGAAGCGTTCGAGGTTGGTGTAATGCTGGCGAGCATCACGCTCAAGCGCTTGCATGTCGTCTTGTGAGAGACCTGCGGCGAGCATTTCAACGCGCATCTTGCTGGAGCGAGCCTGGAAACATGCTTCAAATGTAGGTGGGTTGGGGGCGGTGAGATCTTCAAGTAGACCATGCACGAGGTTACCAAGAACGAGCGCGCGGCTGCTTTTACCAGAGTCGCGTTCATCGACAAGGAATCGGCTTGTGCATCGCTCGGCCTTGAGCACGTTGGAGACGCTGACAGGAAAGTTGGGTTCGAGCACGGGGAGTGTTTCGGTATGGCTTGTGACGAAGTGTCGGCCTTTGGAGTCCGTGATCAGTCGTGCGTCAATGAGGTTACATTGCGCGCCATCCCAGGCCCACTGGATCGAGTCGTGGAGCCCCTTGTCTGCGCCTTCATAGAAGAACGCGCCGATGGCGTCCTCTTCGACGATGGGGGGCGCGTCCGTGTGCGACTTTTTGAGGTTAAGATAGAACTTGAGACCTGGCCCCATCTTGGGGTGGTTGATCGGTTCCTTGTGGGTGATGCGTGCGCCAAGAATCGTGGTGATCTGAGGTTCGCCGCTGACATCCATCTGGGTGTCATAGGTGGTGGCGATAGATTGTGATGTGGCGACGAGCAGATCCTCCAGCATGGGGAGTCTCTGGGCTGGATCATCGGCCAGTGCACGTTGAAGCGCGGGGATGATCTCCTGGGGGATTTCGGAGAGGTTGTGGATCTCTTCAAGTACGTTAGAATGTTCTGAAAATGATTTAGGATCAATGAGGTAAATGAGTAATTTGGCGAGCGCGTAGACGTCGCAAAGAAGCGTAGGACTGCGGAGTGCTGGGTCGACGCGTAGTTCAGGGGCGATGAAGACGTGGTGTTGACTGTCGTGGGGGAGCGCGTCGCCAACCCAGCATCCTGCATCGATGGTGGTGAGGCGCTCTGCCTCTTCATCGTACCATGTGGTCCAGGGCGTGATCATGCCATGAACGACACCACGTTGATGTGCGCGTCTGATGGCCTCTGCGAGTGGACGCCACAGCTCCACAGCCTCGCTCCATTGGCGTGAGCGAGGGACGTTCATCAGGGGTTCTCCAAGTGGGCGAATAGTCGCCATCCAGAGCTGGCCGTCGTTGTGTTTCATCCAGAAGTTTGGTCCCCAGCATCGTGGGTGTTCCAGGGCGCTGGAGTGCCGAAGGACCGCACCTGCTACAAGCGCAGAGGGGGCTTGCTTGAGAGGACGCACAAGGTAGCGTGCGTTGTCCTGCTCGTGATCCTCAAGAAGCTCGTGGGCGCGTTGTTGCCACACGGCTCCATAAGGAAGCTTGTAGACGGGGGACTGGGTTTCTATATCTTCAGGCAGTTGGAAGCGAACGCGCATCATAGTTGGAGATCCAGAGGAGGGAGGTCACGAGGTCGAGGTTGTTGGTGATGTACTTTAAACAGCGAGTGATTTTCTGCTGTGGAGCTGATCTTTCCTTGCCCTTGTTTTGCACAAGGAGGGAGAACGCTCAAGGCGAGTTATCCTGGTAATTGAATAAAATGTTGCGTGGGGAGTCTTGAGTGTGTCATGTTTCCTTCAGGAAGGTTATCTGGGGGGAGGGTCAAGACCATGGCATGACGAAACGTTTGTTCAGGTGTTTTAAGCCAGACCTCTTATGCCAGACTTCATCAGAGATGCCAAGGCCTCTCTTTTGTTTTCTTGTGAGTGGAAAAGGTCTATCTCATTAATTTTCAAAGGAATTAGGAGTTTTATTGTGAAGAGGTTTTTCCTTTCTGTTGTCTTGTTGTGTCTCTCTACATCTCTGGTAGGTTGTGCTGGTATGCAGGCTCGCAATGCTCAACGACGCTACATTCACGAGCAGACTGCACAGCATCGTTATGCGTCCTCGTGTGGTCCCATCCTCGCTGAAGTGCGCAAGATGTTGTTTGAGGATGGTTTTTCCATCAAGACAGTGGACCCAAGTTTGAATATGTTTGAGACCGAGTGGAGCGTGTCAGAGCGCGCCAGTGGAGACTTGCAGGAAGAGCGTTATCTTGTGCATGGCAAGCAACTCCAGCCCGAGCTTTGTGCGATTACTATCACACATGCCGAGGCAAATGATTCAGGCGTTGAGACCTCGCGTGACTTTGACTTTGAATGGTCTGTGCTTCAGCGCGTTGATCCTGTCAACGCACAACGCATCAGGCAAGAGAGTGATGCAGTGTACTTATCCAATGGTGGCTCATGACATCGATCAATGACTTGTTAGAACAACTCAACACTCAGGGGCAGGGGCAAGAAAAGCTTGCTCGCCCTGATGTGTGGAGGATCTGTTTTATTGTTCCCAATGCGGCTCGACTCTGGAGGCACGATGGCGCGCTCCTGAGGGGGCTGCGTAAGCACGGCTTTCAGGTGCATGTCATTGCACACGATGAGGGCGTCTTTGAGCAGATGGAGATGGAAGGAATTGTGACCTGCATGATTCCTGCTGTGGACCATTTTCTTCGAGGTGTCTTTGGTGCGCCTGCGTTATATCCTATTATTCAGGGGCATTTGATTGAGTATCCTCCGTCCCTGATTCATGTGGAGCAGGAGCCGTTGATTTCGCTGACTTTGTTGGCGTTGAAGTTGCTTGAATCCGAGCCGCTTGTGTTGGCAACGTTACGAGGACTGAGTGATCCTGTTGAACGTGTTCAGGAGTACTTGCCCGCGTTGTTCGAGCATCTGGTGGAGCCCGTGCAATTGACGTACTGGCAGTTTGTGTTGGAGCGTCTGGACATGTTCCTCACTGCAAGTCGTGAGGAACTGGAGCATACCATGGCGAGGGTGGGGCAACGTGAGCATCGTAAGCTTGAGGTCTGGCCCGGGGCAAGTGGTTATAATGCAAGTCATGTGAACCCTGACCGTTCAGATTTGCCTACCCGTGAGCAGCTTCGCGAGATGGGAGAGGTTCCCTCCGAGTGGACACACATCATTGGTGTCGCAGGCGATCTGGAAAAGGAGCAAGAGCGTCTTGTGAAGAGTGTGGAGATGCTCGCCAAAAAAGCCCCTTCTGCGGGCTGGATCATTGCCACGCCATCAGAGTCAACGCCATGGGTCAAGTCGCTCAAGAAGCGCCTCAAATCTTTTGAGCGCCATATCGTCTGGCTTGAGCCTGGCGAGCTTGGGATGCCGTTGTTTTATGCGCTGAGTGATCTGTTTTATGTGCCTCGACAGGACGAACGCATTGCGACGGTGGCCGTTGAGGCACAGGCGATGGGTGTTCCCGTGGTGTGTTTTGATGCAGGTTTAAATGCGTTGTATGTGGAGAACTACGAGACAGGTTATGTGCTCGCCATTGAAGGCGAGCACGATGTTCGTGATGCGATCGATAAGTTGGTGTATTTGATTGAGAATGAAGAGGTTTTGTCCTCGTTCTCGGATGCCGCAAAGGTGCGCGCACCACGATTGTATTCACAGGAGCAGGCACACGATCAGTTAATGCGTTTGTATGACCGTTTATTGTCTCGACGTTATATGTGAGCTGGACACCAACGCGAAGGCCAACAAGAGGGGGCTCGATTGCTGCGCAATCGAGCCCCCTCTTGTTGGCCTTCGCGTTGGTGTCTACATCGCTTAGCGATAGACAAACATCAGGAATACAAGCACGCCAATGGCGAGCAGGATGGCAAAGATGAGCGCAGCAATGATGAGGATCATGAGCGTATTTGATGGAGCTTTTTTGCTGGCGCGTTTGGGGGCTTTGCGAGCATTGGGAGGCGTGGTTGATGAAGGTTGTGCAGAGTAGGTTGAGCGTTTTGCATCAAGCTTTTCGGTGAGATCTCTGACAGGCGGTGTGCTTTGTTTTGGTGGCGGTGAAGAAGGTTGTGGTGCGGGTGTGGGGGCGTTTTTTAGATCCTGTAGGATCTGACCCGTGGCGGAGTAGCGCAGCGCAATGTCTTTTTCGATCATGCGCTCCACGATGGTTTTGAGTTCGGAGGGGATGGAGGGGTCGTCAGGCAAACGAATGGAGGGATCGCCAAGTTGAGCCTGAAGTGCGCGCACGCCGTGGAGTCCTTCCATGACACGCTTTCCTGTCAGTGCTTCGTATGCGACGAGGCCAAGACTGTAGATATCAGATGCGGGGCCGAGTATTTCGCCACGAATGCGTTCGGGGGCAATGTAGCGGGGTGTGCCTACGAGTGAGCCTTCTGCGGTGATGTCATTTTCACTCCCATCACCCATCGCAATTTTAGCGATACCAAAGTCGAGGAGCTTGACCTGATCATGACGTCCAAGGTGCGTATAGATCATGATATTATCAGGTTTAATGTCGCGGTGGAGGACACCGTAGGCGTGTGCTTCTTGGAGGCTTTGCAGGAGTTGTTCAAGGATAGCAGAGACGCGTTTGGGGGCGAGTTTTCCTTCACGAATGAAGATATCTTTCAGGCTCTCTCCCTCGACATATTCGCAGACCATGTAGAGCAGGCCATCGGTGGTGTTGCCGTAGTCATACATGGTGATGGTGTGAGGATCACGCAGTTGAGAGATGAGCTTGGCTTCCTGTTCAAAGCGTCGCGCGAGTATATCGTGTTGGGATGCGGAGCTGGAGGAGGTCTTGAGGACCTTGAGTGCGACCTTGCGCCCTAGCTTCTCTTGTGTGGCCAGATATACGTTCGCATGTCCTCCTGAGCCGATGAGGGAGTCAACCTTGTAGCGATCTGCGATGAGATCTCCTGGATTGAGCGATGCGTGAGTCATTGTTCTACACGTGTGTATCTGCTGGAAGTCCACATGCTTGCCTGATGTGTGCATCCTTGGTGGGGAGGACCGCAGGCAGGGGCATATATTGAGACGAGTCTATCTTGTTCACACTAGCAATCAATGGGAGCGCGTGCAATCAAGAAGCAGGGTTTGTCGTGCGCCTACATTGGGCTACAAGCATGACATGATAGGTTGCAGGGTGGAGCATCGCACCCCCGAGACTTTGCACGGTCCATCCTGTGGACTGGAGGTATCCAAGGTCGCGTGCCGTGGATGCGGGTGAGGGGCCAAGGTAGATGATGCGTTCCACGCCAAGGGCGTTGACATAAGAGAGCGCACGTTCACCAAGGGGTTCTCGCATGGGGTTGATGGTGGCGACATCAAAGCGACGTTGTTGTGCCCAGAGTTTTTTGAGCGCGTTTTCCCACGCACCTGCGATGAACTCGGAGTGCTCGCCAAGTCCAAGGCGTTGTGCGTTGTGCGTTGCGCTCTGAATGGAGGTGCGTTTGGCGTCGATGCCTGTGGCGTGGAGTCCAGCGCGAGCGGCCATCAGTGAGAGTGTGCCGATACCACAGCCCACATCGAGGAATCGTTCGCCTGACTCCCACTCAAGCCATTGTTCAACCTGCTCGTAGAGGACCTCTGCGGGTTCAAGCGTGGCGTGGAACCAGTCCTGGGGGTTGAGTTCCAGCGTGAGTCCAGCCAGTGAGAGTCGCATGGTTTGTGGGCCACGAATGCATTCATGCGAGATGTTTTTGCGATCGACAAAGACGCTGACATGTTCAGGCAGGATGTGATCGAGCTCTTCAATGAGCGTAAAGATTTGAGGTGGTAAAGCCTCGTGTTCGGAGAGTTTGAGCTCGACAAATCCACGGCCATGTGCGGGCGCTGCAACGCGGATGGTGTGTAGTGTGGCCGTGTCCTGCGTGGTGGTGTCATCATGTTGAGGCGATGGTGGGAGCGCCTGTTTGCTGGCGAGATTTGCGAGCGTTTGTGTGACATGCTCGACGAGTCGTCGAGCGGCTTCGCCAAGGGCTGGGCACTGGTTCATCGGGATGAGCGCGTCGCGTCCTGGTGAGCGCAGACCAAGCTCAAAGGTGTGCTCATCATGTTTTCTGTAGTGTAATGCCGAGCGCACTCGCCAGCCATCCGAGCGCGTCATACCAGGAGGTGCGATAGGAATGATGGGAGGAAGTGTATCGTCTGTAAAGTCTGTGAATTTGAGCAGGACTTCCTTGATGGTGCGTTCTTTAAAGGCGGCTTCTTCCTGAAGGCTCAGGTGTCGTATCTGGCAGCCTTTGCAGAATGCGCTCTTGTCACACAGGGGGTCACGTCGTTGAGGATGAGGCTCAAGGACTTCCAGGAGAGTGGCAAAGCGTCGTCGTCCACCGCGTTGTTCTTCATCAAGCGCGACACGCACCTTTTCGCCAGGCATGGCATGTCGAATGGAGAGCCAACCATCTTCAAGGCGTACGAAACCTTCGCCTGTGAATCCGTAGTCATCGATGGTGACCACGAAAGGAGTCAGGGGAGGTGGGAGGTCTTCAATTCTCAACGCGCTAGGCATGGCAGATCTTGATGAGTTAAATGGTTCGGTGAATGTAGAGCGTAATAAAGAAGGATCTGTCGGGAAAAGCTTGTGTAAAGGTTGAATTTCATTGTCGTAAAAACAGAAGGTAACATGGGCTATATTTCTTGGTTTTCACTCCTTGAACTTCAATCCTTTCTCCTTCGCTCTTCTTCCAACATCTCCTTCTCCATCACGCTCTAAGGGTTGGTTTGCTCGGTTCGACGACTTCTTTGACGGGTGAGCTTGAGCTCTGTGCGTGTGGGCAGTGTGTGGTGTTCGCACTGGTCCAGGTGTGTGGTGCACGTGGTGGTCATGGAGGAGTCGCGCAGGGCGATGGCATTGATCCATGGAGGGAGCGTGTTGGACAGGGGCCGAAGTGTGTCCTGGATCTCGGCTGTCGAGTGTGCCTTGCACGCGATGGTGAGGATGTCGTTGTCCTGACCTGCCGTGGATATGGTGCAGTCTGAGGGGAGCTTCAGCGTGGGCTGGAGCGAGGCGGCGATGGAGGCGGACTCATGGATGCGTGCGGACTGTTGTGAGTCGATGACATACATGGTGCCAAGCAAGAGCATGGAAGCGCCAAGAAAAAGCGAGAGCGCGTCGACTTTTCGGCGCGCTCCGTGCTGTTTTTTAGAGGGAGTATCCACGTTTACTGCTCAATATAGCGAGAGTAGTACTCTTCACGAATGGTGGAGACTGCATACTCAAGGAAGGTCTCGAGGGAGTCCTCTGGGATCTCTTCAACGGGCTCTTCAGCCTGCCCATAGTGGTTGATGGGAGCGTTTTTGATGGTGATGCCATCAAGGCTGCTGACGAACTTGTTGGCGGCAGCTTTTTTATCTGCAGGGAGATCCTTGTTAGGGTGAGGGCGGATGTGAAGGAAGACCTCGCCGCGTGTGTTCATGTCAAGGATAGCGTACTTCAATGTGCCGTAACGAACGTTGAATCCGCCGACTTTACCACCACCAGGGGTGATTTTGCATCCAAGATCACGTGCAGTTAAGAACACACGCATCATTGCGTCACGACGAGCTTCTCCACCCAGCTCACGGGCCTTGTCTAAAATATCGAGCGTATCCAAATCGGACTCCTTCTATAAAATGCAGAATTTGAAAGGGACGTTCTCCCTAAAACTCCAAGACCAGAAAAGACTACTCAGGAATCTACCTTATATCAAGTCGCGAAAAAGAGTCGCGTAAGACAAGGCGTAATAAGTATGTGTTTTGAGGTGTTGTTTTTTGTGGGGAGAGGAGGGCGAAATGATGAACGAGGGCTCAGACTGTGAGCCTTTATGTTCAATATTTCTGGTAGGTTTTGTTATCCTTGAACAGGGTTGGGTGAGATGGAGAGATATTGATCTTTGTGTATGAAGATCATGTTCTTGATCTCATCGCCAATAACTCTAACATTGTAACCAGATGCCTTGTCAAGGCTAGTTGTGGGGCAAATCTATGTTGTTCTTTGCAGTTGCGTGTTTGGTAATTAATTTGTGACGTGCGGGGAGGGATTTGTTTCTTTTGCTGGTAAGGTTGGGGGTTTTGTGGAACGATGCCCAGGTTCATTTGGGAGTTGGCCTTTTATTAGTGTAATTTTGAACTTATGATGACTTGTTAAGGATATGAAACAGCTTGATTTTCGAAGTGCTCCGCTGCTGCTTATTGGGAGAGACCCCGATATGTTGAGTTTGTTGCGAGAGGTGTTGATTGACGCAGGTTTTTTTGTTGTCGCCAGGTTGAGTGATGGCTTCCTGATGAACCTTGAAAAGATGCGCGATAGGCCACATCTTATCCTCTATGATGAATCCCATCCCGAAATGGATGCCGAGCGCATCTTTTATATCCTTCAGGACACCGCTCCATGGAAGGACATTCCGTTTGTGATCCTCACCGACATCTACGATGGCTCGCGTGTCGCGCGTTGCCTTGATCGTGGCGTCGCGGAGTTTCTTGCCAAACCCTTTGATGTCGAGGAGCTCGCAGCTCGTGTACGCAAACTCTTGCGCCTTGAGCTTGAGCACCACCACGGTTCAGAGGGAGGCGAAGGTTTCGCAGGCGATCTCTCGTACCTGAACCTTTCTGACTTGCTGTTGAACCTCGACCAGAACGTGCGTACTGGCGAGCTTCAGGTCTTCATGAGTAACGACGAGGACTACACGTTTACGCTTTATCAAGGAAAGCTTGTACGTGTAGAGGGGCCTGATAACATGCGTGGTAAGAAGGCCCTGTTCCGCGCCATACGCCTGTACTACGGACGCTTTGTGTTCTCACCAAAGTCCGAAGACGCACCTCCCACTGATACTCAGGACTTTGGTCCTGTGCCAAACCTTGTGCTTCAGGCTGTACAGGAGTCCGACGAGTATCCTCTCTTGCGTGATAAACTCCCTGGCAAGGATCAGCTCATCACGCTCGTGGATGATGACCCATCATCCGTGGTCTTTCAAAAAGACTTCCGCATCCTGCGCCCCTTGTTGCAATCCGAAGATAGAAAAATCTCCGTGGATGTGTTGATTCGTAACTCCACCAAAACGGACCTCGATGCA
>CATLTV010000223.1 GCA_950059285.1 uncultured Pseudomonadota bacterium | reverse complement strand
ACACTCGCCCCCAATGTTTTTCTCTGGGCTTTTAGTGAATCAAATCAATGATTTAATTCACCTCCTTAAGCTTTTGCTCAAGTTCATCCTTCTGGAGGATGACCTCGGCCAGTGCCTGCTCAAGCTCTCCAATTTGAGAGCGCAGCGCGCCCGCATCGCTGTCGGAATCGTCGCCTTGTGCTGCTTGCTCAAGCTGTTGCTCAAGCTCTCCAACGCGCTCCTGAAGAAGATCGCGCTCGGCCTCAAGCTCCTCGATGCGCTCATCGGAACCTTCACTACCAGCCTGACGTGCCTCGGAAAGCTCCTGCTCAAGCTCGGAGATCTTGACGAGGAGTTGCTCTGTCTCTTCGCCGCTTGCAACGCCTTCTTCAAGAGACTGCTGCAAGGAGTCACGCTCTTCAGCAATGATGCCAAGGTTTCGTGTCAGGTCTGTGTTATCTGCTTCAAGCTCTTGAATCATCTGACGTGCTTCTTTGAGCTCGCCTTCCATCGTAGCGAGCTGCTCTTCAAAGGAGGAGAGCGTCTCGGGGGATGGTGAGGACTCAAGCTCGCTGGAGAGCTGTGCTGTAGACTTTTTCAGATCCTCATTTTGCTGACGAAGGTCACGAATCATGGTGTTCATATCAGCAAATGCAGCCTTTTGTTGCTTGTTGCGCTGACGATACTTGTCGATTTGCTCCTTGAGTTGCGTCACCTGATCGCCAAGCTGTCGCTTCTCGGTCTGGAGGTAGTCTGTCTCACGAGCAAACGCGCCCTTCTCTTGCTTCAATGCATCGCGCTCACGCTTGTACATATCGCGCTCATCGCCGACGACATTGTAGCGCGCCTGCACGTCATCAAGAACTTGCTTGGTTTTTTCAAGCTCTGCGGTGAGGTTGTCACGCTCGGATGTGAGTGAGTCACGCTGTTGCGAGAGATTTGCAACCTCATCGGTAAGCTGATCGATGCGCTGCTTGAAGCGGTAGACATCATCAGGAAGCGGACGTGCATCAAGCTCGGAGCTAAGGCGCTCGTTATGAGCTGTAAGAGTTTGAATTTGTTCCTGTTTGGAGCCAAGATCCGCACGCAAATCTTCGATTTGCTCATCACGATGTTGAATCTGCTGCTGAGACTCCTGAAGTGTGGCGCGAAGATCCTCAATGACACCATCGCGTTCCACGCTCAAACGGTCGCGCTCATCGATACCCTGACGGTGCTCATCAAGGCTTTGCTCAAGCGCTTCAATGGAGGCCGTCGCATCTTCGTAAGCTGTTTGATACTGCTCAAGGCTCTCGCGGGTCTCCTGAAGTGAGCTGACGAGGTCTTCTTTTTCTTGCTGCGCTGCAAGCCTGGACTCTTCAGTGGCAGAGTAGTGTTCACGAATCTCGGCGAGCTCTTTTTCGAGCGCCTCAATACGATCGCTTTGCTCGTTAATCTCGGAGTTACGCTC
Organism: uncultured Pseudomonadota bacterium; assembly: GCA_950059285.1. Lineage (GTDB taxonomy): Bacteria > Myxococcota_A > Bradymonadia > Bradymonadales > Bradymonadaceae > CATLTV01. The sequence goes on along the minus strand of CATLTV010000223.1, from coordinate 9,409 downwards.
GGCAATGGTCTGGTTTGCTGTTTCGAGCTGAGATTCAAGCTGTTGTGTCTGGTCTTGTTGCTCGGAGAGTTGCTCCTCCACGCTGGAGAGATGCTCGGGATCAGGAGCAGCCTCAAGCTCTTTCTTCAAGTCGCTAATCTGACGCATCAGGTTACGACGCTCATCCGAGAGACGGTCACGCTCCTTCCTGAGTCGCTCAAGTTGGAGGCGACTCATTCCGCCCGCATCAGCAGCACCCTTTTCAAGAGTCTCCTGGAGTTCTTCTTTCTCTTTTTCAAGCTCGGAGATACGATCCATAAGCTCTTGCATCTCTTCATCCGATGCACCACCACCGCCCATGGCAATAGGACCACTGGAGGAAGGTGCAGGAGGAGCTGGAGCTGGAGCTGCACCCCAACCACCTGAAGAGGATGGACCTGCGGAGCTTGATGCAGGAGGATCACTGGACGCTGCAAAGTTATTACCTGAGAAAACATCCTCGGCAGCTGCAACAACCTCTTCAAGGTCATCGTCATTGACATAAACTTCGTGCTCGGGAATCTCCGAGTTCCCTACGGGATCATAAATCGGCACGCTGTCGCCGGCAGCAGGACTGTAGGGCTGCGCACCAAACTGACCCGAGGGAGAACTTGGCGAAAAGGGCTGCGCTGCATAAGGATCTTCCTCTGCAACAGAAGGAGAGTTACCAAACCCACCCGAATTGTAGGGTTGTGCGCCAAACTGAGCGCCTCCTGATGAGATCGGTTGTGCTGCATAAGGATCAGGTGCGTAGCCTGGTGCCGCAGGAGGCTCCTGAGATGCCTGAAAACCACCCATGCTTGTCTGGGCACGTGGCGGCTCGGGCTGACCAAGCGCAGGTCCATCCTGGGCTTCACTGAAGTCAAAAGGAAACTCGCCGACCCTTACGCGATCGCCATCAACAAGGACTTGCGATTGAATACGGTTGCCGTTGACGTATGTACCATTGGAACTCTTCAGATCGGTGATTGAACACTGACCAGTCTGCATGTCATACGTAATTCTGGCATGCTTACGAGAAATCGACGGGTTATTGACGCGCAACTCATTGCCAGGGTTACGACCAATGGTCATTTCTGTTAACTGGGGTCCAACTTCAAGAGACATCTCCAGACCTGTCTCTGGGTCCTGATAAATCAGCTTGGGCATTGTGTTCGCCTTCCTGGTATAAATCTAGTCATAGGAGTATTCAATCGTGTCGACTCCCCCCTTATACTACATCAATGGCCCGTCGTCATCTTATCATCGAAAAGAACTTTCAACGTGGCTCAATGAAACATCTTTACAATCCACCTGAGTTTTGGCACTAATCTCAAGATTTTCAGCCTGAGTTCAAGAAGATATATGGAGTCTCCACACATAACACAGGAACAAAAAATGAAAAACTTTTTGCCCTCCTGCACCTCTCAAGATACCCCATCATCACGCGCCAATACGACAGAGAAACTGTCAACGCGGGCAGCTTAACACAGTTCACCTCGATAACTCACCCCCTTAATTACCACCTCTCCCCAAACTCCACTTCGCAAGGAGATCACCTTGAACAGGATAGCACCACCCTACCACCCCGATCGTCCCAAACTTGTCGTCTTTGGCGGAGGCAAAGGTGGCGTGGGTCGCAGCACGCTCTGCGCCGAGATCGCACGCTCTCTTGTCAGACAACACACACAACGAGTCCTGTGTCTTGACGCATCCTGGAGCTGCCCCACGCTCAACTCCCTGCTGCACACTCCGCCGCCCATCGTCCCTCTCCAGGACGAAAATGGCATGCTCCCCACTCTCGACGAGAATGACTCACATATCGCAGACTTTATCTGCGAAACTCCCAACCCCAATATTCATCTCGTCTCCCTTGCTGCGGGCCGTGCCTACCCCTTTATGCGCCCAAGCTTCACCGCACAAACACTCGTCAACCAGCTCCATCAACTCGACTTCTCCTTTGTCTTCATCGACCTTGGCCCAGAACTCGACCCACTCCATGTCGGACTCTTCACACTCAGTGATATCCCCCTGCTTGTCTGCTCCCCTGAGCCCGCAGCCGTCCGCATCACCACACAGTTCCTGCGCGCTGTAATCACACAGGCTCTCTCCTTTAACTCCTATCAGGTCCCCGATCACGACCTCTTTTTAAACTTCCTCTACAACCTTCCCATCGACTTCAACCTCGAAACCCTTCGCTACATGGCCGGCGAGAGCTCTTCGCTGCAAAACCTCATCACCACCACGCTCGCCGAGCTTGAAACCTATCTGATCATCAACCTCGTGCGTGAAGGCGCAGAGCGCGATATGGGCTACGTGTTGAGCCACGCCTGGTACAAGGAGCTTGGCACATTCCCTCGCTTCCTTACTCCTGTGGATTACGAGGACCGCCGCTGGTTCTACAACCGCCGTCACTCTGGCCTCTCCAGCTCTCGTGGCGATGAAGCTCTCTCCAATGATATCGAACAAATCGTGCGTGCCATCAGCCAGATTAACCTCACCGATGAAAACGCTCCTCGTCCCATCCCCACACACGATCCAAACCTACCAGTCGCGCTACAACTTGGACTCCACCCCGATACCAACACCAACCTCGTGCGCCAACACTGCCGCAGGATCTGGGAAGGTTATCGCCGAGAAACCACGCTTGAACTCGCCTTCAGAAACCCCGACGATCGTACTGCTCTGGCCGACTCCATTGAACAGCTCTACCGCAGAGCTATTCCTCTTCCTGGAGAACCCAACCCCAACAATACACCACCCTCAAGTCCAGCCAAAAATACACAGCACCCACGTGCAACACCTCCGCCTGCGCCCCAACCAAAACCTCCACGCGCATCCTCGGAACAGGAAGACATCACGCCCACATCACCATCGCGCGATGTCTCCCCTGGCCTCCTGATTGAACGCCTGCGACGACAACATAAAATGAGCCTTCAGGAGCTCAGCCAACGCACTCACATTGGCCTGAAATACCTCACGGCCATCGAAGATGCAGACCTCGAGGTCCTCCCAAGATCCGTCTACCTCAGAGGTTATCTCCGTGAGGTCGCACGCATCTTTATGGTCGACCCCGATCAGCTCGTCACCGAATACTTCCGACTCCTTGAAGAGATGCAGGGCTGATCCTCGCTCCTCAACACAACAGAAGGTTTGACCTTCCCCAAATCCATGCTATCCTGTCCTTGTAGACAGGGTTGTGACACCACAACATCCACTATCTAACTCACCACAAAGAGAGTTTCAAGCCATGGCAAAGATTGACGATATCGATAAAGCAGCACGACGCGCACGCGTCATCGCCTCCGACATGACCATCTACCCCGACATCCAGCGCAAAATTGAAGCTGGCATCAAGAATGATAACCTCTTTGATGAACTCGATGGCATCCTCAATGAGGCAAGAACTCACTTTGAGTCCTATGTCAGCGATCGTATCATCCAGAACACAAACATCCTTGAACGCGCGTTCATTGATAATGTCATCGCCAATTACGCCCATATCGAAAGCTCCATCTGGTAATGCATCAAAGCTCCCCTAGTAGCACCACGTTCCGATTTCTGATTGATGACCCCAACGACGTCTCCATGCGTCTTGACGTCTTCCTCACGGAACAAGACGATCCCCCCCTTACTCGCTCTCAGATTAAACGCTGCCTTGGTGATGGCGAAGTCCTTATAAATGGACAGGCCACCACCAAGGCGGGGTATCGTTTGCGACAGGGCGACGAAATTATCTGGACACACGCACCTCCGCAACCTCCAGACCTTGTCGCACAAAATATCCCCCTCACATTCCTCTACCATGATGAGCATCTGGCCATTGTAGACAAGCCCGCAGGTATGGTCGTCCACCCCTCTTACGGACACCCCAACGGTACGCTCGTCAACGCACTACTCTACCATCTCAATGCGTTGTCTTCGCTCAATACACCTGCTCGCCCAGGTATCGTCCACCGCATCGACAAGGATACCAGCGGCGCGCTCGCCATTACCTGCACCGATGAAGCACACCGACACCTCGCCGAGAAGTTCAGAACTCACTCCATTGAGCGCACATACCACGCGCTGGTCCTTGATCAGGGCCTCGACGACTCGGGCACATTCTCCACACTGCACGGACGCGATCCTCGCAACAGATTCCGCTTCACTGGAGAGGTCGAAAAGGGAAAACATGCCATCACACACTACACCGTGCTGGAACGCTTCCATCAGGGCGTCGCGCTCGTAGAATGCAAGCTTGAAACAGGTCGCACACACCAGATACGCATGCACTTCTTTGATGCCAACTGCCCGCTGCTTGGCGATCAACTCTATGGTGGACCTGCAACACAAAACAACCGCATCATTGACCGTCAAGCCCTACATGCTTACACCCTTGGGTTCACACACCTTGATGGCACTGAAATCCTCACGGAAGCCCCCTATCCTGAAGACTTTGCCTTTGCACTTGAGGCCCTGAGACAGAACAAACAGTGGCGAAAAAAATAAGCACCAGACGAGCAAGGGCTGACATTTCATGTCAGCCCTTGCTCGTCTGGTGCTTATTTTTTTCGCCTGTGAACACTTTAATCGTCCAACGATTCAAGCAAACGCACCACCTCCAAGTACTCCTTGCGCGCAAGGAAGAGCGCCCTATCCTCACGATCGTCAATGACGCTTGCACGCTCATTCACCTCCTTGATCGCTTGCTCGAATACATCTCTGGCCAGCTCTAGCTCTCCTCGTTCCACGCAAAGCTCACCATACACCTTGGCGGCGTCCTCCAGGCCCGTTTGCTCTCCATCCTGAACATATCCCCACGCCTGTACAGCCATCTCCCAGGCTCTTGAATCAAAGCCAAGGGCGCGATATGCCACCGCCATCATCACGCTCGACTGCAACATGCCCCATTGCATGTTGGAGCTCTCCGAACGCTCATAACAATCCTCTGCCTGCATCAAAGCAACCCTGATTGCTTGCTCCTCAACCTCATCCTTGCCCAGTGTCAACTTGACAAGCGACAACATCGCATGCACGGCCAAATACACATGAGGAATGGACTCGGCCAACCTCAAACCTTCAACAAGCACTCGCTCAGCCAACGCAATTTTGCCCATCTGCATGTAACAAATGCCAAGAGTAACCTCACCATCAGCAAGAATCACCGAGGCATTCACGCGACGCGCCAGATAAATACCGCGCTGAATAGTTGAAATCGCCCTGTCCTCATCGCCCATGATGACAAATGCGTGGCCCATGTTCACGAGCACACCCGCCTCATCACAACGCAAACCAAGACGGCGAGCCTGACGCAAAGCGCGTTCGTAGCACTCAATACCTCGGGTCAAACGACCAAGGTACATGTTTGCAAGCCCCATGTTCACAAGCACACGACGTCCCACAACATCGCCATCGACCCGATGACTCGCAAAGTCCATCGCGCGCTGATACATATCAAGCGCTTCCAGATGCTCACCTGCACGTCGTAACATCACCCCCTTGATATTATGACTGCTCACAAGGTCAGGAATGACCCCATCGCGATCCTCAGCACCAAGCAAGCGCTCAATAGCCTGCTCGATCAACACCAACGCATCATCACGCTTGCCCTGATCAATTCTCACATAAGCTTCAAATTGATCAGCACGGGCCAAAATCACGCCAGCATCTTGCTTGAGCTCCTGACGCGAGACAGCGTCCCTGACCTGTTCGATCATCGAGAGTGCTGCACGGAAATCTGCCTGATCATAATAATAACGTGTCAGCCTTAACCAGACCTCAACCTGTTCGTCCACAGAACGATGCTCGACCAGCTCTCTGAGGCTGTCCAGAACCTGCTTGTGTTTTGTAGGCTGTCCAAGTTCACGTAATGCCTTCTCTTTCAAGTGTAGCACATCAAAACAGAGGTCATCATTATCAGGCAAACAGGCAATAACCTGGTCACATAACTTCAAACTCTCAGCCGCACCAAACTGACCAAATGCATCCTCGGCGGCTTCATAATATGCCATCGCCGCTTCCTCAATCCTGCCTGCACCCTGCAAGTGATACGCAAGACGCACCTGATCGGCGACCTCATTTAATCCCTTGACCTCAATGATATGATCGGCAAGCTTTCCATGCAGTTCGCTGGCAATGTCATCCAGCAACATACGTGATGCAACCTCCTGTGTGAGCGCGTTACAGAAGCGATAACTCCTCTGTAAAACCTCTCCATAACCCACAGGCTCATCTTCCTCCTGACCTTCTTCACGAAGCCCTCGATGCTCCCCGACTCGATCCAAAAACCCTCGCTGAACAAGCTCTTCCAGCCCAAGAATATTTGCAGAGTCAAGAAGTTGCTCAACCTCTGCGCCTGTAAATGGGGACCAGAACAAGGCCACCTGCTGTACAAGCGAACGAAACTCCAGCGGCAAACGATCAAGCCTTGCGGCAATGGCACCCTCCACACTCGTGGGCAGCCAACTTGTCTGCTCCAGCTCAAGCACAACCTGTCGCCGCTCGCCGCTGTCCTGCAACACACCTCGATCCCTGAGGATCTCCACGACCTCCTTGATGTAAAAGGGATTGCCGCCAGCTCGGGTTACAATTGCTTCGGTGAGAATGTCATCATCAATACGCTGGGCACGCAGCAGCTCTACACAAAGTTTTGTAGCATCCTCTCTAGAAAGCTCGGAGATTTCCTCCAGACGCAAATACTTGAGTGAGGTAAGCTTCTCCCATCGCGCAAGCTCAAACTCACTCATGCCCACACGTGTCATCACAAAGACAAGGAACAGTGGAGCCTCAAAGCGAGACATGAAAATTTGTGTGGCAAGCTCCAGCGTCATGGCATCAAGTTGATGTGCGTCATCAATCGTTAACACTACAGGCTTGCGCTCTGCAAATCGGCGCAAGAACTTCTTGAGCGTCAATGAGGTACGCTTTCTTCTCTCCTCTCCCGTCAGCCCTTCAAATACACCGCCATTGTAGCGGAGCCCGAAGATTGCGCCCATCGAGTGAAGGAGCATCTCCTGCTCCTCGGCAGACTCATCAGGAAACAGCGCGCTCATCCTCATTTCCAACGTTTGACGAAGCTGGCGAACATCCTCGCGTGGACCGAGCCTCATCAACTCGGCCAGCAAGGTGCTCACGCCACCAAGAGGTGTACCTTGCTCAAGCACATTGGCTACACCACGCACAACACGCACATCCCTTGGGTCCAGTCCTTTGAGGAACTCCTCCACCAACGTAGATTTCCCCACGCCCTGCTCGCCTGTCACCACAACGCCCTTGGCCACGCCATCCATCAACACCTGACGGTAGCTTCGCCTCAACGCACCAAGCTCAACCTCACGACCATAAAACATGTGATAGGAGTGCTGAACTTCCTTGAGACGCTCCTTCCAACTCTTCAAGTGCTTCAGGCGCCATGCCTGCACTTTTGGCGCAGACTCATCCGAATTCAGGCTGAGTCCATCAATAAGTTCACAGTGATAATCCTTCTTGATACGGCGAAGAACCTGTCCACCCATCAGAATTTCGGAGCCCATACCTGCTCTGGCGAGCTGCTCTGCAAACTCATGTGAATCACCAAGGAACGACCAGCTGTAACGTCTCTGCCCATGACGAACAGGCCCTTGTTCAAGGACCACTTCGGACACGGCAATCCCCATGGCAAGCTTGAGCGGACTCGATAACCCAAGGTTAATCCCCGACATTGCGTCCTTCAGATCAAGCGCTACTCTGGCAGCACGCTCGGCGTCGTTCTCACTGGAGATTGGCACGCCAAGCAACATCACAAAACCAGACTCATTCACGCGGTGCACCACGCCATTGCTCTTGAAGGCAATGGAGTCAACCATGCGCGTATATTCCTGGAAAATATGTAGCCAACGATCCTGACCAACCTCTGCACGCAACGCAAACAAACCTTCCAAAACACCAGCAATTAAAACAACTTCCTTGCGTGTCCTGGCGAGTATTTCAAGAGGTTCCTGTTCACGCCCAGGGTCTGTCTCAAAGGCTGGCGTAACAGGTGTGAACGCCGCGTCCATGGTCTTACGTCCGACCTGAGCAGTGGTTGCTTCGGGGCCATCCGAGCTTTGCGCGACTACATTGGTCCTCACCGTGCGTGTCTGACCAGATGAGCGAGGTTTGGACTCCTCGTGCTCGATCGCAGGACGCGTGCGTTGAATGTAGTCAGACAAGCTGTATGCATCATGGAGGGAACCAAGACCATAGAGGACGCGCATCAGATCCTGTTGGAGCTCGCGGGCGTTTTGGTATCGTGCGTCAGGTTCGCGCTCAAGAAGCTTGTACAGTACATGTTCAAGCGCCTCGGGGATTGCAGGGTTCAAATCTCTGATGTCGGGGACCACCGCTGACTTCACGAGGCTTAATGTTTGCTCCTTGCTACTTTGCTTGAAGAGTGTACGACCACACAACAGCTCAAACAGGACCACGCCCAGGCTAAACAGGTCGCTGCGATGGTCGAGGCGCTCACCTTGCGCCTGCTCGGGGCTCATATAACAGAACTTTCCCTTGACCACGTTGGGATTATCTTCGTCCACGAGGCTCGCCATGGCGATACCAAAGTCAACGATTTTAATTGCGCCATCACGCGATACGAGGATGTTTTGAGGGCTGATGTCACGGTGTACTAGCCCAAGGCTCTGGCCAGAATCGTCCAGGCGACGGTGGGCATAATCAAGACCACGCGCAATCTCCAGACCAGCCCAGATGACATCCCCTACGCTCATGCGCTCTACATCAGCAGAAAGTTGTGACAACAGACCAAGATCCCAGCCGTCGACATACTCCATGGCGATGAAGAAGTCGTCCTCGACCTTTCCAAAGTCGTAGATCTGGACAATATTGGGATGGTTAAGTGCGGTGACAATGCGCGCTTCGGCGATGAACATCTCGACAAAACGCTTGTTGCTCGCAAGCTCAGGCAGGATCTTCTTGATGACAAGTTGCTTCTCAAACCCTTCCACTCCCTGACTTTTGGCGAGGAAAACCTCGGCCATGCCACCGACACCAATCCTCTCAAGGAGCTGATACTTATCAAAACTTGTCTTCACTGAACTACTTACCCTGAGTTAAATTCAACGCAGACCATCCACACAGGATGATCCACACCACTGTCCTACTCTAACCGTTTCACCGTTATGACACAATATACACAACCTAGCAAAGCCGCGTTAGAAGCACATCAGAAAGCGTGTGCACGTGAAGAGGCTGGCTACATCGATCCCAAGACAAAACTCTTTGTGCTCACATCCTTCTACCTGACCGAGCAAGGTGAGTGCTGTGGCAATGGCTGCCGACACTGCCCATGGCCAAAGGAGGAGCAACAGCGCGCAGGGAGAGATCCTGACGCTCCAGCCTGGCCCTATAAAAAGGCGTGAAGCCATCGGGGGCGACAGGGGGCGAAAATTTACTCCGT
>CATLTV010000222.1 GCA_950059285.1 uncultured Pseudomonadota bacterium | reverse complement strand
TGCCCGAGGTCTGTTCACCATCCTGATCTGTGAGCATCAGTGGGAAGGCGTCACCCTGAGCCGCCCCACATTGCAAGTCGAGCGCCTTGAGACCCACACGAATGTTGGGTGTGTTCAATGTCACTGGCGGGATTGTAGCCATGAGCTGTGGGTTGTTATTAATCGATGAGAACAATAGATCTTGATAGTTGTTTGAGTCTGCGTGAACCTCAAAACCAAGTGGATTGTTCTGGAATTGTGTCTCCATGCTGTAGATGAGGTTGCCTGGCTCCCTGATGTACAGTGAGAATCCATTGCAGTGAGGAGAAACCTCTGCGGGCGAGCTGAGATCGTCCTCCCACACCTCAACAGTGAATCGACCACAGTAGTTGCGTCCAGGGGACATGTTGTTTTCAATCATCACCACACGTACACCCAGCATCTCGGCAGGTAAGAGGTGTTGAGGGATGGTAAATGTCGCCGCATACATCTCGCCTTCGACAAGCTCTGCCGTGGCGATACGACCCTGTTGCATGGAGTCAAAGCTATCGTTTTCGATCTCCACTTGAGCCATGGCCTGCGCGCTAAACTGGGTGATCATACTGGTGACAGCGAGCATACATACGTGTTTGAGCTGCTTCATTACATTCTCCTCACAGGTGTGGTGACAGGTCACGCGTGTTGAACCAAATTGTATCTCAAGAGTTTGTTCAAGCTATCATTCTACAGCAATAGGATAGAAAAACCAAAACTCTTTACAGGGTTCTAACTGTTTAAGAATGCATCACTTCCAGAACATGGGTGAGGTGCCTGTCGGCACAGGCCAAAAAGAGAGGGGTCGGGGCGGGCAAAAATCGAAGATTTTTGCCCGCCCCGACCCCTCTCTTTTTGGCCATCCTTCTTTATTGCGCTCTAGAATAATTCTTCAGCGTTTTGAATATCATAGGAGCGTTTTTTCTTTGCCTTTCTGAGCTTTTTGGCAGGCGCCGAGCTTGGTGCATTTTGTTGGATCGTTTTGTTGGTTTCTTCAAGCTCCTTGTCCACGCGCTTGTAGCTATCGAGGTCAGCGTCTTCAAAATCGTAGGTCTGGCTGGCCTGTTTCATGGCGGATCGCTGTTGCTCGATGAGTTGTGTGGCCTTCTCCTGATTTCCTTTTTCGTACTCGTCCATGGCGAGCTTCATGGTTTCGGCGACCTCGATCTTTTGAGCGTGAGAGTAGACCTTGCGATCGACGTTTTTGGCGACGACCTTTTCATCAGCCGAGACGGTGGCGGTGAGTTTTGCGGTCTTGGACGTCTTCTTTGCCACCAGCAAATCTTCGTACGTCAGGCTCATGCCAAGCACGGGGCGCTCGCCGCTCTTTTGTGCGGATACGCTCAGGTGCATCAGGATGTCCTTGTGTTGCCTGCTGCTGAACTCGGCGAGGTTGATGGTGACCTTGTTTTTACTCTCTTTGTATTTGTAGCCGTGGAGTTTGAGGAGCTCCACGCCTGGCGCAAGGTCGATGACAAGCTTTGCTTTCTTGGCGACGGTGGCAGACAGGCCTGTGGCTTCCTTTTCAAACACCTGAGCCATCGCCTTTTCATCATCAATAAAGTAGTAGTTTCCAGCACCTGCCACGGCCATTTGGGTCATGACATCTTCATTGTAGTTGAGGCCAAGGCCAATGGTCGTGGCGGAGACGCCGCGTTCAAAACATTCTCCTGCCAATCCAGCGAGTTGTCCTGGTTCGGTCATGCCTCGGTTTGCCTGTCCATCGCTCATCAGGATGACGCGATTGACCGACTCTTTTGAAAGTGATTTTGCCACGATATCACACCCTTGCTGGAATCCTCCGCTCAGGTTTGTCATACCGCCAACTTCCATGTTTTCAATAACTTGCTTGAGCTTTTTTCGGTTTTTGCTGGTGACCATGGTTGAGGGAACCTCAACGGAGACATTGCTACCATAGCTCACGATGGCGATGCGATCCTGTGCGCCAAGTTGGTCGAGGAGTGCCAGCGCAGCGAGCTTGGATTGCTTGATTTTATCGCCTGCCATGGAGCTTGAACGGTCCATGACCAGTGAGACATTCAGCGGTGCACGATCCTCGGAGACGAAATCACTGGCCGTGAGTTTGATCGAGGCGTAGACCTCGGAGGATGCATAGTTTGGCAGGGTGCCATGCGAGAGTGATGCATTGAGTTTGACCGCCCCTTTGGAGTGAGACACGGACGGTTTGGCGACGACCTGCGTGGCAAGTGAGGTCATTAATACAGAGGAACAGAGGCACAATGAGAGCGAGCGAGCTGCTTTGGAGAGGTTCATGAGGATTACCATGGAGAATATGTGTGAGGTGAAGTGTTCTTGACGAACTGTCCATGGAGTTAGCAAACGGCAGGGCATGAAAATGGATCTAAGAAATTTTGCTGCGTGTTTTGTGATCTGTATTACGATCAAAGTATCACTTCCTTAATGACACAAGAGCCACTATGCTTGTGCGCGATCGGACACATTGATTGTGATGCTGCTTATCTTTTTGAGGGTGGTATAAATGTTTTTAAAATCAGGAGGTTATGGTTATGGCGTTGCAAGATACACTTGAAGAGTCCTGGCAGAAGTTGATGGAGAAGGAGTTTGACAAGGCATACTGGAAGGATCTGGATGCATTTGTCGCTTCCGAGCGCGAGGCCAATCCTGGCAAGATCTATCCTCCAGAAGATCAGGTCTTTGCAGCGTTGAACTTCATGCCTTATGAGGATGTCAAGGTGGTGCTCATTGGTCAGGACCCTTACCATGGACCAGGTCAGGCCCACGGTCTTTCATTCTCGGTGCTTCCAGGACACAAGCATCCGCCATCACTGCGCAATATGTTCAAGGAGCTCAAGACAGATCTGGATATTGATGCGCCAAGTCATGGTACATTGACCCACTGGGCAGAGCAGGGCGTGTTGTTGTTGAACACCGTGTTGACCGTGCGTCACAAGGAAGCAAACTCACACCGCAAGCAGGGATGGGAGAAGTTCACCCGCGAGATCGTCAAGAAGCTTGGACAGGGTGATAACAGGCTGGTGTTTATTTTGTGGGGAGGTCAGGCCAAGAAGATGGCCAAGTACATCGACACGGACAAACATATCATTGTGGAGAGCGCACACCCCTCGCCGCTGTCCGCGCACAATGGATTCTTTGGCTCCAAGCCGTACTCCAAGACCAATGATGCGCTCAAGGAGCTTGGCAAGGACCCCATCGACTGGGCTGTGCCTGAATAAATCATGATTAAATAAGCGCTGAACATGGGGGCGTTCACGACATTGTCACATTGTAGGATTGCAATCCATCTTAATGCTGACTAGAAGAGCCTTGCGATTTTCGCTAGGCTCTTTTGCATAAAGGGCCTGCGTCACAGGTCGTTAGAACTATCGTCTACAAGGATAGACACACCATGGATGGTACTCCCTATCTGCTCTTATTGATCTGACTCCAACAGACACTAGAAGGAGAGTCATGACACTGCATCGAGTACTCGCGCTTACAGGTTGCTTTAGCCTTTTGTTGCTTACTACAGCCTGTCCTGAGCCAGAAGAGAACACTGAAACAAACAACTCGACGAACTCGGGTTTTCAGAACCAACCTCCTACCGCCGACCCTGGCGCAAACTTTGACGCCGTGGTGGGTCAACGCGTGGAGGTCTCTGCTGCAAATAGCTCCGATCCCGAGGGTGACTTCATCACTGTGCTCTGGACTCTTGATGCTCCTGACGGATCGTCATCCGAGCTTGAGGATGACACCGCATTCAGGGCAGTGTTCACACCTGATATTGTAGGTCTGTACAAGCTCACGCTCGTGGTGAACGATGGTGTCAGCGATAGTGAGCCTGTCCCTGTGTACATTCGTGTGACGGATGGTGCAGGTGGCAACAACTCCATGGGCAATAACACCACCACAAATAGCGCGCCCACGGCAGATGCTGGTGAGGATAAGACCTGGTTCCTTGATCAGGAGATCATGCTTGATGGTTCAGGCTCAAATGATCCCGATGGCGATGCGCTTGCCTATGAGTGGAGCATTCTTCAGTCCCCGCCCAACTCCAGCGTGACCATCTCTGATGAGACTGCACAGAGCCCTCTCTTGCTTGCCGACTTGCCTGGCCTTTATGAGGTCCAACTCATCGTCAAGGATGAGGCGCTTGAAAGCGAGCCCGATACGGTGCTCTTCAATGTCAGAAGCACAACACCTGTGAACTCTCCTCCTGTGGTGGTGTTCAATCCTCCTTCAACGGGTGTGACTGGAGAGGAGCTGACCTTTGATGCATCGGGCTCAAGCGATCCTGATGGCGATCCCATTGGCTTTGCCTGGACGCTGTTGTCCGCGCCGCAAAGTTCCACTGCGATGATCTCGGGTCCCACCGCAGCGATGGCAAACTTTACACCTGACGTGGAGGGTACATACCAGTTTGAATTGGTGGTGACGGACTCCGAAGGTGAGGGGGCAAACCCTGTGACATTTGATGTGGTCGTGACAGCAGTGCCAAATGCATTGCCTGTGGCTGTGATCTCCGCGCCCACATTTGCGTATCCCGATCAGATCATCTCGCTGGATGGCACGCAGAGCTTTGATGATGATGGCCAGAGCCTGAGTTATCAGTGGCGCTTGCTTGGCAAACCCGCAGGTAGCCTTGTGTTGTTGGAGCAGGCAACCTCGGCCATCGCGACGCTGACACCCGATCAGGATGGTGATTACGAGGTTGAACTTGTAGTCAACGATGGTGTGTCAAACTCTGCACCTGTGACATTGAGTATCACTGTGGGTCAGCGCCCTGACACCTGCCTGATTATCTCCGAGTACCTTGAAGGTGACGGCAACAACAAGGCCATTGAACTCTACAACTGTGATGACGAACCTCTTGATCTTGCTGGGAAATATGTCTGCTTGATTCGTAATGGCACAACAGATTGTGCCAGCGAGTTTGAGCTTGGCGGTTCACTTGCTCAGGGCGAGGTTGTGGGCGTGTGTAATACACAGTTTCAAATGAGCCTTGTGGATGCTGGTGATTGTGATTTCACAAGCAGTGTCATGAGCTTCAATGGCGATGACCGTATCGTGGTCTTTGAGGACATCAACCTTGATGGCCAGTTTGATGCAAATGACATCGTGTTGGACGCTTTTGGCGAGATTCTCTTTACGCCATCGGGCCGCATCTGGGAGGACACCACGTACCGTCGCTGTGATCTTACACCTTACGATGGGTATTCAAATTTCATCCTGGGTGATCTGTATGATGAGTATTTCAATAACGACTTCTCGGACTTTGGCTTGCCTCCGCAACCTGGTGTGACCTGTGGTGCGCCACCGATGAACAGGGCACCTGTGGCGAACGCGGGCAGCGATCGCAACGTGACTACAGGTCAGGTTGTGATGCTCAATGGTTCAGGTTCATCCGATCCTGACAACGACGTGATCACATTTAGCTGGAGCCTTGTGCAGGCTCCGATGAACTCCATGGCGATGCTTGATGATGCGATGCTTGAGACTCCATCGTTTACGCCTGATGTGGAGGGTGACTATGTGTTTGAACTCGTGGTCAACGACACGATGCTTGATAGCACAGTGTCTACTGTCACAATCACCGCGCTTCCTCCCGTGATGCCTGGTGTGGGTTGCCTGATGATCTCCGAGTACATCGAGGGGTCTTCGAGTAACAAGGCGGTTGAGCTGTACAACTGTGGTTCAGATCCTGTGGGCCTTGATGACATCAAGCTGTGCCTGATTTCAAACAACAACACCTCATGTTCCACCGTGGAATCGTTTACGGGTCAATTGCTTGCAGGTGAGGTGTTTGGTGTCTGTAACTCAAGCCTTGATACCTCACTTGTGGACGCTGGCGACTGTGCAATGTTCTCAAGCGTCACGAACTTCAACGGAAACGATCGTCTCCTGTTGTTCCGTGACCTTGACCTGTCAGGTGGTTTTGACCCCACACAGGATGAGGTCCTTGACGCCTTTGGTGAATATGCAAACCCTGTGAGTACATTGTGGGCGGATGTGACATACACACGCTGCAATGTCATGAGTAGCTATAATGGTGTGGGCGCATTTGATGTGCTGACGTACTACACCGCATCCACGGTCGATGACTTCAGTCACTTTGGCGTCGCACCAGATCCCAATGGTGTATGTCAGTAACACCAGCTCTTTTTTGGAACGCAGCGCAGTGAAATAAGCATCATATTCGTCATGCACGATTCAGCGTTTAAAAGCCAAAGCACATGTGCTTTGGCTTTTTTTATCCCATAATAAAAGTCCAGCCAAGATAGCCTGTAATCAGGGCTGCGACGATGAATGCGATGGCAATTGCAATGAGCGCGGCGTTTGATGGTGGGGGTGATGTGGACATGCGTTGAATCCTTTTGTGGTATGATTCATTTGTAGTGATGTGATTTTGAGCAGGAACAAGGACAGGGGTTTAAATCGTATGGCTCGGTATTTTTATGTGGTGATGGTGCTGTCTCTTTTGGTCGCGTGTGACAGGCGATCCGAAGAGCACAACAAGGGAGATGCCAAAAAAGGTGAGGTCGCGCAAGAGCAAGAAGATGCCATGACCGCCATCAAGAAGGCGCGAACTTTTTATGCCGAACGTCCCTATTATGAACGTCCTCGTGATTACTCCGAGGTGCCAGAAGGTCTTGGCGATACCGATGCCGAGACTTGTGGTGCGTGTCACAAGGCGATCTATGAGGAGTGGAAGATCAGCACACACCACAGGGCTTATAAAGATGATGCGCAGTTCATGGAGGAGCTTAAAAAGTCAAGTGGACTGACCGAGCACTCCTCGGGTGATGTGGGTTGGGTTTGTGTGAACTGTCATACGCCAACGTATCCACAGCTTGAGCGCCTCGTGGTGGACCTTGAAGATGATACGTTGAACAAGCCTGTGTATGCCGACAATCCTCTCTTTGATCCTGCACAACAGGAAGATGCGATCACCTGCGCGACGTGTCACGTCAAGGATGGCAAGATTCTTGGGCCTTATGGCAGTGACAGGGCTCCACACCCTGTGAAAAAAGAGGAGAGCTTGCTTGATGAGCGTGTCTGTGCCTCCTGTCATCAGGCCAGCGCCCAGTATCCTGAGCATAATCTTGGGTGCTTCTTCTCCACGGCTGAAGAGTGGCGGCAGTCTTCATATGGCCAAAAAGGTGAGTCCTGTCAGAGCTGTCATATGCCCGAGGTTGTGCGCAAGGTCGCCGAGGACTTTGATGTGCCCGAGCGCAAAACAAGACGCCACTGGTTTGGTGGTTCTTTGATCCCCAAAAAGCCCGAGTTTGCCGCCGAGCTTGAACCGCTTCAGAAAGTGTATGGAAGTGGCATCACCTTTGACCTCTCCTTGCGCGGCAAGGAGGCAAAGTTTACGACCAGCGCTGAACCTATCAATATGCCCGAGAAACATATCCCCGAGGTGGTGTCGTGTGCGAAAGATTGCATGGTGCTCAAACTTGATATTCGTAATAACCGCGCGGGTCATCATATGCCCACGGGAGATCCCGAACGTCATATTGATATTCTTGTTGAGGTTCATGATGCCAATCAAAAGCTAGTGGCACGTGCCTATCATGTGCTTGGCTCGCGTTATGCGTGGTGGCCAAAGATTAAATTGCTCCAAGACACACGCATTCCTTCAGGAGAGCAAAGAGAGCTGCTTGTGAGTGCGCCGTTGCCTGGTGCTGAGGTGAAGTATCCTTTGAGCGTACATGTGACGGCTGACAAGTGGCGTATGTATCTTGACGCATTTGAACATCATCAGCTTGAGGGTAAGTATGTGCGAGGGCGTCGGTTCTATGATGCGCAGTGGTTGCTTGGTGAGGACAGCGCGTTAAGCGTCGTCAAGATCGAGGATGATGGTGTCAAGGATTAGGTTTTTTCTTTGAACGCTCGACATGTAGTGTCAAACTCGGTTACAAGATGATGCATTCAGAAAGGTGATTCATGGACGAATTTCACCTGTGCGTTATGACGTGTCTCAAGTTCAGATCAGGGAAGATAAGATGAGAGTTCAAGGTAAGTTTTGGGGTGGACTGGGTGTATTGTGTGTGCTCGTGCTGCTGTCCACGCAGCAGCTTATGGCTCAGAATATGGAGCTAAGTACAGCGGACAGGCTGCGTATGTTGTACGCCACACAGCTTACCTTCACCGATCATGGTGACCCTGTGATCCGTCTTGGTCTGATGGAAGGGCAGGACGCCATTGAGTTCACACCCGATCAGGATATTCGCGTGTTGCCAGGTGGTGAAACGGGCGCTGTCATTGAGCTTCCTGCGAACAAGAAATACACGATCAAGGTATCGGACAAGAAGGCGGGTAAATACAAGCACTGGGTGGTGGTGGACAGGCTCCCTATTGCGCAACGCAAACGCAAGAGTGAGATCCAGAAGTCATGGACATCACGAGGTTATTTGGTCGAGCCCTTTGAGGTTGGTGGCCTGTTTGCCGTCAAGGGAAAGGTCTTTGACTCACGTGTAATCCTGTTTGCCGTGGGGGGAAATGAAGACCTGAAGAGCGCTCGAAAAATTCAGCGTAAACTTCAGGACAAGTACGGTATCGAGGGTGGAATTCACAGCGAACTTGTGGAGCATCCTGGCGCGATGCTGACGCTGACAGGTGCGGGCGTGGACGCCACCATTTATCATCGCGATATCTTGCAGATCTCTGCCATGCCAGGCAACGAGGAGGCGATTCGATACAAGGTGCCAGGCATCAAAAAGAACTACAGCTCGGGCACAGAGACGCGCACCTACACGGGGTCGCTGATCTTTGCTCCTGATCGCGATGGTTCACTTGTCTTGATCAATAGCCTCGGGGCAGAGAAGGCATTAAAGGGGACCGTCCCCGCCGAGATTTATGCCTCGTCTCCACAGCAGGCACTTCGTGCGCAGGCGATCGCTGCACGCAACGAAATCTTCTCGGCGATTGGTGTGAGAAACCTCGCTGACCCTTATATGTTGCGCGCAGATGTGTACGATCAGGTCTACAAGGGGGTGGGCGCAGAAGACTCCCGCACAAGCAAGGCCGTGGTCGCGACACGCGGTCAGGTCATGTTTTATGGCGATCAAATTGTAGAGGCTTTCTACAGCTCCAACGCTGGCGGATTCACAGAAAATAATGAGAACGTCTGGGACATGGAAGCTCGCCCGTACCTTCGCGGAAAAGCCGACGCGCCTGACAAGGAGATCCCCAAAAAGTTTCGTGATGGTATCTCCACCGAGGAGCTTGAAGACTTTCTGGATCATGGCTTTGCTGCCCACAGCAGGGAGGCTTCAGTCTCAAGCTCCAAGTATTTTCGCTGGACCAAGGATGTGAAGATCTCTGCGGCGAACAAGTGGCTTAAAAATGCGGGCTACAAGGTTGGGAAAATTAAAAACTTCAAGGTG
This sequence comes from uncultured Pseudomonadota bacterium, assembly GCA_950059285.1. Lineage (GTDB taxonomy): Bacteria > Myxococcota_A > Bradymonadia > Bradymonadales > Bradymonadaceae > CATLTV01. The sequence continues at coordinate 1,513 of CATLTV010000222.1, read as the reverse complement.
TTGGAGCGTGGTGTCTCGGGCAGGGTCGTGCGACTTGAAGTGGAAGGGAGCAAGGGCCGTGCGGTGGTTGAGCGCGAGCTAAACGTGAGGCGTCTGTTTGGAGGACTCAAGAGTGGCTTGTTTGTGATGACGCAACACAAGGACTCGCGTGGCTACGTCAACTCAGTCTCGTTCAAGGGCGCTGGTTTTGGTCATGGCGTGGGTATGTGTCAGACAGGAGCTGTGGGTATGGCCGAATCGGGCGCAAAAGCGACAGATATTCTGGAACACTACTATTCGGGGATCGAGGTCCGCACTCTTTATTAGTATGTGAACCACACTCTCAAATCATATCTTTTGTTCGATTGTGACGATATTACATCTGGAACGTACGGGGTGACTGGTACGTCAATTTGTTCAAATATATTGTAATTTTTACAATATTTGTTGAATTGTTGGCGCTTATGGGATACACCACGATCAGGTCGTAAGAGGTTGCCTGTGTGCTCCCTCAAAATGAGGCCATTCGTGTTAGCCTGAACGCAGGATCTCAACCTATGACTTCTGATATCCAGATAAAGGTCAAAGAGTATGATGGGGAGCTACAGCGCCGTTCATCTGTGGTCCGTAAGCATGGCTACGTGACCACCAGAGATGGTGCACAGATCCACTACATCATTGTGGGTCAAGGTTCTCGTCCGCTGGTGTTTTTGCCAGGCGCAGGCGATGCGTTGGCCACTGCCGATCGCCTCTCTCATCGACTTGTCTGGTGGCTTGAGAGCCGCGCCGAGCACTTCAGCGTGCTGTATGTCAGTCGTCGCTCTCCATTATCCCCTGATACAACACCACAACAACAGGCCGAAGACGTTGCGTTTGTGATGCGCGAACTTGGCTGGCCTCCATCCTTGGTTGAAGCTCAATCTGCGGCAGGTCCGATTGGTGTTTTGCTTGCACTTCAGCATCCCGAGTTGGTTGCTGGATTGGTGTTATCATCAAGCGCGGTATGGCTCGACAATGATGCCTATGAGCAGTGCAGCCGCTGGTTGGACTTGCTTGAGCAAAACCGCTGGGAAGACTTTTTCTCCGAGGCCACCGAGCTGTTCTGGCAAGGTGAGATCGCTGCGATGCTCAAACCCTTCCAGAGACTGCTTGCCAAGATCGCGAGCGAACGCCCTTCACAACGTATTTGCACCATCTTGAGTCAGCTTCTCTGTGTTGATCTTCGCGAAGAGCTTCCCAATGTCAAGGTGCCCACGCTTGTGACAGGAGGCGCGCTTGATAGGGTGTTCCAACCATCACTCCAGGAAGAGATGGCCGAACGCATCCCCGATGCCACCGTGGTGATTCAAGATGGCTACGGTCATGGCAATGACCTCGAAAACCCAAGCCATGTCAGTTTATTGGTTGCGTTTGCTCGATTGAAAAAAATTCCTGTGATGCAATAGGTTCTGTTGACATAGGCGGACCGAGCAGAGCGACGGCACGGAGGAATGAGGGGTAGAGAGGCAATGAAGGGCGATCGGGATCGCCTGAA
>CATLTV010000221.1 GCA_950059285.1 uncultured Pseudomonadota bacterium | reverse complement strand
TGTGTCGGAAAACCAGCAGCAGTACAAGGCACTTGCTTTGTTTTCCCTCCTTGCTCTCACTCCTTCATCCTTCGTCACCTCTTCGTACACAATCACTTCAACCGCTGTAGGCCGACGCAACGAGATACTCATTTCTCTGGGGAATGAGAGTTGATGATGTGCTCTATCATCGTGCGCACGGCAGGGTCTTGTGTCGTGGCTGCTTCTTCTTGTCGATGCATCTTCCAGTGCATTGTAAATGAGTCGAAACTTCTCTGCGAGACCTGCATCGAGAGGGCATCGAGAGTGTGTGCCCAGGTGGTCGACTTTCCGTATGGATAGCGTTGATTCATCCAGTTTTGGAACCTCTGGAGTCTTTCTTCATCAAGACTTTGCACCCCGTGATCTCGGTGAGCGTGCAGGTAACCTCGTAGCATCGACCACAGATGGGTCAGTCGAGCTTCGTTGCCGAGAAACATTGCAGGTCTGGCACATACGCGTTCAAGTAACTCATCCAATGTCATGGGACTCTCAAATTTGCGAGACTCGTGTTCATGAGCTGGAGACATCGTCGATGCTGGAACCTCGATGTGGGGGCATTCACGATGGGCACGTTCAATAAGCTCGAAGAAAAGGTCGATAGCGTCTTGTTCTGTACGGCTGTGTAAGTAAGCAAGAGGTACAAAATTGAGCCATGAGAAGGCATTGAGTCGACTATGCTGCTCTTTGGTCATCTCAAGTTGTTCGACCAACCAGATATTTCTTTGCGCTGTGCTGTAAGGGGGGTGTGGAAGTTCGACCCCTGAGATGGAGCAAGCGTAAATGTATCCAGCGTCGTAAGCTTGAAGATGACGTAGAGAGAAAACAGCGAGACAGGTTTCCCAATGTTCGTAGGCATGTCTGAGATGAGTAGCTGCTGTCATGAAAATCAATCTCCTCCTCGTGTCAGTCAGCTGCCTAACCGTTTTGATTTCACCTGCGAGCCCATCGCGCGTGAACACGGTTATCGAAGTGACTAACTACAGTGTGTTATAAGGTCCTGAAGCGTGGCGAGTCTGCCTACGTGGTCAACGAGTTGTTGGGCAGACCACATGATGACATCTTACGCAAGTGCTCAAAGAACTCATGAGTTCTTTTTAGACGTTTCAAACAGCTTGTAAACATGATGGTTGAACTTGGATGCGTCGGTGATTCCTTGCTCAGGATTCCACCACTGTCCCAATAACTTTACATCTCGAATAGACGCCCCTGTCATCGTACGTAAAGCACTTATCATTTGGATCACGCCTAAACCTGACGTAGTGAGTGTGTGAATCAGTTGTGCTGGTGTCTCGCCTTGTTCCATTGCTTTTTCGATACGAGTGATGAGGGCTCGCCTCTGCTTTTCGATTGTTCTTCTGTAGTGAAGTGGTCGAATTGATTCATGTTTTTCAGGATGAGTGGTCCATTCCAGGTGATTCATCCATGATGTGTGCTCATTCCATTGGTTGAGGAAGAATTTTTGGATTGTTTTTGTACTTTGTTGTGCATCACAGAGTCGTAGATGAGACACCCCAAACTGAACAGACACATGAGCTTTGGCTTGATGTTCGGAGAGCTGTGCTGAGAGAAGCAATGGCGTGCATTCTGAAGGGGACATCCACACCGCCCCTTGAACCATAAGCTGGTTGTCTCGACTGTTCACTGTCAGAGGAATGATACCATCTATGTCTGGAAACGCAGTGTGAGACGAGTGTGAGAGAGGTCCGATTCTTAAAATGATTTCGAGCTGATCACAGAGTAACTGCAACGGTTCTTGGGCGTCGAACGATATGTGCTCACCGATGTGCAAAACTTCAGCAAGCAAAGACACGAAGTCATGCTCGAGCGCCACCAGTCTTTGTGTGTTATGATTCATCGAAATGGTTTGTGCCTCTCTGCCACCTAATCGTTTTGATCTCACCTGGTCGCCCATCGCGTGTGAGCATACTTCATCGAATTTGTTAAGCATAGTGTATCATAAAGACACTAGAATATGAGCGATTCTGATGCAGCGAGTTATTAGCTTGTTCGATCAGACAACCTTGGTGTTGCTATCATTGTATATAGCCCAAGTTCTTAAGTTGTATGTGAATTTTGAATGCAACAATTATACACGTTGCTGGCACAAAATGATCTGTGCAGAAAGCTCTGTTGAACTCTTCAGACACCATATGAGCTATTGCTATAGGTGAGGTCATGTGTTCGAGTTGATTCACGATACACCTGATTTCTCTATCGAATTTATTCTCGTGCACTTTATGTATTAAGGGACAAGAAAGGCCCCACTCGTGGATACATTTACCTATAATCTCTGTGATTTCTTGCTGTTGTTCTTCATTATATAGCATTGTTTGATTGGGCCACAGAGTTCTTGCCATCTTTTCATATTCAGCACGAAACTCATCAATCAAACTGAATGGATTGGAGAAGTAGAGTTCAGGTAAACCAGCAGACTGTAAATAGGGTTCACAAGGCTCATAAAAATCGGAATCTGTCAAAGTATGTGTCAATCGGCGGCAGCCACCTTCAGTACACATGGATTTTGTTGTGATGCTACCAACTTGTGCGTGAGCATCCCAAGCTTGTTCAAAGGATGGGTAGACCTGACCTGACATATCAACTGATGTGCCAACCTCTGCCCAGGAGAAACAAAATCTTTCAGGGCAGATCATAATATCGGGTCTAGTATCAACATCCCACTGTTGTTGCTTTGAATTCATAGATGATTAGATAGGGTGTGAATAAGATTATTCGAATACTTGATAGTGGATGTATCAGGCAGTCTAACCGTTTTGATTTCACCTGCGAGCCCATTGCGCGTGAACACGGTTATCGAAGTGACTAACTGCAGTATATCGTAAAGCCCTGGATCGTGGCGAGACTGCCTACGTGGTGCAACGAGTTGTTATGTCGCCGCTTGCTGAAGTGAAAGCCCATGACCAAGCGGAAGGTCGAGCAAAAAGTTTCGTACTGCTGTCACTACGGTAGAGTCTTCAAAATCAGAGCGCACTGGAGCAATTGTGTGCAAGTCAATGTAGCATTGGAGCAGATCTACACTGGGCAAGTCGCTCATGTGTGAAGTGGCCCCAAATATTGATTGGTTCCACGAATTGGAATCCATACAAATGACATTGGCAGACTCAAGATTACACGGCTCAAAGTGCAATCTTATGTGGTTTTTTATGTTTGAAATGCATTGTCTCTCATCACTTTGGATGGTTTTGTGAAGGTTATGGAAAATCAATGGGAGCTCTTTGAGAACTGGATGAAACGATTGTGCAGACCACATATCAACCTGTTTGGCCCAGGCACGATTCTCACGTTTCCAACTCGCTTTGCTCGAGAGTGCTGATAAACAAAGTCGATTTCTGATTACAATGCGACCGCTTATGGGGACGACGTGTTGCTTGGCGAGTTCTCTTGCTGGAGCGCAATATCTCTCATTTTGATTGACATCGATATAATAGCCGCTCAAGGGTCGCGTGGACTGAAGATTGCATAAGTGATTTAAAAGACTTTCTTTTTTGCTGATATAAATGGGGAAGCAAGTGTCGTTTATCCAGTCGGCCTGAGCCAGATCTTCAAGGAGTGCTGAGACGATGTGAACAGGTCGTTGTGAGTGCTGAGCGAGTTCTTCCACACTCTCGTAAGTTGGGTTGTGACGTGAGCGTGATGAACTCCCACGATAGAACCATGGATCAAACACGCATAAGTCGTGACCTTGAAACCAGATAAGTTTGAGCAACCATACATGCTCGTCTGTCAAAATATGTGCTGCGTCCACCTTGCTCCCTTGTCTGTAGTTTCCTGAAACCATGTTGAACTCACCTGTGATCCTTTGTGTGGCGTAAGCTTATGCGATGTAATCACTTTATCACAATGTACCACAGTGGCGAGCGAAACGGAGAGGCTGGAGCAACGCATTGTTGTGTCGCACGTGCGCGTCAGCGAAGACCGCCTTGTTCGATATACTGGATAAGCGCGAGCTTTGTGGATTCCATAATATCGTCAGAATCGTGTCGGCACTGCTCAATGTCAGACTCAAATTTGTTGATGAGCACAGTATGCTTGTTTTGCTCTCGTAAGCCGTCCCACTTGAGCAAAATTACCGCGCCATCGTCTCTTACCATGTCAAGCACTTTGGTTAATTCATTCCATGTCTTGATCTGTCTGATTTTATCTGGTTTCACGTTTGGTGACCTCTGTTTAGCTTGGTTCTAATAGGCTGAAAAAGCTAACCAATTCTTGTGTGGCTTCAGAGTTTTCTTGCGTTTCATCAATGGAAAAGTGTTGTGAAACTTGGTCGCTTTCGATCATGACCGATGTTGTTCTCATGGAGGTTTGGTCTTGAAGGTAGAGTGAAACTTGCTCTGGCTCCAGAAGCGCTTCAAGCTCAAGGAGCTGTTCTGCAGAGAGCATGAAGTCATCATGTTCGATGGGAACCATGTCTTGTGATGCTGGGCCAGACTGAATTGAGCGGCGAACCTGACCATCGTCCTGGATTACGACAAAGAAATATGAGGGCTCATAACGTTGGTAGTTGATGAGGAAATCAGGTTCATCGTGGCCCTTTGGCTCGTCTTTTGGATAATAACATCCCGATATGACAACAAGCAGACAGGCAACCCTGGTAAATATGCGAGTGAATGATTTCATGTGTCCTCCCATGGGTAGGTATGTGCATCTAAGGTTTTAACACAATACACGAATCATTTCGATAAGTTGTCCAAATCAAGCCAATCATGCGATACAGCAAGAGACTGACCAGGTGAATGCCTTCATCATTCCCGGTCAAGACAACCGTTTTGAGCCCATCGCGTGTTAGCTCGCTTCATCGAAGTGACTAACTACAGTGTATCATAAAGTTGGAGATCGTGGCGAGTCTGCCTACATGGTGCAGCGAGTTGTTCTGTCGACTGTTCGCATTGTCGCACACGGTGCAACCGTCATCCACCTTGCTCTGAAAGTCCGGTCCAGATTCTGTCGAGCCAGTCGCGTTGTGCTTCTGTGTCAGGCACCTGTCTTCCTCTTACATCTGACATCAACTGCCACGCTTGCTCGGAAGAATAGCTCAACGCTCCGAGCACACCAACCGCCAACAGCGAAGCTCGACCAATGCCTTGGCGACAATGAACGACGACAGATTTACCTTGCTCGACCTCTGTCGCAAGTGACTGAACACATTCAATAAAACGCAGGCTGCTTTCAGGGCAACCTCGGTCTGAGATAGGAAATTCAACCATCTCCAAGCCTGCACGTCGAGCGAGTTGTGGCTCTTGAAGTAAATCGAGTTCGACGCACTCAGCCCACTCAAGCGCAGAGACAAGAATATCAACCTTGCTGCGACGTAAGTGAGCGATTTCGTCTTCGAGCCAGTCATGCCCTCGAGGTCGAGGCATCGTGCCAAGTCGTCCTGGCAAAGAGAGAGGAAGCCAGTAGATGTCGGTCCACATAGAGAGTCCCTTATTCTGGATACAGAAGGAGCGCACTCCGTGAGTGGAGCGTGAATCCCCCTAAATTGTGTGAGATGAAAGCGTATGCTCAGACTCGCCACAGGACGTGACGAGTGAGAATCGAATGGCTCATCGAGATACAAGAGCTGCTCTTCGATTCCTTCTTGAGTGCTCTATTCTATCAGAGCGCCGGCCTTCAGTCGACAGAACCGTTTTGAGCTCACCTGCGAGCCCATCGCGTGTTAGCGCGTTTCAACGGAGTCATTAATCCTAGTATATCATAAAGTTGGAGATTGTGGCGAGTCTGGTGCAGCGAGTTGTTGTCACGATTTAGCAACTCAGCTCTATATGTTCAGATTTGCACCATTCTTTTACATGCTCCAGGTATTTAAGTGACATGGAGCTGGAGCTCAAATGAATAGTACACAACTTGGAGAATGACACACCTTTAAGGCGATCTAAGATTATTTTGATACCTTGGTCTGTGATTTGATTTTCTGCCAGTTTTAAGGATACTAAACTATCAAGAATACCGGACGAAGCAATCAGCTTTATTGACTTATCGGTAATGTTGTTGCTTGCGAGGAAGAGAGATTCCAAGCTGCTGTAATTGTGGTTATCAAACAAAGACATTATGGTGTAATCGCTAGCATCACAGCCTAATATGGATATAGATTTTACATTGCTTTTAATTTGCCTGAATGAATAGTTCTTGTGCCAATTCGATGCTATCGCTGATATTTCCTTTATGTTTGAGCAGTTTGAGATGAGGTGTTCGTATACTTCTGGATTTATTTTTGTGTGTGAAGGGTAAATACTAGATATCTTATGGTTAGGTGATATTTTCATATAGATATCAGAGCGATTTTTATCCTTCTTGTGAATGCCTAGATTTAGTTTTTTAATCTTATTGCTTGCACATAGTAACTTTGCGACGCTTTGAGCATCTAACGCACTACTATAGATGGATAGGCTCTCCACTTGGCTTCGACCGCTACATATGGTCTCGATAGTTTCAGTATCAGCTGTGAAGCCTCTCATGTCTAATGACTTGCAGTCAATTATCTTAGGACTTAGCTTAGCTTCCCTCTGGCTTTCCTTCCACAGCTTGATACTCTTAAGCCCGCTAAAGATATTGTTATAGAAGGGTAGGTTTGAAGAATATCTTACAAAGCCAAAGCTTAAATCCTCTAAGCCATTCGATATCATGCCTTCGCAGAATAAGTGTGCAAGCTCGTCGTTGCAAAGTTTAACCTTGAGCGACCTAATCCTTTTCAAGGGTTGCTCTCTTCTGATAAATCTGAGGTTGTCATCTTTAATAGAGTAAGGACTGATGTCAGCGGATTTATATTTGCTAAAATCTATGTTTCTAAGGTCACCTATGGTGCGGTCAAATACTATACCAGAAAACAATTTGTTATTGTTAATAGTATCTATGTATTGATCCCTCTGATCCAATCTAATAAAAGGAATGACCATTGTGTTATAAAGGGGCATGAGCACATCTTTTTCGTGAACATCTAAGATGCTGATAGCCCTCGTTAAATTGCTTCTTTTTAAAATTTCTGCTGAGTAATTAATTAAATGGCTAGATTTATGCTTGTTCAACGTTTTCTTGACAATAGCAAAAGTCGAGTCATCGATTGATCCTTGAAGCAATGACCTTATATTCCCAAAAACATTCTGTTCTTCTTCATTCAAAAGTCACATCTCCTTCGGTGGAACACAGTATTCTACGGCAACCCTGAAGCTCTGTATCTGTGCGATCTTGTTGTTGTGCCAATGTCCAAAAAGTTTTACCGCAGATGATGAGAGTCAGGGGTGTTCTTGGTGCGTATATGCTTTTGGGGTCTTCACTTCTCCTCACAAAGCCGCTCGTGTACCAACCATTCGTTGCACCAGACTCGCTACACTCTTTGAGCGACATCATGTGCACAGGTTCACAGCTTCGGCCATACCACCACTGCACGATGGGCTCGCAGGTGAACTCATTTCAGCGTGGCGTGTGGCGCTGTCTTCTTGAGAGAAGGCTGAAGGCGTCTCGTTGAGTCAAGCAACTCTGCGGCAACAAGGGTGGCCAGTTGGGTGATTTTAATCAATCCCTGGTAATCAATCTTATCCTCTATATCAGAAGGGCGATGATAATCATCGTGTATACCCGTAAAAAAGCCTGCCACAGGGACCTGTGCTTGCAAGAAAGGCAAGAAGTCGGTGTTGGTGCCCTCGCCATGTGCAAAAACAATATTCATGCCTGATGCACGTTGATGTCTGCGTATCAGTGACCTCCACTGGCTGGCACTTTCAGTCCCTTTGAGCGTAAGCGCCTGCGAGCCAAGCCGACCCACCATATCAAAGTTGAGCATGGCCAGGATATCGTTCGCAGGGATAACCCCTGACTGGATAAAATGTGTGCTTCCATGAAGGCCGTATTCCTCGGCACCAAACGCCACAAAGATGACATCATGTGAGCGCTCCACACCCTGAAGTGCCTCGGCCAACTCCAACATCACGGCAACGCCCGAGGCGTTGTCATCTGCTCCAGGATGAAGTTGTCCATGATCCTCATCGTGCAGAGAGAGGATCTTGTTCCCAAAACCTGCGTGGTCATAGTGTGCCCCCACAATCAGCGCATGTGGTGTGGGCTGACCATCGGACCTTGCAGGAAGCCATCCAATGATATTGTCAGCCTTGACCATGTTGATGTTTTCCACATCATCGGCAGGTAGCTCTGGTGTGGTGTCTTCCTGTGATTTTTCAGTGGCTTTGGGCACTGGATGCCTGAAGGAAAACTCCTGAAGATAGCCCGATTTTATTGATGGGTGCGGTAAAAGCCCTGCAAATTCAAATTGTTGTGCGATGTAGTCTCGTGCTTTCTCTCCACCCTTTGATCCAGCCTCACGACCTTCCATATCGCTTGAAGATAGGCGCTGGACACGGCTCTTCAGGGACTGCTCTTCAATGGCTGCTTGCCCCTTGAGGGAGGGCTGTGCGACCTGAGGGTGGGGTACAAAGTCGGCGATCAGGATACGTGCTGTGTTGGAGACCTGACCACGTGCAGCACGTGTGGAGCTAAACACCAACTGGCTGCCATCAGGTGAGATGGCGGGCGTATCATGAGAACCTGCGGCAAAGGTGATGCGCTCAATCAACCCATGCGTGGTGTCGAGCATGAAGATGTGTTTCGCGTGAGGGTGTGCCGTATCGTGCGAGTCGAGCGTGGAGCTAAAGAGGATCGTGTGATTGTTGGGATGAAAGATGGGATCGGAGTGCAGCGCCTGATCCGACGTAAGTTGTGTGGTCTTGTCTGACTGTAGGTCATGGATGAACACCTCACGCTGGTGAGGATGTTCGCTACTTTGTGAGGCGGTGAACACGATGCGTTTGCCCGACCAGTCAAACGATGCCTGTGACGGAGCGACAAGCTCGTGGGTGTTTAGTTTTGTTTTTTCGCCTTTTGAGTCAATAAGATAGAGCGCAGAGTGGTAGGTTTCATCCTGTGTGGTGATGATCACATCCTCGCTATTTTTACTATGCGTCACCGCGATAATATTGTGCTCCATTTCAAGGACCTGCTTACGCTTTCCCTGTGAGAGGTTGACGAGCTGGACCTGACCTGGTGTTGTCATGTGATGTGACGTCTTCTGTGTGGCACAGGGGGATGTTCCTTCGAGGTACATCAGCAGTGTGGATGAAGGAAGGAACGAGGCGCTGCGTGCAAATGAGGTGGTTTCAGACACCTTGTGATCGTTGTAACCATCCACATCAATGAGGCGAAGGGATGGGCAATTTGGAATATTTGGGTCATACGTTTCGTATAAGATGTGAGCGCCCTGATAATCAAACAGAGGTTTTTTGGCGTGGTGCTCCTTGGCAGTGAGACTGTAGACTTTTGCGAGTCTTATTTCCGAGGGGTGCAAGAGTAGAGCGTCCATGTCCTGACGCTCGCTTTTCTCAAGAATGGCAGCTCGCTCGGGCGCAGGCGAATGTGTCCAGCAGGCGGCATTCAGGGAAGAGAGTAACAGGATGAGTGCATACATGTGATGCATTTTACAAAAGCTATTCATGGGTTGAACTCTGCACGTTAGGAGTGTTCTTGACATCGGGTCACCAGATCCTCTTAAATTAGGAGAGAGGTGTCTGTTTGTATACCTTGTTGTCTCCAAGGACTTCAACCAGGGCTTGAAACTCTTGTGAATGGTTGCTAGGTGTTTAGTGTTGTGGCGATGTGATAGCCCTGATTTCATCACATCATCACAGAGTCGTTTTGTGCCCCTGACAAAGGAATAATTAAGATGAGAGCCCAATCTTCGCCCCTGATTGTTTTATCCGCTTTGTTTGCCATCATCAGCCTTGGTGCGTGTGAGAAGCCACAGTCTTCCATTCAGCATCATGCTGCGGTCAAGCCTGCTGCGATCGCACCAACCAGCGATGTGGTCAAGAACACGGAGAAGAAGCCTGCCGAGGCCAAGAAAGAGAAACCTTCCTATTACTATTCTCCCTTTGTACTCTCAGTGCGCTCCAATCAGTCGCTGTTTAAAAAGATTTCGTTCAAGGACGTGGGCGTCAAGGCATTAAATGATGACCTTCGTAAGAGCGTCTACGAGGTTATGGCACAGAGCCTTGCCAGTGAACTCAGCATTGAGCATTCATTATCCATGCCCGCCAACGTCGTGTACGACGAGGCGATCACCGATCCTTCCAACCACCTCGCCTGCGGCTCCGATCACCTCTATGTGGACGTCTGGCAAAGCGAGGCTCCCAAGCGCTGGGGCTACTCCCTCTGGAGCGGCTGTGGTGAGGATGATAACTTTGCCTGGAAAGAGGTGTCATTTACACCCCATCCACAGGGTGACCTCAAGGTCGACGTAAAGCCTCTGGCACAGAGCATTGTCGCTTCCATTCGTGAAGCCAACCAAAAAGGGTGTTACCAGAAGACCTGTTGATACAATTCCGATATTCGCTCCTGTGAGAGCAATTTTTTCGCCCTGCGCGTTTTCATGTTATACATGATAGAAACGGCGCAGGGCGTTTTATTAAAAGTGTGAACACGAACTCTTAAACCCTGTATTTACGCCATGGATGGTGAAGTGCGAATCAAGGAGAGAAGGATGAAGACAGGTAGGTTGAACAAGGTCACAATGAGGGCGCTGGTGCAGATGCTCTCAATCATTGTACTCGCAGCAAGTGTGCTGACGTTTACAGCCTGTAAGAAGCAGACTCGTCGCACCACATCGCTCACCACCACACCTGCAGTCAAGGCGGATTCGGTTGAAGCTCAGGCCTCCTTTGATGAGGCGTTTGAGTCGCTCAAGCAAGGTAAATACAAGGAGAGCCAGCAGGCGTTCAAGCTTGTGCAGTCCACACATGAAGGGGATTCCATCGCGCCTGTGGCCGAGCTTTATGCTGTGCGTGCAGAGCTTGGAAAGCTGGTGGTGCAGGACAACGCATTGCTCAGTCCCGATGCATCAACTGAACAGGTCCGCGCGCTTGTCACGCGGCTTGAGAGCC
>CATLTV010000220.1 GCA_950059285.1 uncultured Pseudomonadota bacterium | reverse complement strand
CCGCCGCTTTCTTTGCATGTATTATACAATTTATGTGTTATAAATATCAGGATTGATTATGTGAATACCCATGAATGAAATGAAAGTGTGTCGCGATGTGGATTGAGATAACCGTAGCGGTTTTTGTTGTGTTGTTGTGTGCGCGTCTTTTGGTGGAGTTCAAGACCTCAAGACCTGATGGCACGTTAACGCGAGTGCATCCTTACCGAAGGATGATGCCTGTGATCATGCGTCAAAAGGCAGAGTCGATCGTGTTGTTTGATCGCTGGATGCCCTCTGGCGAACTTCATCGTTATCTGGCAGAGCGTGGGGAAGATATTGGGTGTAGGATTACCTATATCATCGTGGCGGCGATTGCGCGTGGACTTTATATTTGTCCGAATATGAACAGGTTTATTGCGGGGCAGCGCGTGTATCAGCGCGATGGTGTGTGGCTGTCATTTAGCATGAAGCGCAAGAAGCTTGATGCCAAGGCCAAGGTTGCGGTGGTGAAGATGGAGGTCCCTGAGGGGATGACACTCAAACAACTTTGCGGCAAGATGAACGCCAAGATTGATGACCAGAGAAAAGACAAAAAGACCTATGTGGACAAGGAGTTATCGCTCTTTTTTAAGCTGCCACACTTTGTGCTCAAGGGAGCGTTCCGCCTGATGCAGTGGTGTGATGAGCACCATCTTTTGCCCTGGGGTTTCATCAAGAACGACACCATGTTCACGAGCGCTTTTGTGGCAAACCTGGGGACGTTGGGGATGCACGCTGGATATCATCACCTGTATGAATGGGGAAACTGCCCGCTGTTCATTATGATTGGTCAAACCGAGGAGCGCGTCGTGCCCGATGGAAAGGGTGGGGTCAAGGTTGAGGAAGGGATGTGGATCAGGTTCACCTATGATGAGCGCGTCGAGGATGGTTTAAGCGCACGCCATGGCATGGACGCGATGTTTGAGGCGCTCATCAGACCCGAGGAAGTGTTTGGTGTACATGGTGAGAAGAGCCTGAGTGAGTAACCTTACTGGCAGGCAGGCATCAAGGTGAACATGAGCATGTCGCTGTACGTTGTGAAACCTGCCGTTTCGGGTACACCATCACTGACACCATGGTGTGCGCCCTCAATGATACGGAAGCGTTTTTCAGTTGAACCTGCGTTATCATATACTTTGCGCACGCTGGGTTCGGGGAAGAGGTTGTCTTCCGAGGCGTGGAAGACAAGCAGTGGGTTGGTGTACTCCTTGATCTTTTGATCGTTTTCGTAGTCACCCTGCGAGAGGAACCCCGAGCCAAGGGATGTGGCGGTGTTGGTCTTTGTGATCTCGGCAAATGATGTAAATGGGGTCTCAAGGACCATGGCACAAGGGGGGTTGTGGAGCGCCATCTCGACGGAGGGCAACGCTCCAAGAGACATGCCGTAAATGACTAATTTATTTGGTGGATTTTTGAGCGTGTCGGCAAGATCGCGTATTTGACGTGCGTCAGCCATAAATTGATCAGGGTTGGGTGTGGTGTCGGGCAAGCTCTTGCCATAGCCACGGTAATCCCAGATGATCACTTCAAAGCCAAGCTCATGCAAAATAAGGACGCGAGGGATATAGTGTTCAATGCCCGCGTAGTTACCATGCTGGAGCAGGATCGTGATATTGGAAGTCTGTGTATGTTCACCGTGGGAGGGGATCACGTAGAGGTCAAGTTCGCCCTCACCATCTTCGGTCTTGATGGTGTGTTGTGTGACGTTTGCAGGTGTGCGCAGCCTGTCTAAATCTGTGTTTTCCAGGAAGTTTGAGGGCCAAGGCGGTGAGATGTCCCAGGTGTAGGCCTCATCACAGGGGGTGCACAGTTTGGAGAATTCATCGGATTCATCTTCACAATGCTCGGGGCCAAGAATGGAGCAATGGCGAGCGTTGTGAACGGCACCATCAAGCTGCATGCAGCCCGAGGATAAAAGCAAAATGGCTGCGAGTGCGGTGGTTATTTGACGCTGCATGAGCAACCTCGTTGTCCAAAGGTGTAGCTAAGTCCGAGTCCGAAACCAAAAGCGCCACGTGGGTGCGTGGTCCACTCGACGGTATCAAGCGATTTGGTTTTGTTGATGGCGTAGTAGCGCGCTTCGAGATGAAACTTGAGGTCTTTTGCATGACCAGGAGCAAATTCAACGCCAAGAGAGGGGGTAAGAAGGAGCTGTGGGAGGCCAAAGTCAGTGTATTGATCAAGGCCAAGATAGATGAGCTGATTCTTGATCATATAGCTGGCAGTAAAGGCGAGCTGGTGTGCGCCCCACGCCTGCTTTGTGCCAGGAGCCTTGTCCTGGGGTGTGAGCGCGTTGGTGGCGACAAAGAGCCTGTTTGTCATGGACAGCGCGGGGATGAATCCATTCTCATCAAGGAGCAGATACGAGGTGCCAAGGTGGAGTTGCGCAATGCCAAAAGCAGCGGCGGTGACGTTCAATCCGTAGTTGATATCAAGTGGTTTGAGGCGAATGTAACGTATGCCTGAGCGCCCCTCAACCACAGCATTTGGCAGGGGGATATGTGTGCCGCCATAGTTGACCATGGGCCCACCCAGTGAGACGCCCGCCTGATGTTCTCCAGGATGGAGTGGGCGAGCGGTGGGGAGCGTGGTGCATGCTGTCAACAGCGAGGTTGTGCATAGCGCAAGTAATGTAACGTATTGATTTGATTTCATGATTTGAATCGCCTTGAGAGGCAACGCCTGGTTATCGCAGTTGAGCCTGGGTGATGATTATATCCTGATTGGAGTCAATGTCGATGAGGTTCAGGCGCAAGTTTTCAGCAAACCCACCAGGGTTGCTGACAAGGTGTGAGTTATAGGTGTAGCCAGGAGGCATGACATTGTGGATGTGTCCATGAAGGATGAGGGGATCGGGGTCCGTGAGTTTTGCGACATCCACGAGGTCATCGACACCTTCAGCGGGGATCATCAGGCCACCCAGATCGCGGCTAGCTTGACGAGGATACCAGTCCATGGAGACGTGGTGGTGAATGAGGATAAGGACTCTGTTTCCTGCGATCTCACTGTGTTGAGACGAGAGTGATTCGAGGGTTTCGTCATAAATTTTCCCCATTGTATTGGGGAGCCATTGTTCCATGTAGCGGCGGTCATCGACACGGTCAGCATTGGAGTCAATTTCAAGCAGGGCGAGGCCACCTGGCAGGATTTTTTGGCGAGGTTTGCGGGAAGAGACGACATCAAAGAAGTGCTCCATTGGGGTGGAGTTGATCTCTTCATAAAGGTTAAAGCGGTCGTGGTTACCAGGGATGACAGTGAGGTTATCATCGCCCCACCAGCCAGTCAGTGAGAGGGCAGCCTTCATTTCGAGGAATTCTGCGGAGAGTCCACAGTGTGCGATGTCGCCTGTGATAATGAGGTGATCGACATCGAGTTTGTGGAGGCCAAGTAGGGATTTTTTGATGAGGTTTGTGTAAAGTTCTCTTTGTTTTCTAAAGGGTTGGCTTAGCTCGTTGGAGATCGCCGAGAGTTCTAGCGTGATGTTTGTTGCCGAGTCATGCAGGCGCATCATATCGCGCAGTCGTCGCCACAGTGAGATATCACTGGGGACATGAGGATCGGTCAGGTGTGCGACACGCGTGACGGTTTTCTGTGAGCGCTCAAGGTTGCGAGGCTGTGTGGGGTTGGAGGATGCGATCCAACGAAAGAGGTGTGAGGTGTTGTACATGGGTTAGTCTCCTGAGGCGAGTCCATCGTTGGTGTCACCCATGCTGCCATCGCCATCCTTGATGGGGGCGGATCGTGTGGATGAGAAATCTTTGACAGCCTGTGTTTCACTGGGAAATGTGAACTGTCCCGAGGTTGGATGTTCAAAGGTTGAGATGGGCGTCTCCATGTAGAGCGACTGGCTTGGGAACGCAAAGCCAGAGCCTGCCTCTTGAACTAACTTCATGATGTTCAAGTAGAATCTCTGGCGGATGTCCATAAACTCGCCCCATGCGGTGGTGTGTGTAAAACAGTAGATCAGGATATCAAGTGAGCTTGAATTAAAGCTGGTGAAGTTCACGTAGAAGGCTTCATGGAACATGTCTTCATCGTCGAGGATGAGGCGTTTGATGCCTTCAACAATGTACTCGATCTGGTCGGGAGTTGTGGCATAGGTCAGGCCAATGGTGGTCTTGATTCTACGCAACGTCATTTGTGAGAAGTTTTCGACAGGAGCACTTGCGATATCGGCATTGGGAATGCTGATGACCGACTTTGAAAACGTACGCACTCGCGTTGATCGCAGGCCAATCTCTTCCACGACGCCTTCACCATGTTCGCTCTTGATCCAATCTCCGACAGCAAAGGGGCGATCGGTGAAGATCATGATGGAGCCAAAGAAGTTGGCGAGTGTAGACTGTGCGGCCAGCGCGAAAGCGAGGCCACCGAGTCCAAGACCTGCGATAAGGCTTGTGACGTCGTAGCCCCATTGTTGGATGATCATGATCAGCGTGACCACGATAATGGCGATGCGGAGGATTTTTTTAACGAGTGGGACGAGGTGATCGTCCATTTGTGAGGCGGTGCTTTTGGTGAACCGATCGAGCGCGAGGCTCAGGACCTCGATGGCGTTGTAGAGCATCCATGCGACAAACACGATGCCGATGGTGTGGATGATAAGGAAGATCCCGGCGAGCAGTCCTTTGGGCGGTTGAAGGATGGTGACCGCGAGGTAGAAGCCAAGCAGGTTAATGAGCCAGCCAAGGGGCTTTTCGGTTTGTTTGATGATCTGGTCATCAAGTTCTGTTTCTGTTTTGGAGGCGATGACACTAAAAGGAGTGAGCAAGCGTCGAAGCAAATATGTGCGGATAGCAAACCCCGCGAGTACAGCCAGAAACGCAAGTGATACTCGCCAGAGCTCGACATGAGCGCCAAGTTGGGAGATCTCTTCAATGAGCGTATTTTTATCGGGGAGGGGATCGCGTGCTGCTGGTGTTGTGGAGGCATCTTGCGCGAGCGCAGGAGTGCTAAGGAGTGATAACCAGAGGGAAGTACACAGGAGTTTGAACTTGTGGGGCATGGTCATACGAGCTGTTGGTCCAGGGCAATACGAAACGTTTCAAGGTGTCAATGCGATGGGTAGTATAGAGCAAGGTCAGGAAATGAAAAGCGGCGAGCAGGCATGTATACCTGCTCGCCGCTTTTCATTTCCTGATTCAGGAGGTTATCCCACA
The DNA here is from genome assembly GCA_950059285.1 of uncultured Pseudomonadota bacterium. GTDB lineage: Bacteria > Myxococcota_A > Bradymonadia > Bradymonadales > Bradymonadaceae > CATLTV01. Next base: position 5,881 of record CATLTV010000220.1, on the reverse strand, counting down.
GGACAGGTCACGCCCGTACCCTTTAACCCACAGTAACCATTGGGGTTTTTGTCGAGGTATTGCTGGTGGTAGGCTTCGGCAAAGTAGAATGTTTGCGCAGGTTTAACTTCAGTTTCAATGCTTGCCTCGGGTGCACGTTCCTGGAGGGCTTGTTGATACTGTTCAAGGCTTTGTTGAGCGATGCTTAGCTGTTCATCGTCATAGGTGTAGATGGCAGAGCGATATTGTGTACCGATGTCGTTGCCCTGACGCATATGTTGCGTGGGATCGTGGTTTTCCCAGAAGTGTTTGAGCAGAGATTGAAGTGAGATGACATCGGGGTTGTAGACCACGCGCACGACCTCGGTGTGTCCTGTTTGAGCGGTGCAAGTCTCTTCATAGGTTGGGAATGGAGTGAACCCACCAGCGTAGCCAACGGCAGTGGAGTAGACGCCATCGAGTTTCCAGAAGAGCCTTTCTGCGCCCCAGAAGCATCCCATACCAAGGAGGATCTCCTTGTGACCTTCGGGAGGTGCTTCTTGTATAGGTGTATTCAGTACCGTGTGTGTTGTAGGGATGTCATAGCTATAATGATCACGGCCAGGGAGTGCGTTCTCGGGGTTGACCATGACGCTCTTCTTTTTTGTAAAATAGTCAAAAAACATAACTATGTGCTCCTTTGGAGTGAGAAAAAATATGAAATCAAGTCGTTCATATCGACAGGGGCAGCCGAGAGAATTTAATCACGGATGTCATCATTGTCCAATGTTCAGGTTGTTCATGGTGTTATCGCTGTGCCTTGTGTTGTGGGGCTGTACAACGCAACCAATCACAGAGCGTCTTGTTGAGCCTGTAGCCGAGCGCGGTGAGTATGGTGAGCGCGGCGAATATGGCGTGGAGAGGTTGCAGCAAGAGTTTCGCGTGCGTGTTGATGAGCGCGTCAACGCCTCCATTTATTTCCCCCTCTCCAGTCGCGGCGAGCGGACCGAAGGCCCGCTCGCCGTGGTCGTGCAAGGTGGTTTGGTGGCAGAAGATCGTTATGCCTGGATTGCGAGTCATCTTGCGACGCGAGGGTTTGTGTCGGTGTTGGTGGAGCACAGGACAGAGCTTGCGTTGTTGGAGGCGCATAACAGTATCGGCGTGTTGGATGCGATGAAGCGCGATGATGAGCTGTCGAGGTTTGTGCAGCGACGAGGTGTCGTTGTGGGTCACAGTCTTGGTGCGGTGACTGCGGCGAGGTTATGGGTTGATAATCCTGAGTATTTCTCATCGCTTGTGCTGCTTGCCGGGATTCCTGCGGGGAGCGATGACTTTGCAAGCCGTGAGGTTGTGGGGAGTGATGAGCGTATTGTGTCCATTGCAGGGAGTCAGGATGGCCGTATTGATGTGGCGTCTGTGGAGGAGGGGATCGTGCAGATGAGGGAAGGTGATGTTCCTGTTTATGGATTTGAGGTGATGGGGATGAATCATATGCAGTGGACGACGGGGATCACGGCCAGTGAGTTGGAGAATGACTTTGAGGCATCGATTTCAGATGAGGAGGCGCTTGAGCGTGGGCGTGTGATGTTGGATGTTGCGCTGGATGATTTGATTGTGGGCGGTGAGCTTCCCTTGTTGGAGATGTCGAATTGGGCCGAGGGTGTAGCGCAGATTGGGGAGGGGCAGTGATGAAGGTATTCAAGAGTGTATATGGCGTCGTGTGTGCTTTACTTGTGAGTGTATGCGTGCCCAGTGAGAGTTCTGCGCAGGAGATGGATCTTGAGGGAGCCCGTATATATGGGGAGGTGACACAGCGGAGTGTTGAGAGCGCTTATGTGTTTGATTCAGGCGTATTTCTCGGTGGCAGACTGGACTGGCGAAGCCGTTCGCTGGGTGTGGTTGGTGGTTATGCAAGGCGCATGTTTGATAATGAAAAGCACTATAGAATCAAGTTGTTAGGTGAGGGGGTTTTGGAGGTTCTTGCGCCACCTGATGGTGTGCTGGCGTCGGGCTTATCAATGAGCGTACTCAACGAATGGTACTGGGGGGTGTGGGTGATGAACCTTGGCGGTGAGGTGGGCGGCAAGGTCGCGCTGGACGCTCCATTTCAGGGCGTGTGGAGGTATGGTGGCGTGTGGAGCGTGACACGCGTGTGGTTGGGCGAGCACACGGCGGGTGTGGTGTTGAAGGCGGGGCAGGAGCGCGCGCCAGGGGGTGAGGTTTTATGGGGCAGAGCGGGATTAATCTATCGGTTCTGAGGGGAGGAAGTGAGGATTCCAGTCGTGGTATTTTCTGGCGAGGAAGTGGTCAGCGAGGACAACCTGAGCGGTTTCAAAGAGGTCGTAGACGAGGGTGATATTGAGGAGCGCGCCAAGTGTCATGCCCAGACCTGGGAGGGATTTGTGGAGCAGCGTGGTGATTTTATTGGGCTGTTGGTTTTGGGGTTGTTGTGATGCGACAGGAGCGCTTTGCATGAGTTTTCTTGAGTAATTGAGCGCATTTTTGATGGCTGGCGAGGAGGATTGTTTTTCAAGCCAGTGTTGAATGAGCTGAATATTGGAGCGGTTGATCTGACCTTGCGCGATGGTGGCAGTGACGAGTGATTTGCGAATGGCGAGGTCTTCAAGGGATTGAAATGTATCGGAAAGAGGTCTTGGCGTGTGTGGTTTTGGTCCCCACAAGGTGACATGAATAATGGTATGTACAAGCTCGGGGTGTTCAGCAGGATCAAAGCCATAGAGCCAGCAAAGTTGGTGGCAATAATGGATGGTCATGGCGAGCATCAGGGGGGAGTCGAGCAACGACATATAACGAGGGCCGATCAGGGCAGCGATTGACGCGAGGCTCCCCGAGATACCTGCGGCGACAACATGTTTAAAGCGTGTGGTGTGAGCAGCACGTTCGATGACATGAAGTGGTAGGAAGGGGATGTCATCAAAGTGAGTGAGTTTGGGGTCAACATGTTGCAGTAATACGAGTGCTGATGCGCGCTGGTCTTTGTGTTCGCAGTGCGAGGTGTAACGTGATGTGATGTGGCTTATGTACCGACGCGTTTCTCCTTGATGATGGAGGAGTTGTTGAGCCCACGGGTGTTGATTGATGGCGACATCAAAGATTTGAGCGTTGATGCGAGGAGATGGGTGGCGCTCGACAAAGTAGGTGATGCGTGTGGCAGGGTCCTTGTCAATGAGTGAGAGTTGAGCGCCTTCGTAGGTACAGGAGAGGTGTGCAAAGGCGAGGTCATGTTGGGCGATGATGAGGTAGGTCTGGAGCTGTTTCTGGGGGATGGAGTCGAGTAGCTCTGGCGCGAGATCGAGGATGGTAGATACAAGCTCTACGCGAGAGGGTTCAATGGCGTAGTGGAGGATGTAGAGCTTTGCGAGCAACGCAGGGATAGGGCTTTGTAGGAGTCGTTCTCTGGAGTTATAGCGAGCCAGCGCGCGTCGGAGTTTGGACATGAGCGTGACGGCACGTGAGCGTTGTTCAAAGATTGCAGCCAGTTCAAGAAGGTGTTGTGCGCGTCGTGAGTGTGTTGTGATCAGAGGCGTGGCGTGATGGAGCAGGAGCAGGTGGTGAGGCAGATGTTGTTGATGTGCGAGGTAATCGGCCTGAAGGATGGGTGTGTAGATTTTTGCGATGCGTTGAAGTGAGGCATCAAAGGGTTGATCCTTGTAGAAAGCGCGCAGTGTATCCTGGCGAGAGGGTGAGTCGATGTTGAGTCTGATGGTGGCTTTGAAGGGGAGTTCAAGCCAGGGGTAGTCGAGCTGGCCTTGCATGGTGGCGTCGCACATCAGCTCAAGGATGCTGCGAAAGCGTTGTGGTGCGCATTGTGCGATGACATCACAGGCACGTGTGCGTGTTTGTTCGGGTGTATAGCGTGGCGGTGTGATGACCTGAGGGATGAGCGCAGCGCTGGCGAGCGATGCAGCGGTGGCATGGAAAGAGGACTGTAGACAGAGTCTGCACAGTTCGAGTAAGAGGTCCTGAGGTAAGACTTTTGCGAGTTTGACTTGCCAGAATAAGTCAGAGGGGATTGGACGTGTGGAGAGGATCTGTGTGGCTTCTGTCTGGAGTTCGGGCGTACCCATGTACCAGAGGAGGCACGTGGCCAGCGCACCTTGTGGCGTGAGTTCATGGGTGTGATGGGAGGCCGCATCCCGAGCGAGCGCGATGAGTGTGCTCTTTGTTTGAGGGGAGCAGCGCGCAAAGCGTTTACCGTCAAAGAGTCGGTAAATTGAGCGTGTGGATAGCGTGTGTGGAGGAGTGCTTGGTTGCTTCTGTCCACCAGTTATAGAAGTGATTGATAACATGAAAGATTTGCGTTTTTGTGGTAAAGTGTGCTAATGCAGACTAGTGTGATGAAGAAAACGAAATCAGGCCTGCTTGTGTAAAGAAGAGCGGCAGGGTTGATGATTGATATAAATGAGGAACTTAGATGAAAATGAGTGAGAAGTTTTTGGTCCGAGTGTTGGGCCTGAGCGTGGTGTGTTTGGGGGCGTTGGCGGGATGTTCGGACGACACAACAGAGAACAACCAACAACAAGAGAATAATTCCTCCATGCAATGTGCAGATGGGGAGAGTTTTAACCCTATTCTTGGTAAATGTGTAGAGCAAAGGACAGATGATCCTGTGATCACACAAGATATGGGGAGTGATACAAATCCTGATAATCCTGATGGGACAGTGGATCAAGGTACACCGTCTGAAGATCTGGGGATGGCGGATATGTCCGTGGATCAGGGCTCAGGTGATGTGGACATGTCGATGGATATGGGCACAGATATGACCGAGGAAGAGCCTGACATGATGCCTGATATGGCACCTGCCGACATGGGTGATACCTGTGGTTATGGTACGATCCTTGGTGTGGCATGTGTGCCAAGTGGTGATGCTCTTCCAGGAGCTACCGTGACCGTGACAGGGATTGATTGTCATACAGGGCAACCTTTCACCGAGACGACCACTGCAAGCTCAACAGGGCGTTATGAGTTGACCAACATTCCATCGGGTTCTGTGGAGGTGACGCTCGAGTCGGGTTCATTTAACAGGACATTCACCGTGTCACTTGATAATGGACAGATGCTTGACCTGACCACGGCTGCATCCAAGGTGTGTATCGAGGCAAACAACGTCAAGATCGCTGTGATCGAAGGGTTGTACGATGATGTGCAGGGCATCCTGACTGATCTTCAGTTTGAGTACGAGATCAAGGGTAATGATGGTCAAGGTGTGGTTGGTGGATTCCTTGTGGCTGACTCCGCAGGTGTGCAGCAAACACGCGACTTCCTGATGGACCCCACCGCGATGGCTGCTTACGACGTGATCTTCATCAACTGTGGTACGTTATGGCAGGCATTGAATGCCAATCACGGTGGCGACATCAACACCATTGTGAACAACCTGTTTAATTATTATCAGTCAGGCAAGAGCATCTACGCATCTGACTGGGCCTATATCTTTATTGAAAGGCCATTCCCTTCCGTGATCGACTTCTACCCCATGGGTGGCACAGATAACGCTTATGAAGGACCTCTGAATGGATATGCGCCTCAGGTGATCAACGCCACGGTCGAATCTGCTGCACTGCAAGGTGTGCTTGGTACTAACAGCGTGGCGATTGACTTCCCACAAAACCAGATGTCTCAGAACATTTACTGGGCGATGATGTCTGGTGCCGACACCAACGCAGTGGTTCACCTGACAGGTAACGCCACCATTTGTTCGGGCGATTCATGTGGTGTTGAAGGACCAGCACAACAGGGTATTCCATTGTTGGTGACATACAAGAGCCCTACACATGGCGGTTCACTGGCATTTACCTCGTTCCACAATCACCCTGCGGGCACACCTGTGAGCCCTGAGATTGCGCAGATTCTGAAGTTCTTGATCCTTCAACTCTGATGCGATTGATACTGTGTTAAA
>CATLTV010000219.1 GCA_950059285.1 uncultured Pseudomonadota bacterium | reverse complement strand
GCGGGGCGAGATTGCTGATCGGTTTTCTCCCCTTGATAGGCTCACTTGTGCTTGTGGCTTTCCAGTCCAAACAGAATGATGGCATGATGGCGCGTTGGCTGGAGCCGCTTGGCATCAGGTTGTTGATCGCACTGTTTGCATCAATTGTCCTTGTGGCTCTATTCTCATCCAATCAGGCATCAATCTCTTTGCGCCACGAAGGGGCTTGGCTTTGGGGCTTGCTTCCTGATATTCAACTGTTTAAAATATTTGGTAAGTTGTCCCAATCTATTGCGAATGGGCTGGCCGTGATGTTTGATGTGTTGGCCAAAATTATGCCCTGGTAATAGACCTGAATAAGGTAAGTTATGCCACAACCTCGTGAGGTCCTGAGTCGTTATCTGGAGCAAGACCAGCTCCTGCTTAACCGTTATCGACTCAAGCATATGATCGGAGAGGGTTCCTATGGCGCGATCTTCAAAGCTTCTGATCTGGTCAATGGTGAGATTGTAGCCGTCAAGGCCCTCCCTCCATCTCTGGATAGTTCTTCCCACACAGCACTTGGTCGCTTTCAGCGCGAAATGTCGATCATCAAGAACCTGGTGCATCCCAATATCGTGGCTCTGTTCGACTATGGAGAGACGCCACAGGGTGTCCCTTTTATGGTGATGGAGTTTGTGCAAGGTAAGACCCTTGAGCAGCATGTACGCCATAATCCCATGGATTTTGAAAGTGGTCTTGATGTCTTTTATCAGATCGCAAGTGCACTCGCTGCTGCTCACCAGAAAGGTGTCATCCACCGCGATCTCAAACCTGCAAACATTATGGTTCAAGGCGAGGATGGGCATTACCGTATCAAGATGCTGGATTTTGGTATGGCCAAGGTGCAGTCCGAGCTTGGTGGTGAGGCGATGGTTGCGCTCACGCGTGAAGGCATGGCTGTGGGCACTCCCCGTTATATCGCTCCAGAACAGGCACGTGGCCAGGAAATTGGCCCGTACACCGATCTTTACGCGCTTGGCCTGCTTGGCTATGAGATCTTTACGGGAATTCGTGTTGTAAACCGCGATGATATTGAGGGAGCTGTGCAAATGCACGTCTCTCCTGAACCCTTGCCCTTGCCCGAACTACACAAGGTCCCCGCACAACTTCGCCCCATCCTGAAGAAGCTGATGCAAAAGAATCCTGTGCATCGCTACCTGCACGCAGAACAGCTCCTTCATGAGTTGGATCAGCTGCGCCGTGAAGTCAGAATGATCAACCGAGGTGGGCTCCAACCTCCTCAGGGCTTTCATCCTCCTGCATCTGCTGCATCACGTCAGGCACCCGCCGCACTTGATATCGACTATGAAAAGCTTGAGCAGGCTCAGCGCTTTGAGCAGTCTGCAAAGCAAGCTCAGGAGGCGCACCGCCAACAACTCTCAGATGGAATGTACACACCCATCACGCTACAGCGGGCCGAGGATCATCAGCGTGGATTGATTGTTTATTTTGAGTTTCTCATCGCGCCTGTGCTCGCATTGTCTGCATTCACATTGATGGCCTGTCATATTCAACTTGAGAGCAACCTGCTACGTGGTGGTGTATGCGCTTTTCCGCTGTTGATTGGCGCGTTGGCTGGCTGGCTGCTCAAAGATAAATTCCCTATCTTTTCTGGTGTCAGAACACTCAACATTACAAGCATTCTGCTCTTTGTTGTCGCTCATCTTATGGGCATATCTGAGCTCAAGACAAACTTGATGCTTCAACCCGCATGGTATCTGCGCGCGTTCAAGGATGTGCCAGGGTTGGCTCAGCTTTATCAGGGTATTGAGATGGTTGCTCATCGTTATGTTGAGGTACTCTCAACTCTCTTTTAAGTGTTTCAGCGTGTTTACCTGGTATTGAATGTGGGGGTAGACTGAATAAATTGTGTGCTTGTCTGTTTTAGACATGTGCGCCTGTCTCTGGTACATGATGTCAGTGTTGACCTCGTACCTGGAGGACGCACTTCACACGAGTGTGATTGAGTATGTGTGTCAACGCGATTGGATTTGGTGTTCACAAAGTGCCAAATGCATTGTTCTAATACACGTTTCTGGGGTTCGTATATGCGTTGTATATGATGGGTCATGGGCACTGAAAAAGATGATGTAGACCGTTGGTTTTTATGTCTTTGGTGCTGCTATGCGGTTCCTTCATTGCTCTGGCCTTGACAATTGCGCTGACAGGCGCTCTACTGCCAACGCATTTCGCCCACTCATTTATGCTATCAATGCAGATTATTAAGGAGAGTTCATGCGAGTTCGCGATATCCTCATGGCAACAGCCATCATATTTGGTGCAGCATCTATTACAGCTTGTGATAACAAGGCTCCAACCGACAAAAAAGAACCTGCTGCGGCACAAAGCCCGGACAAGCCTGTCGAGACAGCAGAGAAGACAGACGAGAAAAAAGAAGACGCCAAAGACGCCAAGACTGCGGATGCCAAGAAGCTTCCATTCGAAGCTACTGGTCCTGTCGCTATCATTGATGGCAAGGAAATCCCCGCTGAACGCTTCAACTCCGAAGTGGACAAGTTGATGCGTCTTACTGGTGGAAATCTTCCTCCTCAAATGGCTCAGTTCTACAAAAAGCAAATGCTTCAGCGTGTTGTGGATGAGTACCTTCTTGAAGAAGCTGTGACAGCCAAGAAGATCACCGTCACTGATGAAGATGTGCAGAAAGAGTACGACAAGTTCGTCGCGCGCTTCCCCTCCAAAGAACAATTCAAGATGTACTTCGAGCGCTCTGGCATGAGCGAAGAGGAACTTCGTGCTGACCTTCGTAAGCGTATGCGTCACGAAAGATTGCTTGATGATGTCTCTGTCAGCGCTGCTGATATTCAGGAGTTCTACGACAAAAACATCGATCGCTTCAAAGAAGAAGAGCAGGTCAAGGCACGTCACATCTTGTTGAAACTCGACAAAACCGCTGATGACAAGACCATCAAGGCTGCTGAGAAGAAAGCCAAAGAAATCGAAGCTCTTGCCAAGAAAAAAGACGCCGACTTTGCTGCGCTTGCCAAGGAATACTCCGAAGGCCCCAGCGCTCCTCGCGGTGGCGACCTTGGCCTCTTCCCTCGTAAGCGTATGGTCAAGCCGTTCTCCGATGCTGCGTTTGAACTCAAGGCTGGTGAAGTCTCTGGTCCTGTGCGCACAGACTTCGGCTACCACATCATCAAGGTCGAAGAGAAAAAACCTGCGAGCACCAAGAAACTTGATGAAGTCAAGGACATGATCGAGCACAACCTCGCCAATGGTAAGATTCGCGAAGGTATGAACAAGCTCCTCAAAGAACTCAAGGACAAGCACAAGATTGAGTTGAAAGAGGACAACATCAAGCTCAACGTCAAGGCTCCAAAGTCACCCATGATTCCTGGTCTTGGTGGACACGGTCACGGACATGGCGGTGCTCCTGACGGACATGGTCACGGCGCAAATGATGGCCACGGCCACGCCGCTCCCGCTGGTAAGCCTGCTGCAAAGCCTGCGGACAAAAAGTAAGAATCCAGCTCAAAAGGGCGCATCCTTCAAGGATGCGCTCTGACGAAAGGTATAGACAGGGAAAGGGCGGCTGATTGACATGTCAATCAGCCGCCCTTTCCCTGTCTATACCTTTCTTGTTTCACTCACCACTCTTCATATTGCCCTGACTTCTTGGTGCTCTTTTTGGGTTTGCTGCTCTCATTCGTCTTTTTGGTTGATGTGCTCTTCTTTGACGCATCCTGGGTCTGCTTCTTGATCGTGTCTGGGCGAGTGGGGGCAGGGGTGTTGCGACGCAGTACAGGTGGCAGCGCTGTGCCCTTGTTGTCTGAAGGTTTGCTCGCGGCGTTATCCTGAGTGCCTGGTCGTGTAGGCTGAGGTTGTTTGCTCAACTCATCAATGTCAATCTTCTTGTCATCCATATCAAGCATGCCAATTGGTTTGAGCGCGCTGCGCATAACCGATGCAATGCCGTGGCTGTAGCGTGCATTTTGGAGTTGAAGTGGAGCTTCTTTATTGGGCTCATCAAAGAACCAGTTGGGTGTGCCTTCAAGACGAGTGATTGTTTTTTCAGGGACGGCAAGTGAAACCATACAACACGTACCAATGCTCAAGCCAAGGCTAATGCTGATTACGTGCTTGATCCTGTAAAGTGTGGCATACACCACGTGGAATCGTTCTTTTCTACCAAGCTCGGTGAAGATTGGAATGACCAGCAACAGGATCATGATGATGATCGTGGTGATCAGACGATATTCACTGTCGATCAAAATGCCCACGGCTGCGCCCACCATCAGGAATGCAGCGTAAGCAGCAAAGAAGAGCGCCACGGCAAGAACGCATGTGATGAGAAGCGTCACTACATAAGATGCATCGGCCTCTTCATCATCAGGGTGTAGCGCTGGAAGTTGATTTGTCAGTGGTCGCCTGTAACCACCCGCCTCGGTGTGGTCAAACGGAGAACTTGCGCCAGGAGCAGGAGGCAGATCCTGTGGCATGTTGAACGTGTGATTTGAGGGCGCGGCCTGCTGTGGAGCAACAGGTTGTGGTGTAGGCTGGTAGGCTGGTGTCATCGGCTCAAGCTCAATTTTGGGAGCAAAGCTCTGATGGCTTGGTGTGTTGCTGTAAGCCTGTGTTTGTGGGGTGTTGTTTGACATCAGCAAGCCTCCCATTTGATCGGAGTGGGGCTGTTGCTGATGTTGTTGTGTCATATGCTGACGTGTGATCTGCGGTTGGGGGCCAGTTTGTCGCATTGTGGGTGTGTGATCGTATTGATTTCCAAGCAGAAAATCGGAAGACCCCGATGCGCTGGCGTGCTCTCTCTTGAGCTCACTGATGGCATGTTCGATCTCTGTCGCAAGCAGGTCCACTGTGCGGTAACGATGGTGAAAGCTCTTCTGTGTCGCCTTCAATAGAATCTGCTGTACGAGTGGGTGGAAGTTATGTAGCGCAGGCAAGTTAAGCGGCTCATTGCTGACCTGCTGTGTGATCAACGACATCATGGTCGGACCTTGCACGGCAGGAGCGCCTGTGAGCATTTCGTAGAGCATTAGCCCAAGACTGTAGATATCACTCGCGCCCGTGAGTGACTGTCCTCGCACCTGTTCGGGGCTCATATAACGCGGCGTACCAATTAACTCTCGCTCATTGGGGTTGCCTGTGTTGGTGAGATCCTTGCCATCATCCTTGTTGTGGAACCTTGCAATACCAAAGTCGAGGACCTTGACGAAGTCTTGCTCTCCACCAAGCTCCATGAGCATGATGTTCTGAGGCTTCAAATCGCGGTGAATAATACCGTGGCGATGTGCTTCAGATAATGAGCGGGCAATCTGGTGGGCGATTTGCAAGGCACGCTTCTCTTCAAGTGCGCCACGTCGTGTGACCAGCTGCTTGAGCGTCTCGCCATCAACATACTCCAACACCATGTACACCAGACCTTGTTGAGTCTGGCCGAAGTCATGGATTGTGACCGTGTTTGGATGGCGCAACTTACTGATAATTCTGACTTCTCGAAGGAATCTCTCGCGTGCAGTGAGCGCCGCTTCTCCCTCCATCTGGACCGTGAGAATCTTGATCGCGACATAACGGTCCATGCCCATTTGCTGAGCCTTGTAGACAGTTCCAAAACCGCCTCGCCCGAGCTCCTGCAAGATCGTATATTTGCCTTCAAAAAGATGGCCGCGTTCAAGTTGTTGCATCCCAAAAACCTTGGCTTCTCAAGTAGATCTTATGATGTGTTTCGCATCGAGGTGTTCATGGTCAAGACCTGCATGAACGCTCATCATCATAAGGGTGATCTTGTCGTAAGTTTTAGATCGTGCAGTGATCTGTTTATCGTCATGGTCTTGTGTTAGGTTGGGCTCAGAAGGAGGCGATAAGAGATCCTTTCGCTCAAGTTTATCATTTTTTTCTCATAAACCAAAGAGAGTGATGTCTGCCAATATGAACAACGATGAACAGCCCACGCTGCTCACACCTCCTAAGGGTATTAAATCACTGGATAAAACCCTGGAACTCTTCTTTGAAGATGGCACACTCCTGATTCAGGGGCTTGATCCTGAATCTTGGAGCGATGCGCTCATTCCATGGGATGAACGTGTACAACGCCATCGCGCCTCTGCTCACGATTATCGCATTGTGCTGGCCAAGTTACTGCGTGCAGGCTACTCCATTGAAGACCATGCCCGCGCCTACGAACCCTGTGCGCTTGCGCTATCTCAACGCCATGAACCTTACGATCATCAAGCAGGTGCCATTCAGGCATGGAAAGATGCTGGTATGCGTGCTGTGGTCGTCCTTCCCACAGGGTCGGGTAAAACCTTTGTGGCACAACTTGCCATGGAAGAGGCAGGGCGCTCCACCATGGTGATTGTCCCTACCATCGACCTCTTGAACCAGTGGTCTGGTATTCTTGAGAAGGCCTTCGATCAGGAAATCGGCTTGCTCGGTGGCGGTTATCACGAAATTAAACATATTACGGTCTCCACCTATGACTCTGCATGTCTGCATATGGACAGGCTTGGCGACCGCTTTGGACTCCTTATCTTTGATGAGGTTCATCACTTGCCTGGTGAACTTTATCAACAAGCCGCACTCGCCTCGATAGCTCCTTATAGACTCGGGCTTACAGCCACTTATGAGCGTAGTGATGGCAAGGAGAAAGTCCTTGATAAACTTGTGGGGAACGTCGCATTCCGCAAGTCAATCAAGGAGTTATCAGGTCATGTGCTCGCTGACTATCAAGTGCACACGCTTGAAGTCCCCATGACTGAAGAAGACCAGCAAAGTTACGAAAAGGCGCGCGAGCATTATCGAGGTTTTGTCTCAAGTAAGGGCATTCGTATGAGCAGCGTGGATGGATGGAAGCGCTTCCTTGCTGAAACATCACGCTCTGAAGAAGGCCGCGAGGCGTTCAAGGCCTACCATACGCAGAAGAAGCTCGCGCTCGTGCACCAGGCAAAGCTTGATCGTCTTTATGAACTGTGTAATCAGCACCACGATGACCTTGTCCTGATCTTTACCAATGACAATGACTCTGTATACGAGATCAGCGAGCGTATGCTTAGTCCCGCCATCACACACCAGACACCGATCAAGGAGCGCAAGGAGATCCTTGAGCGCTTCAATGAAGGGAGCTACCGCACAATTGTTACCAGCAAGGTGCTCAATGAGGGTGTGGATGTCCCCGAGGCTCGTGTGGCAATCATCCTCTCGGGGTCAGGCTCTGTACGTGAGCACGTCCAGCGACTTGGGCGTATTTTAAGGCGTTCCGAGGATAAGAAGGCGATCCTCTATGAGCTGGTGACCGTAAATACCGTAGAAACTTATGTAAGTCAGAGACGTCGGGAGCACGATGCTTACCAGTGATTTGTTGCGCTATCGCGTAAAGAAGAAAAAAGTCTATCCAACCTACCTGGACACCTCCAGTGAGACCGCCCAACAAAAGGCTAACCTGCTCACATCGATCTTTGAGGACTCCCTTCATGAAACCTACGAGACGATTGATGAACAGGTCTCGCAGGCCATTGGTTATGGGACGGATTTCCTGATCTGGAGAGGTCTTGCCAAACTCCTCTACGATCGTAGCGAGTTCAACACGGTCAGCGCGGTCGATCCTGTTGACACAAGACGTGTGGTCTTTGAGACCGCAAATCGTCTAGGGCCTGTGACGTCAGATGAGGTCAGAGCCAGGGTGTTAGAGGAGGCCGCCACACAACTTGTGTGTACTGCCGAGGATTGCGAGGCTGCGTTGTATGCCGACCTCAAGGCAAGACAGCGTTTAACCGAGTACAAAAAACTCAAGCCCGATGTGCTGCTTGACCGTTATAACATGGCTCAGGCGCAGGGGATTTTGTACAAGGCTACACGCATGGAAATCTTCCTCGGTGAGCAGGACGCAAAGCTGTTGCGCTACCTGTTTCAGATGCTCAAGTTCTATGGTCTTATGCACCGCATCTGGAAGGCTGATGATGGCTGGAAGGTCGAGGTTGACGGCCCCGCAAGCTTGCTTCGCCAGAACCGTAAGTACGGATTACAAATGGCAATTTTCCTGCCTGCTCTCGTTCTTATGGAAGACTGGAAGATGGTCGCTGAACTCGACTGGGCCAAGGACAAACGTGATTATGTCATGGAGCTATCACATGAAGATGCGCTCGTGTCTCATTACCGTGCCCGAGGGCAGTGGATCTCGGATGCTGAAAAAATGCTCGAGGACCGCTTCAAGGATTATGACACCGAGTGGGAACTTGAACGACGCGGTACTCTGCTTGAACTTGATGGTGGACAGGTCCTGATCCCAAACTATGTGCTCAAACATCCTGATGGCAGGGTGGTGTTCATGGAAGTGATCGGGTTCTGGCGCAAAAGCTATCTTGAGCGACGACTTGAAGCGCTCCAAGCCATGTCCAACACACCGCTTGTTCTGGTCGTCAGCGAGAAGCTCAATGGAGAGCGCGGCAAGCTCAAAGACTCACCTGCATCACTTGTCTTTTTCAAGACCGTAATCCTGATTGACAAGGTGCTCGATGCCGCTGAAAGTGTGTCCAAATGACTTGAAGGATTGAGGCCGAACAAAGATATTTGTGCTTTACGCCAGTCTTGGTATAACAGGTGTCAGGTGACTCCTCATTCAGGTGAAGAGTGTCTTATCGTTTTGACACGCTTAATAATGGCGTGCCAAACGCTGTGTTTTTACAAATTGTGATGACTTTCGTACAGGACGTTGTGAATGCGAGAAGATCAGGTGCTTAAATCCATAAATAAGAGATGTACTGGTGGCCAGTTGTGTAAGGTCATCCTGAGCTTCTTGATATGTCTTGCTCCTTTATCAACAAGCTTTGCCCAGGATAATCCTCAGAAAGCACAAATGACTGCTGTGGGTGAGCAGGCCATGGAGAAGTTTCAGACAGGCGACTTCGAGGCAGCTGCTGGCAAGTTTGAAGAAGCCTACGACATCTATCCCGAGGTTGTACTGCTCAAGAACGCGACCATCGCGTGGTTCAGTGCAGGTGTGTGTGATAGCGCCGAGCGTACAGGTCTGAAATACCTTGAGTTAACCACCGAAGAACAACGCGAACTCTCCAAGGATCGTCGCGATGTGAAGACCGTGATTGCGCGTTGTCGTATCCGTGCTGCAAAGGTCTATCTGAACAACGACGACCTCGATAATGCACGCAAAAGCCTTGATGGTATTGAGCTTTTCTCACCTGAAGAAGACGATGCATTGGCATTGATTCAGGTCCGTAAAAGCATTGACGCCAAACAAAAAGAGCTTGATGCGAACAAGTCGACACCTTCAAACGGTGATGTCAAAGCCGATGATGATTCCTCATCGACCAAAAAGAAAGACAACGGGCTTCTCTATGCTGGCGTTGCGGCAACTTCTGTGGGGGCTGCCGGGCTTGGCTTGACCGCGCTCCTCGTCACTCGTCCTGGTGTGCGCGCTTCAAACCAGTGGTACAGCGATGGCTGTAATGGCACAGGTCAGAATATCGATGTGGAGGAATGTGATGCGCTTTACAAAAAGGCCGAATCAGCCAGCAACAATGAGCTGATTTTGTACTCGCTTTCAGGCACTGTCGCTGCTGCAGGTGTGGGCCTCATCATCTGGCATGTTGTACGCTCCAACAAAGAGAAAGAGTCTTCTTCTCTGATTCTTATGCCTGAGGTTGGCCCCGAACGCGCTGGAGCAAGCGTGATGTTCAGCTTCTAGTTTCAAGAACAATTCAAGACGCAAAAAAGCCCGAGCGGGCGGCCATTTATGGCCGCCCGCTCGGGCTTTTTTGCCAGGGTGTTAAAAGATCTCTTTTAACACCGCCTCCATTTTCTCGAGCGTCTCATCAAGTACGGCTGTGGTGTGCTCCACGCTCAGGAAGCCTGCTTCATATTGGCTTGGCGCAAGATACACACCGCGATCCAGCATCTTGTGGAAGAAGAGGTTGAATCGCTCAAAATCACAGCCCTTGACGTCTTCATGCTCACGAATCGGACCAGGGTGGAAGAAGAGCCCAAACATCGAGCCCACACGATGTTGTGACAGGGGATAATCATGGGTTGTGATAATGTTTTGAACGCCATCCTCAAGATATTGTCCTTTCTTTTCAAGCTTTTCGTAGCTCTCCTTGGTGAGCTGCTTGAGCGTTGCTATACCTGCTGCGACGGCCACAGGATTTCCTGAAAGTGTGCCCGCCTGATAGATGGGCCCATCAGGAGCAACCTGACGCATATATTCGGAACTACCACCATATGCAGCCAGCGGGAATCCACCACCCACAACCTTCCCAAAGCAGTAAAGGTCAGGTGTCACGCCATAGATCTGGGCAGCGCCGCCATAAGCCACGCGGAAACCTGTCATGACCTCGTCAAGGATCAAGGCTGCGCCCTGTGCAGTACAAAGCTCGCGGAGCTTCTTGAGGAAGTCATCCTGTGGAGGAATGCACCCTGTGTTGCCACAGATAGGCTCCACGATCACGGCTGCAATTTGCTCCTTGTTGGACTCAAACAACTGCTCGACCGATGCGATGTCGTTGAAGTTTGCAAGTAAGGTGTCCTGTGCGCAACCCTTCGTTACACCTGGGGAATTTGGCTGGCCAAGTGTCAAAGCGCCAGATCCCGCCGCGACAAGGAATGAGTCCGCATGTCCATGATAGCAGCCCCTGAACTTGACGATCTTGTCTCGTCCAGTCACGCCACGCGCAACGCGAATTGCTGACATGCACGCCTCTGTACCCGAGTTCACAAGACGCACCACTTCAAGGCCATCGATGCGATCAATCATCATCTCGGCCATGGTGATTTCCTGTGCCGTGGGCGCTCCAAAAGAAGAGCCTCGTGCGATGGCATCCTGTGCAGCCTTGACGACATCCTTGTTCGCGTGGCCAAGAATGGCTGGTCCCCAGGTGAGTACATAGTCAATGTAGCTGTTTCCATCAGCATCATAGAGGTGCACACCCTCGGCGCGCTCAATAAAGGGGGGGACACCACCCACGCTCTTGAATGCACGTACTGGAGAGTTGACGCCACCAGGCATCACTTTTTCGGCTTGCTTGAGAAGTTTGCTGCTCTGTTCCAACATGGGCTTTGTTTCCTTGTTTGGGTGTAATGTAATCGAGTTCATCATAAAGGCGAGCGCGGGAGATGGGCGCGCT
>CATLTV010000218.1 GCA_950059285.1 uncultured Pseudomonadota bacterium | reverse complement strand
GGCGACTATTCCCAGTGGGAGCCCCCCGTGACAATCGATGCCCCGGCCGTCTACGGCGAGTTGCTGGTGCTCTCCGACGGAGTGGTTCTGCTGGTTTACGGCAAGCCGCTGCACGTCATGGCCAGCAGCGAGGGTGGCAGGACGTGGGACAGCCAGAAAAAAATGAACATAGGAACAAGAACGGGTAGCGCAGCATTGAGCTTTACCGGTGCACCGCCTGCGGCAGGTACGCTGTAGATCTCCGAAACACTACTCTGGACAACCATCATCATCCTGATAGCCACTTGCACACTCATCACAATCAGCACCTGTATACTCCGCCTCACACTCACACAGCGCAACACCAAGTTCGTCCGAGCAGGTCCCATGATTGTTACATGTCAGACCACGTGTGTCACAATCAGGCGCGCACACTCCATCACCGTCATTGTCTTGATACCCCTCTGCACACTCATCACAATCGGCGCCTGCATAACCTGTGTTGCACACACATTCAGCCACACCAGAGCTGTCATCACAAAGTCCCAACGCACCACACTCAAGCTCACTCTCGGCGCAGGTTGGACGACAAATACCATCCCCATCACGATCCTGCGTACCTTCAACACAGTTATCGCAATACTCCCCCTCAAAACCCTGATCGCATGCGCAACTTGCAGCACCCGAGGTATCCACACAGTAACCATGCTCACCGCAATCAAGCGCAGAGGTCACACAGTCAGGCTCACAGACACCATCACCATCGTTATCCTGATAACCCTCCGCGCACGTGTCACATGACTTGCCTTCATAACCAGCTTCACACTCGCAAAGAACAACACCAAGTTCATCCAAGCATGAACCATGCTCACCACACGCCACATCCCCCGAACAACTTGGAGCACAGACACCATCACCATCGTTGTCCTGGTAGCCATCAACGCACACGTCACACGTGATGCCAGCATAACCTGTGTCACACACACACACGCCTCTGCTGCCATCAACCTGACATTCACCGTGATCGCCACACTGCACATCCACGCACCACTTCTCTGCCCCCTGATCATCATTGTTTGAACCCGATGTACCATCAGAACCGCACCCAAAGATCATCAAACAGCTCGCCAGAGCCAGAACGCGCTCAACTCGTCTCATCTTAATTCCCACTCAAAAACGGGGCAGACCGCCCACAGGTTTCATCATCACACCATGTAGATTCACACTCAGGGGTTACCGTTGATATGCTGCATCTCAAGTAAGTAATCCTGCTGTGTGGATGGACGCGCGGTGAAAGAACTCATAACAGGAGCCGTCGCATCACAGGCCAGATAACCATACTGACGCGCATAAGGAGCAGGAGCTACGCCACCACACCCATCAATATAATTTGTGGCCCCGATCTTGTGTGAGCCACCATGCACACGATGCTGAATCTGTGTTCCAGGCATATTGACAGGAGTCGTGATCTGGGCACACTCACCAAATGGCAAGACCTCGGACTTCCAGGTAATGTCTTGCATCGCGGCAAGCTTGATCAGCATGAACGCATCCACAGATTGAGAACAGGAATAGCCCACCGCAAAAGGTTGAGGCATCGCAGTCGAGGGTGTTGATGCAAACGTCTGGTCATTGATGTTCACACGCATGGAATGCCCATCAATCTCAACAAGCTGATGTCGACTATCATGAGTGGTCATTCCACCCGCATCCACCTGTGTACTTGGCCAATACTCCCCACCCACAGGATCCAGTTGCACATAAGTCTTCGGCGCAGCCGTGCTCATATCTCGACACTGCGCGGTCCAGGACTTGACGCCATCACGCCCCACATAAAGCGTACACGCTCCATCCGATGTACAGGTCCCAAGCATTTTTGCTTCGGCACAGGTCTTGGGGTTCAGACTCACCACACCCTGGCCAAAGTATTGCAGTGTAATCACTTCCTCGGAACTCCCCAAAGATCCTGGCGTCGCAGGAGGCATCACCGTGGTGCAACCAGAAGGGAAGTGACCTGCAATGTCAGCGGGCACAATCGCACCACAGCCACCATACACCTGAGAACCACCATTGCCCACAAACTCAAGCGCACTTGCTCCCGAAAACGCTGCGGATGACCCCGACGCACACACACCCGCTGGAACCCACTGTGAAAAAGGAACAAACGGCGTACCTCGAAGATCAAGACGCCCTCGTGCAACCTCGCGCAAGTTGGGATCTGACAGCTGCTCACCACACCCCTGCGCCACGCCAAATGGCACGGGATTTACGCTGACATTGATGCTGTCTGTCGTATCCTGCTCCACCTCCGTCTGAGCAAAACGTGTGTCCATAATATCAATTTTCATGGTCAGAGGATTGAACCGCACCTTCTCATAACGCGTGCGCGTCAAACGCCTGTTGTATGGCTCTGGCGTCAACGTCACTCCTCCAGGCTCACCAAAGCGCTCAAAGACGTTATGGTTGTCGTGCGTCATCGCCAGCGGCAAATACTCAAGCGGTGTACTCGTATTCATATCCGCACACCAGACCCACCACGGCTGACTCAAATCCCCATTGATATGCAGTGTATAATAACCATCCTCGGTGACATTTGTCCGAGACTTCAACTCGCCACAGGTTTGAACCCCTCCAGCCACACAACTTTCTGACTGCGAATCATAGACAAACCCACTGTTGCACACACATGCCCCGTTCCCATCAGGTGATGAATCTGACACACAGACACATTCACCCGCACCTTGCATGTTCTCTTCACACACAGTCAGCGGCGCATCACACGACACATTCTGACACACCTGCGGCACAACACACTCACCATTGTCCATGACGTATCCATCTGCGCACACATCACATGTTGTGGGCGAAGAACCTCGCCAACCCTCTTCGCAATCACACACAGGCTTGCCTGAACTATCTTGCCCCTCAGTCATATCGATGACGCACGTACCACGCCCACAACTATTGCCCATCTCCCACACAGCACACGTGGGGTGACACTCGCCATCACCATTGAGATCCTGAGTACCAGGCATACAGGTATCAGGCATACACTGAGGCATGTTGTTGGCATCAAATCGACACACCTGACCTGGACCACAGGCAGGACTACACATGGGCTGACCACCAACACACTGAGGCATACCATTGATAATCTGACACTCTTGCTCGCCGCAGTTCAAATTACAGGCGGGCATCTCATCAGGCACACACACGGCAGCCTCACGATGATGACCTTCTGCACACGTCCCACAACGTGGCCCCATGTAGCCAAGCGCACATATACACTCGATCAGGCCGCTGCTATCATCACAGGTGTTTGCAGGCGCTCCACAGGTAAGCACATCACATGCTGGCGAACAGGCTCCATCACCGTCGTTGTCCTGCCGACCCTCTGGGCAGGTTGCCTTCATGTCCACAGACATATCCGCAACCATATCCTCGCCTGCCATGTCGCCTGCTGGCATATCAGACGAATCCATATCCGCCTGCATATCCTGAGATAATACAGACTGTTGCTGCTTGATCTCATCAAACAAACACCCTGTACTTTGCATCACAACACACAACGCAAGTAACCCACGTACACCCTTTACCATCCTAACAACCTCTCACTTGAACTCATAAAAGAGACTCTGGTTTTCGCTTTTTACATGGTTTCTATTCCTGAATGCTAACACCAAAAAGGAGGGCACTCAAGGATTGCCATCAGTATGTTTAAGATGGAGCAGATAGTTCTGCTGTGTAGATGGGCGCGCGGGCACATCAGTGGGTTGCGTATCATCCTGAGCGTTACATGACTGATAGCCAAACTGCGCGGCATACTCTGCAGGAGCCACACCACCACAGCCCACCATCATCATACCATTCTCATCGATGTGTGAGCCTCCCTGTGTGAAATAAGCCTCACCCAACGTGGTGTAACCACCTGATGGCGCACGTGAATTACACTGCCCAAACGTCTGGAAGCTGGACTGCAAGACAAGATGTGTCCAGCTCTCCAGGAACACCTGTGACACCACTGTTGAACCATGCTCTGTGTTATTACAACTCAAAGCAATACCCACGTCATTGTGGTCACCAGCGGTGCAGACAATGGAAGAGAATCTGTGATCCTTGATATCCACACGCATCGTGTGTGGTTCCAATCTGAAGTATTCGTAGCGTGAACAGTTGGTACGGTTACCATTTGCATCAATTGTTGCGGTATCTGTTAACCCAATCCCACCATCCACATCTGCTGCCACGTATGTCGTTGGGTCATCAGACATCGGGTCGGCACATGTCGCAGTCCACTCCTTGTCGGGATCGCGGCCCACGTACAAACTGCATGACTCCGAATCAATCTGCTGTGCCACGCAATGACCGAGCGCATAAGCCTCCTTGCATGTCTTGGGCAGCAAGTTCACACCCTTTGCTGCGTTAGAATATGCCAACTGAAGGACAAAAGGATCGGCGGGTTGGCCTGTCATCGCTGGCCCCGACACATTACTGCAACCCATTTTAAAATAAGGCGAATAACTATCAGGCACGATCGCACCACAACCACCCGAGGCTGAACCACCTGCGGCCTGCAACGCTATCTTCTGCCCCGTACCTGTCGACATGGTATTTGCAGGACACACACCAACCTGTGAGAACGAGTCAAGCACAGCAAAGGGCGTTTGCTCAAGATTGACCTCACCATGAGCCTCTTCGCCCGAGTTCAATGAACAGCCCTGAGCCACCCCAAAAGGCACGGCTTCGTGGAACGAATTCAGGTCAGTGTCCGTGTCCTGATACACCTCAGTTTGAGCAAACTGCGCATCGAAGATGTTGATCCTGAGCGTGACAGGATCAATACGCACCTTCTCGTAATAAGTCCGTGTCAACCTTCTGTCGTAAGGTGCACCTGCTGCACCACTTGTCGTATTTGGCGCATGCGGCATGCCAAAACGCTCAAAGACGTTGTGCTCATCATGTGTCATTGCCAGTGGTAAATACTCCAGTGGTGCAACGGCAAACATATCCTTGCACCACGCCCACCATGGCTTGCCTGGATCGTTGTCCACATACAACTTGTAATGACCATCACTATCACTGCCATAAACACTCTTGGCTTGCGCACAGGTTTGAGGATGCGTCACCACACACGACTCACCAGCCTCAAGTTCGCCGTTCATATTTTCATCTACGCTACCTACGACACACTCACACGCAGGCCCTTCAGTGCCCAACACACACGCGCTGAACTCGCCACACGTGATATCCGCACAGGTCAGGTCCACACATGTAGGCCCTCCCACCGCTTCAATATCGCACTTCTGAGAGTCTTCACAGGCAGGCTCACACCCTGGCACACACTCCCCATCTTCCACGACATGCCCATCAATACACGCACACAGGGGAGTACCACTGACATCAAATTCACACTGTTGATTGGCATCACAACTCAAGTCACAGACAGGCTCCTCATCAGGTACGCATGCAGCCCCGTCACGATGGTAGCCATCTGAGCACAACCCACAGCGCGCTCCCATATAATTTGCTGCACATGTGCACTCAATCACCCCACTGCTGTCATCACAGGTGTTGACGAGCGCGCCACATTCAAGCGGTTCACACACAGGCAAACAGGTGCCGTCGTTATCGTTATCCTGGTATTTGGAAGGACACTTCGTACTCATATCCTCTGTGCGCATATCTTCCATATCCAAAGACATGTCTTCCATATCCTCTGGAGATGAAGCGTCCTGTGACATGTCCATGGTGATGCAGGTTGCCACACCTGAAGAGTCATCACAGGTGCACATCAAACCACTGGATTCACAGGTCGCAAAACAGGTGCCGTCACCATCATAGTCCTGCAAACCTTCACTGCATGGTACGGGCTCGGAAGACTCCTCCCCACCATAAATCAAGGCACAACCAGATGTAGAAACCAGGCAGCACAGCACCAGAGAAACACGCGTAAACCATTGCATTTGACTCACCTCAAACCTCACCATAATTGAGAAACCACAGGAGTTTAGTATGCGCATAACGTAAGTATACGCTGTACTACGTGATCCAATTTCTGGAACGACTCGATACCCACTTCTGGATTTCTTTTTATTCTCTGCAAAACTACAATAAAAAGAGCATGCCTGCACTCCACTTTATCTTAATTTTTTTGTGACGTTGACTTGACGGACTTGCTCCTTAAGGTTGTGAAGGTGACACCTGCCTCACAATAATCGTTTTGAAGTTCCATACCATGTGTTGTAGCTTCACCAGGAGTGAGGCGAATGGCCTAGCTTGACGGGTGCAAACCTGTTATACCTTCCAGTATCTAACTTCGAGGGAGGTTGGGCTTAAAATTGATGCAGAGTTTCATTGGATATGAAACCCTACAAAGTCCTCCTCCTGGAACGTGTTTCAAAACCAGGCCCAAGGACGTGACGTGAAGTAAGTTCGCTATATCTGAACAACACTTACACACATCCAACGAGAGGATTTTTGAACTGAGTTCCTGAGAATTACCAGAGTGAACCTGGCCCCTTAAGAATCACGCGATTGATTGATGGTTTCCAGGTTAGTTTTTACCCTTACCTCTACGCATTGCAGAAAGAATACAGTGGATAACAAGACATCGACGACGCTCCTGACCGGCGAGAACTTGCAATTCATCGAACAACTCTATGGAGAGTATCTGGAGAACCCAGATTCGGTGGATCCCAGCTGGATCCCGTTGTTCAACGAATACTTCCAGCGCGCTGACGCGCCTAACCTCAACGGCCACGCTCCACGCTTTAAAGCACGTGGCCTGTTTGAACCTGCTCGAGTGCCAGGACAGGCAGCTCAGGGCGGCTCAGATAACCCGACCTACGAGGATCGCCTTGAGGGTACACGTGTCCGCACACCAGGCAGGACATCTCGCTTTGCCGCAGAGGTTGAAAGTATCGTGCGCGCTTATCGCCTGCATGGTCACCTCATCTCAAGCATTGATCCTCTCCGAGGCACCCCCACAGAGGCACCACCCGAGCTTGATCCTGCAAGCTACGGCTTTGGCCCCGAAGACATGTCCACCCCCGTGGTTTGTGAAGCCCTCTTTGGCTCCGAATCCGTACCTTTGAGCAAGATCCTTGATCGCCTCAAGGAGCTCTACTGTGGCACTGTCGCCATCGAGTATCAGTACATCTCCGATAGCGCACAACGCCAGTGGCTCCGCGCCGAGATCGAAGGAAACTCCTACGCGCCCATCAACGGCACCGAGGACAAGAAACGCATCCTTCAGGGACTCGTCGACGCTGACGCCTTTGAAACCTTCCTTCACAAGAAGTACATCGGCGCCAAGCGCTTCTCCCTGACGGGTGGCGACTCGCTCATCCCCATGACTCGCGCGCTCCTTGATGAAGCTGGCGAGCTTGGCCTTGAGGAAGCACTCATAGGTATGGCCCACCGTGGCCGCCTCAACGTGCTCCACAACATCATGGGCAAACCTGCTGTCAACATGTTCTCCGAGTTCGAAAAGAGCAAGAACCCCGAGAAATATGTCGGCTCCAGCGATGTGAAATATCACATGGGACACTCCAGCGAGTATGTCTCCCCCACAGGCAAGGAACTTCACCTCTCACTGGCGTTTAACCCAAGCCACCTTGAGTTTGTTGATCCTGTTGTCATCGGTCGCGCTCGCGCAAAACAACAGCGTCTTGGCACCGACGATGCCACACGCAAGATCATGCCCCTGCTTTACCACGGCGACGCTGCGTTCCCTGGTCAGGGCATCGTCTCGGAGACCTTCAACCTCTCCTTGCTCGAGGGCTACCACATCGGCGGTACAGTCCACATCGTGATCAACAACCAGATCGGTTTCACAACCCTTCCAAGTGACTCACGCTCAAGCCGCTACTCCACCGATATCGCCAAGATCATCGAAGCACCCATCATCCACGTCAACGGCAACGATCCCGAGGCTTGCGTCCGCGCTGCCCGACTCGCCATGCGTTACCGCCAACACTTTGGCCGTGATATCGTGCTCGACCTTGTGTGTTACCGTCAATACGGTCACAACGAAGGCGATGAGCCTCGCTACACCCAACCGCTGATGTACAAAATCATCGACGGTAACTCACACGTGCGTGAACTCTACAGCCAACGCCTCGTCAAGGAAGGCGTCCTCTCTGAAGAAGACGTCACCAAGATGTGGGAAGAGCGCATGGACCACTACGCCCCCGCTTACGCCGAGGTCAAGGAAGAGCCGCGCTCCAAAATGGTCAGCACTCTTGAAGGCCTCTGGAGCCAGTTCAAGGGCGGTAAAGTCGCATGGAACCAACCTTGCGACACCACCGTCTCTGTCGAAGCGCTCAAGGCTCTTGGCGAAATCATCTCCTCAATCCCTGACGACTTCAACGCACACAGAACCATCAAGCGCCTGTTCAAAAACCGCGCGAAAATGGCAAGCGGCGAAGAACCCATGGACTGGGGCACAGGCGAAGCTCTCGCTTTCGCAAGCCTCCTTGATGGCGGTACACACATCCGAATCAGCGGACAGGACGCCATCCGTGGCACATTCAGCCACCGTCACGCCGCACTCTTTGCAGGCGACACAGGCGAGAAATACTGGCCCGCTCGTCACCTCTCCGAGGATCAGGGTAGCTTTGAGGTCATCAACTCCTCTCTCAGTGAAGCCGCTGTGCTTGGCTTTGAATATGGCTATTCCCTCGACTCCCCCGACGCACTCGTCATGTGGGAAGCTCAGTTTGGTGACTTCGTCAACGGCGCTCAGGTGATCATTGACCAGTTCATCAACTCTGGAGAAGACAAGTGGAAGCGCCTTAGCGGCCTCGTCATGCTCCTTCCTCATGGTTACGAAGGTCAGGGCCCCGAACACTCCAGCGCTCGTCTGGAACGCTTCCTCCAGCTCTGTGCAGAAGACAACATGTTTGTCTGCAACTTCACCACACCAGCGCAGTACTTCCACGCGTTGCGTCGTCAAGTCCTGCAAACAGTGCGTAAACCCATGATCGTCATGACACCCAAGAGCTTGCTCCGCCTCCGTGAGGCCACAAGCACGCTTGAAGAACTCGCCACTGGCGGCCTTCAACACCTCATTGATGATCCTCGCGAACTCGACACCGAAAAGGTCGAGCGCGTCCTCCTTTGCTCTGGTAAGGTGTACTACGACCTCGCCAATTTCGCTCAGGAGAACAACCGCGATGACGTCGCCATCATCCGTGTTGAGCAACTCTACCCGCTCAACGATGAGATGATCACCGGCATGGTCAATCGCTACGCAAACGCCAAAAACCTCATCTGGGTTCAGGAAGAACCCAAAAACATGGGCCCGTGGACCTACATCTTCCCTCGCCTCATTGAACTCTTTGGCACAAAAACTCTCCCCACATACGCAGGCCGCGCCGAAAGCGCTTCCCCTGCAACGGGAGATCCCGAGGCTCACAGACTTGAGCAAAACAAACTCATCGATGAGGCCTTCAACAAATAAGTCGTTGAACTCATCTGTCTGATGAAAAATTAGAACGAGAAGGGGCGAACTTTTGCTGCGCAAAAGTTCGCCCCTTCTCGTTCTAGAGCCTTCTTTATAATGCTCTAGCTTTTCATTACCTCAATGAATTTATCCCACGCCTCCTTGAACCCCGCTCGCCCAAGCCCAAGACGCACAGCCCCCGCATCTGCACCAAGAAACTTTGCAGGTAACACCACCACACCATGCTCGCGCGCAAGCTCATGCGCCTTCGCTTCCACATCCTGCCACGGTGAGAACAACAACGCCGTAGAACCCGCCAGGGGCATGATCCACCTGAACCCATTCATTGCATCATCCTGCAATCCTTCCTCAACATACGCCGCATTGCCCTCAATTAACGCCCTGTTCGCCTCAAACAAACGTTCCTGAACCTGCACCGCGATAGACGTCAAATACTCCACTGGAGCAGGCGCACAGATGCTCGTGTAATGCTTCCACGCCAGGACCTGCTCTCGTAAACGCTGATCCTTGATCACCAGCCAGCCACTCCTTAATCCTGGCAAGCCATGGCTCTTTGAAAGCCCACCCAACGTAATCACACGACCGCTGTGATGCTCCCCTCCAGAGGACAACATTGACCTGCCTCCAAGCTCCAGACCACGATACATTTCATCCGAGAAAAGCAGCGCACCATGGCGAGTCACCAGAGATTGCATCTCCTCCCACTCGTCGACACCTGGCAAATAACCCGTTGGATTATGGGGAAAATTCACAATAACCATACGAGGCTTCAACGTACGCAACCTCTCCTCAAGCTGTGCCATATCAAACACCCACACGCCTGCGTGGTGGTCCGCAATCAAGTGCAAACGATGCATCTCACACCCAATATGCTCGGCTACCTGCACAAGAGAATCATAACAAGGGGTCAACACCAACACACGATCACGAGGCTCCAACAAGGCGTTCATCGCCAGATAAATCCCCTCCTGTGGCGCGTTTAACATGATCACATCATCCGCGCTCACTGCATCATAGGTGCTCGCAATCGCCTCTCGCACAACACGACCACCCTGCGATTCCGTGTACTGAAGAGAACAGGCGCCAAGCCCATCCAACCCCACACCAGCACACTGCATCAGGGCCTCGATCGTCATGCTCTCACAATCAGACGCGGACAACATATAGGGCGCAGAAAACTCATAGTCCGCAAAAAATTCTTCGGTCGCAAAGGGCTTTATCTTCATTTCCTATCTCCAAAATTACTCACCAAAGAAGAGGGCCGAGGACATGCTTGCAGCATGTCCTCGGCCCTCTATTACATCACATCAAGATGATCAGGCTGCACGACGTCGACGCCTACGCAAGCCAACAAGACCAAGCATGAGGAACAACAACGTGCCAGCAGGTGAGGAGCTTGATGTTGTGGAGCAGTTTCCACAACCGCCCTGAAGTTCACCATCGCCATCGCCATCACCATCACCGTCTCCATCATCTACCGGTGGTGCTCCGCCGTTTCGTACATTACGGATTGAGTCTTGTCTACGTTTTCTAACGTCTAACAGGCTATCTCTTCTGCGTTGAAATTCTAGGCGCTTTACTTCACGAATAGAGTCTCTAACACGTTTGCGTTCTGCCATGGCAGCTTCTCTTTCGTTCTTTTTGTCCTCAATGGCTTCTTCTCGTGCAGTAACTTCTTTATCTTCTTCAAGCGATAGGTT
>CATLTV010000217.1 GCA_950059285.1 uncultured Pseudomonadota bacterium | reverse complement strand
TACTCTACGCTCTTTTTATGGACCTGAAACGTCCCATTCTTTTGAAATGAACAAGAATAACTGTCAACACCCTCTAAGCCCCGCATAATTATACCAGATCACCAGAGAATGTAGGATGGCAAAAGCCAAAATGAGATGGTCAAGAGAGGACAGAAGGGATTAATCGTGGGCCTTAACATTAACGGTACTGATATTTTGTATTATTGAGATTTCCATTCTTTAAACCGTTCAATTGCTTGATCGGATATTTTATAATCCATGTCCTCAAGTTGTTTGATGTGTGCAAAACAATTTTCCATACAGTCGTCACTGTCAGGTTGTTGCTCACACCCCTGTTTGATATCGTCAAAGGTTAGATTTCCTTTGGAAATAAGATTTTCTTTGCACGTAACCTTTTGTGCATGCAAAGAATACATACACTCCAGAGAATACATAGATTTTGTATATGTAAGCTTCTTATTATTTGGATTTTCGGAAGATGAAAGCATCAATGGAAGTTTGTAAAAGCGTCGACTCCATGAAAGCTGATCTCTCTCCCAACGCATCTCACCAAAACGAGAATATTTGCCTACGGGCCACCAAATCCATCCTCGAAGACTGTCAGCGTTGTGATAATAATCGTTGATTACAAAACGACTCCCCGGAACCTCTTTCAATTCCTTTTGATCTAGAAAAAATAAAAATTCATGATGAGATTCTCCTCCGCGACATCCGGGCACGTGGACTTCCAGGAGAAGCGGTCCATCCTTCTCATAGGATCGAAAACGCACGGTCGTACCTACACTTCCTGAACTGCAGTTATCAAATGGCTGTTTGGGGTCTCCATTGGCATAACCCGCCGAAATGTTAGCTGCCTGAAACTCTGTGTGACCATTATCTTTTTGACATACTGTCCAGTCGATACCTTCCCATGTGTGGAACGTAAATATATAAAGATATTCAGTACGAAAGACCTTGAAGGCTTGAAGGCCATTTTCACCAACGTCAGGGATACTGCATGACGTTTTTTTCATCTTCTTCCAAACCTGGAGTGCCGAGTCATCCTTTAGCAAGGTAACGCCTCGATCTGGCATCCACATAGTTGACTCAAAGGTCATCTTGAGTAAATGCTCATCGTGCTCATACACATTGATTGATTTTGAAGACTGTGCCCATGATATACTTGACATAAGAAGCATACATACACACACCACATACTTTATCGAATACTTTTGAAATTTATCTTGGACGTGAAAATTTCTTTCCATACATATCACTCAAGCAAAATGGGATAGTTTGGATGATGAACATTTTGAAAATCTCAACAACGCACTATACAGCGGTTGACGTGATTATGACAAAAAACACAAAGAATTAAAACACGTAAACATTTGAAAAAATAATGATAAATCCTCTTAATACAATCGCTTCGATTGCCAAGTAGCCTCAGTCAACACCCTCTTAATGTCAACATGTATGGCTCGGGCACATTCCCCAAAAAGGGGTAAAATTAACATGAAAGCTCCAAGGCGTATGAATGCTGGACTTGAGGCAGTTCAAACTGCCCGCTTTTGAGCCACATATCGCTCACCTGTCATTTATCAAGCAAACTTGTACAGACATGATCACGAGGAATCATGTCAAGCTCGCAGCGTTCGTGCCAAACTGGCATGAACGCTGCGAGCTTGACATGATTATTTATTACAAAAACATAACCTATCAACTTGAATTTATTCATCATTTCCTGAAAACATACTCAAGGCATACTTCTTGCGAATAGCTTTCCTCTGTAGAGGTTGTGTAGCAAGCTCACATCCTTTGTTGTCCTCTTATTCTGGAGTCTGTCACCTTGAATGCTCATGTAGCGCATCGCCCACATCATCCTGTGCAGCATACCATCTTGACTCGCATGCAGCGCCGCAAACTCATCCTGTGGTTGGCACTCATGAGCGTCATTGCGATGAGCTATATTGTAGCATGTACGCTTGTTAAAGATGACATCCTGGCGCTGGAGTCGATGTATCGCTCTGCATACATACACAACATGATGTTTATGCACAGTGGTATCGTCCCACCTCCTCCTCCTCCCATTCACTATATCTCGCCTGGATTCCCTCGAGCTCAGGACCTCTTGCTTTACAGTCTGATGATGAGCATCTTTACCTTGCTCATCCTTGCTGCCTCCTATCAACGTCCAGTGATCACTCACAAAAAGCAAGCTATCCCTGACTCTGAACCCCTCATGGTTGTGGAGCCTTCCTCTTCAAACATGGACCCCATACAGCTTCAGAGCATCCATCGCATGCTCGTTCTGCTCTCACATCAGATTCGTAACCCGCTCGCAGCCGCCATGGGAAACATGGAACTTCTCTGGCTCACTGTAGATGAGAACAGCCGACCTGCGGACAAGCTACGACGCATCCAGCGCGGACTTGATGAGCTACACACCATCGCAAACTTCTTCCTCGATCAAAACATAACCCATGCACACCAGGGTGAGATGCTCGATCTTAACTTTTTCCTTGAACAGCTCTTACTTGAGGAGAAACTTTTACATACCATCAATTTCTCGTCGCACGTAAGACCTGCCCCCATCTTCATGGAACAAATGATGATGCGCTACGCCCTGCTCCACTTGCTTCGCAACACACAACGACGAAGCCGCGCCATCTCAATGGAGCTGAAGTTTATTGCACACAACTATCATCTTGATAT
Source organism: uncultured Pseudomonadota bacterium (assembly GCA_950059285.1). Classification (GTDB taxonomy): domain Bacteria; phylum Myxococcota_A; class Bradymonadia; order Bradymonadales; family Bradymonadaceae; genus CATLTV01. The sequence continues at coordinate 8,465 of CATLTV010000217.1, read as the reverse complement.
CAAGGCAAGACACAGCCAAAATCCTCCCACTACAGCTGAAGAACCTTCAACTCAAGCACTCCTATCACATAAACGCGAGGAACAAATCTGCTTGACGATTGCACGCAAAGTTATAGAAGCTCATGGGGGATTTGTGACGTTAAATCATGAAGCAACATCACATCTTTATCACATGAACATCACTCTCCCAGGACACCTAAAACACAGTTCACTCACGACCTTCCTCCTCTCCCTGAATCGCCCACACACTCACTCACCAAAAGATCATTACCATGGCTAAAGTCCTCGTTGTCGAAGATGAAGAGAACATTCGTAACTTCCTTATTGAGGGGCTGGCAATCGCTGGCCACGAAGGTGTGGACGCCATTCATGGTAAGGACGCCCTCACAAAACTCACAGAACACACCGATGTCGATGTCATTATCACTGATATCAACATGCCACACATGGATGGACTCCAGCTCATTGATGCCATCAACACACGCTATCCTGGCATCCCTATCGTGGTTGTGACAGCCTATGGGTCTGTCTCATCAGCTGTCTCTGCGATGAAGATGGGGGCCGTGGATTATCTCCAAAAACCAATTAAATTAAAAGAGTTACGCGCTGTAGTGAAAAAGGCTGCACAACGTCGAGGCGACCAGGATAATGGCGCACATGAAGACGTTGCCACAGCAACACCCTCATCCCCTCCCCAAAATTCCAAAGCTTCTAAAGGTTCTAAAAACTCCTCGAATATAACACGCACCCTGAGCTGGGGCGCGCCCAGCATGAAGCCTGCCTTGCTCGCCCTTGATCGCGTCGCGCAAACCAGTGCCTCTGTCCTCATCCTCGGTGAGTCAGGCGTTGGCAAGGAGGTATTCGCACACACACTCCATCAAAAAAGTCGACGCGCCTCGCAAAAGTTCATCCCTGTCAACTGTGCTGCCATCACTGAAACGCTCATCGAGAGCGAACTGTTTGGCCATGAAAAAGGTGCCTTCACGGGCGCTGCTGACAAACGCATCGGTGTCGTGGAAGAAGCCAACCACGGCACCGTCTTCCTCGACGAAATCGGAGAGCTCAAGCTTGAACTCCAGTCCAAACTTTTGCGCGTACTTGAACAAGGTACATTCCAGCGCGTCGGCTCCTCAAATATTATCAAGGTCGATGTGCGCTGGATCGCTGCCACCAACCGTAACCTCAAACAGATGGTCAAGGAGGGCACCTTTCGCAAAGACCTCTTTCACCGACTCGCGGCATTCCCCATCACCCTCCCCACGCTCGCTGCAAGAAAAGAAGACATCGAACCGCTGGCCAATGTACTGCTTGATGAGCTCAAGCACGCGCTCAATCGCCCTGAACTAACCTTTACCTCCGATGCCATCGCGTGGCTCAAGGCACAACCCTGGCCAGGAAATATCCGTGAGTTCAAGAACACCCTGCAACGCGCCATCATCATGTCCACAGGCTCACAACTGAGCGCAGATGACTTCAAATTCATCAAGTCTATCGAGATCGCTGGAACTGACGAGATGGCCATGGAACAGGACTTGGATATGGAGACGCTCGATCTCAATGCGATCGAACGTCAAACCATCTACAAGGCCCTCAAACAACACGACGGTAACCGACGGCTCGCTGCCGAAACACTCGGTATCCCCATCCGCACCCTCTACAACAAACTCAAACGCTTTGAGGATGACGACGAGTAAACAACCTGTGCAGCGATACACAAAGATGTTACCATTTTGGCAACATCTTTTGTTTTTATGAGTTCAAAATATTTATTATAAGTCATTAATAAAATTAGACTAATACTGAAATAAACTAGCTGTGGCATACTCCTTGCTCGGTGTGATTGATGTGAAGACTTCCTTCTCCAGAACATCTCTCCCACGAGCGTGATCCGCGATGACCCTTCGAACCACCTTCTTCAATCTGCGCGCTGCAACCACGCTTGCGCTCATCACCACAACGCTTCCTTCCACATTAACGCTGGCACAAGAGAGCACGGGGCAGCAGGAGCTGCCCCACGTTGAGATGAGCGCCCGTCAGATTGAACTCAACAATCTTGCCAGCATGGCGCTCAATCAGACGCCGCCCGACAGCAAGATCGCCATCGATTACTTGCAACAGGCCATCGCCAGCGGACAAGCTCCCGACATCCTCTATATGAGCCTTGGTCGCGCCTACCAGTATGAGGATCAGTGCCAGAGCGCTCAGGATGTCTTCAACCTTGCGGAACGCTCTCCCTCACTCAAAAGCATCCCTCACGACATCGTGCTGAAAAAGATCGCGCGTTTTCGCAAGGAGAGCGCCTCGCTTTGCTCGGGCACCGTGGAGATGGTGTGCAAGGAAATGGGCGTAAAGTTCTACACCACAACACCTTCAGGAGAGCGCATCCAACTTGTGTGTGGAGAACGCAAAAAGTTGCGACCAGGTGCCTATGACTTCGACGTGATACAACTCAACGCGCCAGGACAACACGACACACAGAAGGCGCTCACGCTCGGCTCTCTGACAGGTCTCATCATCGGAGAGCAGATGACCGAAGTATTTGCAGAAGACTTCCTCGCTGCACACATGAAACAAACCGTCAGCACACAAGATACTCTCTCTCAAACTACACCCCCCATGGTCGTGCAACCCCCCACCTACGATGGCTTCAAGATCGCTGGCCTCACCATGCTTACAACAGGCACCGTGGCCATCTTCGCAGGAGCTTTCAAGTCGAGGACGCTCCAAACCCAGCTTGGCAACAGTGAACTCACATATGCTGAAGCACAACGGGGCCGCTTTCTACGAAATGGACTGTACATAGGTGGTGGCGTGGTGGCTGGCGTAGGCGCAGCACTTTACACAACCTCCTTGATGTTTGAGCGACGCGTCCAGCGCAGGCTTGAACTCGATACCGTGAACCTCAAACTTGCTCCAAAACACTCCTCCATCACCATACAATGGGAGTTTTAATTATGAGAAGATTTATCACTCGACATCCTCACCACACACTACTTATCGCTTCGCTACTCTCCGCGCTCTGCTCCTGTAAGGAACCCACCAAGATAAACTATGCCTGTACATCGGACAGTGATTGCGAAACACTGGGACTGGTTTGCTCTCAGAAAACACTCTTATGTATAGAGGAAGATTCACCTTTTTGTGGCGATGGTATCGTACAAGCCAACGAGTCCTGCGATCCACAGGTCAAGAACTCATTCAATACGTGCGACTATGGTGAGATGAACTGTGAACAATGTACCGACATGTGCACGCTGATCACAATCTCGGCCAATCCACGTTGTGGTGATGGCAAAGTACAGGAGGAGTACGGTGAAGAGTGCGACGCAGGTCAGAGCGCATCAACACAGTGTAAATATGGTGAGCGATCTTGCATGGTGTGTTCAGATCGCTGCACACAGGTCAGTGGTGAGGTGAGCTTTTGCGGCGATGGCATAAAGCAAATCAATGAAGTGTGTGATGCGGGTCCAAATCCTCCTCAAGGATGCAACGCAGGCGAGCGCTCCTGTCAGCTTTGTAATAGTTCCTGCGAGCTCTACGAGTACACCGAGCCTACCAGTTGTGGCGATGGCTACAAGGAGGGTGACGAGCAGTGTGATCCTGGTCCAGACCCCGATCTCGACTGCGCCTATGGCGACACAGGATGCGAGGTCTGTTCGCCACAGTGTACATGGCAAGAAGGCGCTGATCATGGCTACTGTGGTGATGGCGTTATACAATCGGCGTACGAAACCTGTGATGGCTCAATTGATGCCATGCTCCAAAACTGTGAGAACAGAACACACAGTGCCTATGGAGCACTGAGGTGTGAATACTGTCAGATCGAGGATGACTCCTGCACACGTGCGGTGAGCGTCGCGCCTGGCTTTGCACATACATGTGCTGTGCTTGACGATGAATCACTACATTGTTGGGGCGCCAATGGACGCGGTCAGCTCGGCACATCACTTGATGGTGGTGCAAATATCGCATTTATACCCGTTCGTGTGGACCTACCGCGAGGAGCGCGACAGGTGGTGACTGGCGCAGAGCACACCTGTGTATTGACACGAGATAACGCCGTCTTTTGTTGGGGCGCAAATCACAAGGGGCAAGTTGGCGGTGGCTCACTACATGATGCGCTCTCATATGATGAACCCGTAGCCGTCATACTCCCAACCGATGTGCAGATCACAAAACTTGCAGCAGGCACTCGACATACCTGTGCCCTCTCCACCGAAGGGGAGCTGTATTGTTGGGGAGACAACAGCACAGGTGCACTTGGACAATCACGCTCTCAAATGCCCTTTACCTCAACCCCCATCGTTGTAAAACAAGACGTTGTCATTGAGGTCATGGCGCTTCATGGTGATAGTACCTGTCTGGCACACACGGCAGGCGTCGAGTGCGCTGGCAAGATCGCACAATCCGACGAAGACGAGGCGAGCATCGAGGGGTTCATGGCGATTACCAATACTGCACATGTTCGCCAACTCACGCTTGGCCAGGAACACCTCTGCATGACAAATTCACAACGTGTAGCAAGATGCTGGGGCAAAAATGACCAGGGCCAGCTTGGTAACCCCACCGCGCTTCTACGCGATGGTGCAGGACCATCGCTCGTCAAGACCATCTCGGGCGATGAACTCACCCATGTGAATGCCATCTTTGCAGGAGCTGTCCACACCTGCGCACGCACGGACAACGGCTCCATTCATTGCTGGGGAGATAATCGCCAGGCACAATTTGGAGGCGGTGTCCGTACAAACTTTAATGTGGATGTGGCACAACCTATCATCGCCCTCGACAATGACGAGGTGACTGACATGGCGTTTGGCTCACAACACGCCTGCTTACTTGGCAAATACGGCATCGTAAAATGCTGGGGCAAGGATGGCGAAGGTCAACTTGGTAATGGCACAAACCCTCCCACGGATACTCCTGAAGGCGTCTCCATTGTTCCCTGATTTGAACATCCTCTCCAAATGCTGTTACGCTCTTACCAGGATCACCATCTATAACTCCACCAAGAGGTCTTCCCTTGCATCCCCCTGCCCCACATATGCTTCGATACTCATTGATGATCCTCATGACAGGAGCACTGTGTGCGGCATGTGGTGAAACATCCAAGGAGGATCAACCTGATACACAGACCTCCGACAAGATCGATGTAAAAATCACATATGCCATTGAAATTAAAAACAAAAACACTTCAAATGTGCGCCTTGTTTCTGAAGGACAGGGCGAACCACTGGACATTAAGCGGCTAGCCCTCTCATCCTTCAGCGCCGAGCTCATTCCTTGCGAAGAGACAGCCTCTCACAACCAAACCAGGCAGGACATAAAACAAGAAACACGACCGACAGTAATTCCATCGGTATTTTCGCTAGTTGACGCCACCGCGCTCACCTTGCAAACACTCTTTTCCATCCCTGAGGCTCACGCTGGACATTCAACAGATGCGTCAAGCCCATGGCAAACCACCACAGGCATACAAGAAGAGCTACTCTCCACATCTGCTCAAACACAACTGATCTGGGAGACATTACACACCACAATCCTCTCTCCCCAACGCTTCTGTCATGTGCATTATCTTGTGGCACGCACAGACGAACGCTTCCCTGACATCTCACCCGACGACCCACCTCGCACTAGCCTCATCACGCATGGCACTCACAGCACAGATCAGTACATCAGTCACAGCGCCATCAATTATGGACGCCTCCTCGTGCTTGATCCTCCTCTCAGCCTCAATGCCACCTCACCCAGTGCGACCATTCTCCTGACGCACGATCTGGACGCCGCACTGGCTGCCACAACGCTCCCACTCAATGGAGGAGCCATCGATGACGACGAGTTATCACGACGCCTGATTCGCGCCCTTGTCACCCATACCTCGGCCACAGTCGTGCCAGAAGGTTGAGACGCACAACACATTTTTACTGCTTGATTTTTTTCATCGATCCAACGAAGAAGAGAAGGTCTACAACCCTGGATTGTTTTATACGATCCCTCTTCCCTCGTTTGATCCATCACCATGCCAAGATCATTTCCCTCCTCTCTGTCGCATCGACCTGACAGCATGCTCCGCCTGAGCCTCGCGTCTCTTTTCCTCGCCCTCTGGGGATGCGTCGATGAGCCACTTGTGGTGGTAAAAAACGAGACGACAAGTAATCTGTTCGACGTACGCTTTTCAGACTGCTACTGGCCAGGTCCTCTGTCACCAGGAGCGGTCACCTCTCCAGCTTGCATTCCTGCGCAAATGCGTGGTCGAGTGACCTTCTCGCTGCTTGATGAGTTTACCACCACACCCCCTCCTGTTGGCCCTGATCCTGGTCTGAGCCGCTACGAGACGATCGAAGAGATCACGCTCAACGAAAGTGAATACCACACCCTGCCCCTCAACTTTCAAGACACTCAGATCGTACAATGAGTAGACCTCGCACCACCAAATCTGTGCTGTTAGCATTGCTTTTCTTTTTGATCTTTTCTCAACCTTTTCAATTGGTTGCACAGATCATTCCTGCCGAAGAAGAAGAGCTTGAAGAGGACGCATACACAGTCGAAACACGCAGCACCAGAAACCTCACCGCAGGCGATGTATCCACATCAAGCGAAAGCCTGAGCGCGGAAGATCTTGAACATCAGGGCGCTCCTTCCCTGTTTGATGCCATTGCTCAGATGGTGCCATGGCTCTATGCCCCCACTGATGGCACAGGCATTGATGGCATTGGACGTAACTCTGCTGGAGGCGTTGGGTCCCGAGGTCTTGGACCTGGTGGAGGGAGCCGTATCCTGACTGTCTGGGATGGAATGCCTGACCTTAATCGCACCGTTGGCCAGCTCAACTCGGACTTCTACGTGGACGCGCTGCTCTCCGAAGTTGAAGTGGCTTCGGGAGGAGACTCCGTCAGATGGGGCAGCAATGCCATGCTTGGTGTAATCTCACTCAAGAGCAGGTGGCGTCATGAACCTGGCTGGGAGAGTCACCTTGATGTGGGCGCTGGTCAAGGCAATCAATACAACCTTCAAGCTGCCGCCCTGGGCCATACAGGCAAATGGTCACTCGTGGGAGCGGCCACGAGCCGACACGCCGAGGGCGCGCTACGCTACACCGAGGCTTCGGTCCACACACTTCAGCTTGGCGCAAGACGTCGCCTGATTACAGGTGGTCATATCACGCTGCGCGCACGCTATGGTTTGCTTGACGGCGAACGTGGTGGCACCATCAATGACCTCCAGCCTGGACAGTTTTATCATTCAGAGCGTGGTGTCCTACAGATGAGCTACACACAGCGCATCTCCCCCATTATGAGCATGAGGTTGCTCGCCTTGGGGTCCATTACACGCGACCGCATCTACGACGGTTTTCACTTACGAGACAACACACTCAACTCCATGGCAGAGTTTGTGCTCTCTCCATTTGATGCGCTCAACATACGCGCTGGACTCGCGCTAGACAGCGTTGATGCTCACGCGGGCCAGGACTTCCTCGACATTGAGTTTGATATCGAACCTGTGGTCACGACCTCTCTTTATCTTGAATCGATGTATCAACCATGGTCTGACCTCTCGTTCGTGGGTGGTGTGCGACAGGTGTACGGTCTACACGACGAACCAGGGCAGGCAGGAGAGCTTCTTTACAAGGCGGGCGTAAGTTATTGGGCCTGGTCTGGCGGTGAACTTCGCGCCAGAATCTCGAAAAACTACAGACAGCCCACACCTGCCGAGCTGTATGTCATGCGAGAGTCCAGCCCTGACCTTGATCCCGAGTTTGCGCGTGTATTGGAACTTGGTGCATCACAATTCTACAAACATCTCATGGAGCTGAGGCTGACGGCCTATCAACTCGACTCCGACGACCTGATTGTAGGCGATGGCACTCCACCAGACATCACGCTCATCAACGCTGGAGAGGCAAGATCACGAGGCATTGAGACGAGCGCACGTACCAAACTGTGGCGCGAACGTATTGAGATTGGAGGCGCAGTCACCTGGACACAACAGAGGTTGTCAGAGGTCCAGAACAACGCTCCTCCAGTGCGCGCATCAGGGTGGCTTGGGCTAGTACCATCACCTTCAACACGACTCCAACTCAATGGTTCCTACACTGCGCCACGCGAGGTGTTAGGGCGAGATGCAGGCTCCATTGCGGCTCGCCATAACATCAACGTCTATGCACACTACCGCCCTCAACGTGCGTTTGAAATCTACACCCGCGTCAATAACTTGCTTAACCTCTCCAACGAGTTTCTGCCAGGTAATCCCTCCACTCCTCGCCGCGTCTTCCTCGGCTGTCGCGTCCACTTCGATGCTCTTCGCTGATAAGAGTGCGAGAGTAAGCAGAGCTATCACAAGTGAGCTTGCGAACTTGTGACGGTCTGCTGATCTCGAGCAAAGAGTATAAAAGCGAGAGTAAGCAGAGCTATCACAAGTGAGCTTGCGAACTTGTGACGGTCTGCTGATCTCGAGCAAAGAGTATAAAA
>CATLTV010000216.1 GCA_950059285.1 uncultured Pseudomonadota bacterium | reverse complement strand
GGCCTGCTGCGTACGCAGCAGGCCGCCCCTTCCTTCTTTGGGTTTGATGCCTGTCAAGTTATTGATATTAAATGTCTTTTTGTTTTGGTGTGAACCGCCCTGCATCGCGAAGGTTGTATTTTTTCATGACCATGCCAAACGCATCTTCAAGGTCCACATCCAGGGAATTGGCGAGCGTGATGACAACAAACAGGATGTCAGCAAGCTCTTCCTCGATCTTCCTGTCAACATCAGTGCTTTTTCTGGGTTTATCGCCATGTTGGTGGTTGATCTCTCGGGCTAGTTCTCCCACCTCTTCGGTTAATCTTGCGAGGTTTGAAAGCGGAGAGAAGTAACCTTCTTCCCATTGTGAAATCCAGGCGTGAACAGATGCCTGAAGTTGGTTCAGGGTCATGGCGGGTGGGGTCTTGGTATCAGACATCACGTTACTCCGTGCTGTAGTCAGGAAGTGTATCGGGGAGGTGTGTGAACATGGCCAGAGGGCGATCCACAACAAAGAGGTCGCGAATGGTGATGGACCCATCTGGTGTGGCGAGCACGCCGCGCAAGCAACGTAATAGTTCGTAGTCTTGAGTGACGCTGTCCCATGCGAGGGCCAGGACAAAGGGCGAATGTTCACGCTCCTGTCGCCATAACACAAGAGGGTAGGCCATGCAGTTCTTCAGGTTGGGGGCATAGGCGCTAAGTTCAAAGTGTCGGTTGTGGTACATGTCCCAGTCTTCAAACGCGGGTGTGTCGAGCGCCTGTTCAAGCGCTTGCTCTGTTCTGAGTAAAGGGTCGTGTGTGTCCACATCAAGCTCATCTTCCTTGACCCACGCGTGTTGTGTGCGATCCAGAAACTCAATATGTCCTGTGCTGAGCTTGTAGTGCATGGTGGTGTCCTGACAGAGTACATAGCCTGCATAGTAATAATCCATGCCAAGCTCAATGCCTGTGAGAATCTCCTTGATCATGGTGTAATGCCCAAGGCCAAAGGATGCGTAGTCGGGGTTGTATACGCCGATGATGCTTTGCAAGCTTGTGGCTCCCTTGTCAAACCAGCTAAACGCAACAAGTTCATCGCCTTTTTTGATGTTGACCTCCCATGTGTCAAACAGCGCGCGATCTGGAAACGTCCCGTACAGGACATCATTCAGATCTTCTGAACGTTCGCCTGGAGCCACAGTAAGATAGCGCTCATAGACTCTTTGGTGTTCTTCATCGACGATGGCAGGTTTGACCGTGACCGTGAAGTTTTGTTCGACTTTGCGATGCTTTCGACGCAAGCTTTTGCTGAGCTTGTAGTGTTCGAGTGGAACACGTGTCCATATGACACCGTTTACACTCTTTTTCCACGAGATATACTCGCAGTATATCATGTGCTGACCGATGCGATACCATCCCTTGGCGAGGTAGTCATCAAGCTGCTCGGGAGTCATGTGGACTGGAGCGATATGTTGAGTGGCACATTCAGGCCGTCCGTCATTGTTATGCAAGATCCTCTCTCTTTGCTGTGCGCGGGGAAATCACTTTATACAGAGTGAATATGAACATCGAGCGGGCCAATGGCAAGAGCACATAAGAACTTCGTGCCATGTCTATTGTAGAGTGTGTTGACTTTGGCCGCTGGAAGTGTGATCTAGACATGGATTGATGCAACGGTGGTTGCGCATGGCTTTTGATATGAGTGAGTGATGGACGATTCAGTACAGTTTTTCAAGGTAGTTCACAAAGATGAGCTTACACCAGGTGAGGGTTCTTTGGTGTTTGCAGGTGTAAAAAAACTCGCCGTATTCTTGCTTGATGGTGAGATTTTTTGCATTCAAAACCACTGTCCTCACGCAGGGGCATCGCTTGCGCGCGGCACCGTAAGAGGTTGCATTGTCAGTTGTCCAAGGCATGATTGGGGCTTTGATTTTACGGATGGTTCCTGCAAGACCAATCGACGCTACAGCGTGAAGCAATATCCTGTAAAAGTCGATGATGAGGGTTGGGTACATGTGGGCGTACCCGAGAGCGAACTTCTGTAGTTGGTTCAAGACACATCAAACTCTTGCTGAGCGCACTTCACGAGGTGAAGCGCGCTCTTTGTGTCTTTGGCATGTGCGAGCGCTACTCCCATGCGACGCCCTGGATGGGCGACAGGTTTCTGGAAGATATGGATTTGTGTGTTTTTGTAAGTGTTTGAATTTATTTTATATTCTGGGTTTTCTGAGTGGGCATCTGAGATAAGCGCAGCGGATGCTCCAGGGGTCAGGAGTGTGGGTGTGGAGTGGAGCGCGTTGAGCGCAGTGAGGATATGAAGGTCAAACTCATTCAGATCTTGGGTGATAAGCGTGACCATGCCTGTGTCGTGTGGTCGTGGGGAAATTTCGGAGAAGAGCACTTCATGTGATTGTGTGATGAAGAACTCGGCGCCAAAGAGCCCCGAGCCGCCAAGTTCTCGGATGATGGTGCGTGCGATGTCATGCATTTGCTTGAGCTGGGTGTGGCTGATTTCTTCACAGGGCTGCCAGGAGAGCCTGTAGTCCCCATCCTCCTGAGTGTGGCCGATGGGGTCGCAGAAGAAGATAGTATCTGGTGTTGCGGCGCAGAGCAGGGTGATTTCCTGTAGAATATCTACATGTTCTTCGACGATGACGCGCTGGCCATGTTTGGCCCTTGCCTGGAGCATGGCTGCTTGCCATGCCTGTCTGGCCTGTTCAGAGGTTGCACCACATGTGAGCCGTGTTTGACCGTGCCCGCTTGAGCTCTGTAAGGGCTTGATATAAAGGTCTTTTTGTGCGTTTTTTGCGATGTCGATGAGTTCATCTTCTGTTGAGGCAAATGTGCACGCGGATGTGGGGATATTAAGTTTTTTGGCGAGCATGCGAAGTGTCTCGCGGTGCATACAGGTGGCGATGGCAGAGGCGCTGGGGATGACGTTGATGTGTTGTTGTTCGGCGATTCGGATGGCATCCATGGAGATGGCTTCAATCTCGGTCATGATGAGATTGGGCTGAATGGTCTGGATGAGGTGTGTGAGGGCGTCTGTGTCGAGCATCTCGAGGATATATGCGCGTGGTGTGACCTGTGTAGCAGGTGCGCCAGCGTAGCGTGCGGCGACGCTGACCTGAAGTCCCATGCGTGTGGCAGAGATGGCAAGTTCGCGGCCAAGTTCTCCGCCGCCAAGAATGAGTAAATGTGTGTGGTGTAGATTCATGGGAGTATGTGGTGTGCGTGGGCGAAAAAAGAGATGCGGGGATTAAAAGGGGCGGCCGCCCCTTTTAATCCCCGCATCTCTTTTTTGATGTGGAGGTCAGAGGCTAGCCTCTGACTGCGTTCCAGAGGATGCTTGAGAGGTTTTTGACACCAGGATTCATCTCGAAGTCAACGAGTTTTGGTGCGATAAGGTGGGTCTTCTTGTTGGTGACAAACCATGGTGGTTTGGGGAACACCTTGAAGGGGCCACGAATGACGCTCTTTTCTGGTTTATCAAAGAGGAAGGCGTTGTGTACCACACCGATGCCGCTCTGGATATCCTGATAGGTATGTCCTGGGTATGCGCCCCATGTGGTGACGCCAAAGCCGTAGGAGAGGGCGGGCCAGTGGTTGACCACAACCGAGCCATAGGTGAGGTCTTCAATCGCCTGGTCGACCTCGGATTGATAACGTTTTTCCGTGTCAGGATGCACGAGAATACAGGCGTTGAGCGTGCCCCAGAGGGTGTTGTTGGCGAAGTCCACAGCTTTGCTCAGGAAGTCGCTGACATCGCTTGCTTCAAGGGCTGTTTCGGCCTGAACGCCACAGAAGGATTCCTTGGCAAAGCAGATGTTATCCTCGTCCGATGGGTTGAGGTCGGTGATGAGCGCCCATGGGAGAGCGTTTGCTGTGTCTTTGCCAAAGAGTTCAGCGTGCTCGCTGTTGGCTTCAAGCCAGGTCTGGTGTCGGTCACGAGCGCCCGGGTAGTAGGGGTAACGCTGTGGGATGCGTTCATACGCGGCACGAAGCGCATCGAGGAACTGCTGTCGTTGTGGCCAGGATTTGTGCGTGATAATCACGCGAGCGGCGTTGCAGTTAAACGCGCCGTTATTGGCGAGCTGTGTGGCGATGTTTTCAGCGTGAAAATCAAGCTCGGAGCTGGACCATTTACCAGGCACAACGATCACAGGGCTGACGTTTCCAAGCTCGCTGGTGATGCGCTTGTCTGTGAGCGGTTCGTCATTTTGCTTGCGTTTTGCGCCTTCTTCACCTGTGCCATACACGATGGCATCGTGGGTGATATCACTGCCTGTGATGTGGATTTCATCAATGTCATCGTGTTGGCAGAGGTACGCACCGACCTTGGCACCACCGTAGGCCATCTTGAGGAACCCGCGTTCGATAAACTCCGAGAATGCCTCCTCAATAAATGGTCCGAGGTATTCATTGACGGGGTTCATCTTGAGGATGCACACCTGGCCTTCAACAAAGAGCTTGTACACCACATCAAGAGGTCCAATGCTGGCCACGTTTCCTGCGCCAAGCACGAGCGCGACCTTGCCCTGAGGGTCCTTTTCTTTGTAGAAGACGCCCATGGTATCAGCGAGGTTTGTGGTGGTGACCGAGTCTTGCATCCAGACCTCGGCCTTGAAGTCCTTGAACAGGACTTCATCCCATTTTTCGGCAGGGAAGACCTCAACTGCAACCTGTCCATTCTTGCGCGTTCTGACGCTTCCTTTTTTGAGCTGTGGTGCACGACCACGAGCGATGTCTTCAAGACTCTTGATGGTAAAGCGCAGCGTACGCATGGTGATAAGGGGACCACCTAACCATTCTTCTCCGACAAGAGGGGAGTCCTCGGGGATTTTTTTGGCTTTGATGGCGGCAGCGATCTGGCGTTTTGCGACCTTGTAGTTGCCTTCAATGAGGCGCTTGCCCATGGCAATTTTCTGCTCAATCGGCAGGTCCGCCCACTCCTGAGCATGTGCTTTCAGAGTGGCAATGTCTTGATCCATTTGTTGTGGGGTGGTCTCTTCCATGGTGAACCTTGTTATGGGGTGTATAAAGTGTGCTCGGTAAGGAGCTGTTCAAAGTCGTCGTGCGACATCAGCGGAGCAAGAACCTCTTGCGTGTGCTCTCCAAGTTGTGGTGCTCGATGTTGTGCTGTGGGTTGAATGCCCATGGGGGTCGTGGTGTAAGTCATTCCCTGAGCAGTGATAAAGCGTTGTTGTTGAGTATGCAGGGCATGTTCAAGAGATTCAAGCGGGGAGAGGACAGGTTCGCAACAGACATCATGGTGTGCGAAAAACTCGATCCATTGTTGCTGTGTCTTTGATTTGAATATCTCGTTGACTTCATTGCGTATTTTTTGGCCTTCGGTACCAAAGGTCATCCCTTCATCTCTGAGGTGCTCGACATTGAGCAATGCGACAAAGGCGTGCCAGAACTTGGGCTCAAGTGCCCCGAGTGCCATGTGTCGGCCATCGCTGGTGTCATAGATACAGTAGCTTGGGATCTGACCTGCGAGCAGGTTTAGTTTTGCCGCGCCAGGGTCCTGTCTTACGTTTGCATGTAGACCCGCGTGAAGGCTCAGCGTGCCGTGTGTCATGCTGATATCGAGGTATGAACCCTGACCTGTGCGAAGTTTTTTAAACAATGCGCCCACGATCCCAAATGCAGCGTAGAGCGCGCCCCCTGCGATATCGGCGACCTGAAATCCAGGAATGATCGGGGTGTTTTGCTGGTCCGTGTGCTGTGTGCGCGTCTCGTAAAGAAGACCCGACAGTGCGAGGTAATTGATGTCATGGCCAGCGCGTTTGGCGTAATCTCCATGCTGTCCATAGCCTGTAATGGAGCACATCACCAGCTCTGGATTGATGGCTTTGAGCGTGTCGTAATCAAGCCCAAGTCGCTGCATGACACCTGGACGAAAGGATTCCACAACAACATCTGCCTGGGCGATGAGCTGCTTGCACAACGCCACACCACGAGGATTTTTGAGATCGATAGCGACGCTCTTTTTACCTCTGTTGATGGCATCAAAGAATGCACCTGTATGTGAGTCGGGCAGGTAGGGTGGATAGTGACGGGCGTAGTCACCACCCTGCGGCGGTTCGATCTTGATCACCTCTGCGCCAACATCTGCAAGGAGCTGTGTGCAGAATGGACCAGGGAGGAGGCGAGAGAGGTCGACGACCTTGATACCATGTAAGAATGTGTTGTCTTGATGTGACATAAGATGCACCGTCCGTCTAAAATTGACTGTATTATACAAAGTTTTTGATAAAAAGCGAGGGGCCATACTGCGTTTAAACGCAGTATGGCCCCTCGCTTTTTATCAAAAGTCCAGATGACTTGAACTGCGTTATGACACAGTGCAAGTGATTGGAATTAGATGATTTTCTGGAGCTTCATGGCGAGGCCCATGTCACCAGCGATTTTAAGCTTGCCGGTCATGAAAGCCTGTGTGCCAGGAAGTGAGCCGTCCCACATGGCGATGAAGTCATCTTCTTTCATGGTGACTGTGCAGTCTGCATCGTCAGAAGCGCCTTCGGAGACGAAGTCGCTGTCTTTTGTGAGGTCGACAGTCCATGTTCCGCCGTTGTCGCCGCTGATGTTGAACTGGTAGACAGCGTTGACTTTGGTGACGCTGTCAGCGTTCTTTTCAAGTTTTGCGGGGAGGTCTTCGTTGAAAATTTGTGTCGCGGTAAGATCAGACATGATCACTGCTCCTTGAATCAAGTTGAGGGTGTATGTGCTGAGCTTTAATGTCCTCAACACAACGTCAAAAAAAGTTTTTGATCTCCAAGTTCATGTGAACGATGCACCCCGTTGAAAATAGGGTGCCTGTAGTGAGTAAACACTTACATCCACAAAAGATCGGGCAAATCTCTAGCACATCTATGGATCACTCGACAAGTGAGACTTGCATGATTGCCATCAAGGGCATCTATTTCATTGCTATATTTTTCCTGGCTGTGAGAACCATGTCACATCATGGTGACATGCACCGCAGCGAGTTTCCATGCGCCTTGACCTGTGTGGGATGTGTGCCTAATGTGCGTGCTGTTGTGATATGATGATATCGCCTGGTGCCTGAACATCACATGTTGGGCTCCTGTTCACCTCCTCACGTCAGGCAGGCCACGTTTATGAATATCCTCGTCGTCCACAAGACCAGTCGTTACGAACAACTTGTCTTGGATCAAAAAAACCAGTCGATCAAATCTCTTGTTGAGCAACACGATATCAGCGTCGCTCGCCTGCTCTCAAGTCACGAAAATCACACCAAAAGTCTCGCTGTTATTGTCGAGACGCTCAGCCAAATGGGGTTGAGCTTTGACACTGTCCCAAGAGGTCAGTCCACCCGTCCCGAGGATGACTACGAACTGGTCATTGTGGTCGGCGGCGATGGAACCTTGCTTGATGTCTCGCATCGACTCCTCTCCACGCCTGTGCTTGCGATTAACTCCGATCCCTCATCAAGCGTGGGTTATTTTTGTGCAGGCACAGCACATGAGTTCAAGGAGCTTCTGGAAAAGACGCTCGAAGATAAGCTCAAGGCAACCTATTTGAGCCGTTTTTGTGCCTCCATTAATGAGACGACAAAGACACCTCCTGTGCTCAACGAAATTTTGATCTGTCACGCCAACCCTGCCGCAGTCTCGTCGTATTTCTTGCGACTCAACGGCTATGAAGAGGCGCAACGTTCAAGTGGCATCTGGATCTCTACCCCCGCAGGTTCGACGGCAGCCATTCGTTCTGCGGGTGGCATGGTCATGCCGCTGGGCGCGGATACCTTCCAGTTCGTAGTACGAGAGCCGTACATTACGACCAAGTCCAACTTTCGACAACTCAAAGGGATTCGCCAGTTTGGTTCGTCGCTTGAGGTTGTCTCCAAGATGCAGGAAGGGCGCATCTATGTGGATGGTCCACATATCGAGTATCCCTTCCAGATCGGTGACAGGATTAGCCTCGACTTTAGTGTGCCATCGCTCAAGGTGTTTGGTATGCAGGCAAAGCGCAGGGTTTACTGATTAAAGCTTTTTGTTTCAATGGGTTATCTTGAGGGCTGTGGGAGGTTTTGAAATTTGTTCAAGTATTTTCATTGAGCATCTTGTCATTTGAAAAAAGTGTCTACCTTGCTGTGTTGCTCAGCGAGATCAAAACTGTAATGGGGCAGCTCGAACTCAATGTTTTTCTAATCTTTTCTTTTTTATGAAGGACACGACACCATGACGACAAAAGACGCGCTTGCTCAACAGAAATCATTACGTATCGGTTTGATCTACAACCTCAAACGCAAGACACCTGCGGTCGAGGATGACTCCGAAGCCGAGTTTGATTCTCCCGCAACTGTGGGGGCGATTGCCAAGGCTCTTGAAGGACTTGGCCACTCTGTCGAGCTTTTTGAGGCTCGCGATAACCTTCCTGGCAAGCTTGCCGAGGGCACCATCGACATTGCCTTTAACATCGCTGAAGGTAGTGGTGGACGCAGCCGTGAAGCTGTTGTCCCTGCCTTGCTCGACCTCTATGACATTGAATACACAGGTAGTGACGCCACGACGCTTTCTTTGACGCTCGATAAGTCACTTGCAAAACGTATCGTTGCGCAGGCAGGTTTGAAGACCGCACCCTTTATTTTGATGTTCACAGGGAAAGAGCGACTTCCAAAGGATCTGACATTTCCTGTGGTATGTAAGCCCAACGCAGAAGGTAGCTCCAAGGGCATCTTTGCAAAGAGCGTCGCCAACAACACCGATGAATTGCGCCAGATCGTCAAATCCTTGATCAAACGCTATTCGGGTGGTGTGCTTGTGGAGTCCTTCCTTTCAGGTCGTGAGTTTACTGTCGGTTTGCTCGGGCCAAACAAGAAGCCCAAGGTCTTGCCTCCCATGGAGATTGTCTTTCTTGATAAGGACAACCCTACACCGATTTACACCTTTGAGCACAAAATTGCTGACAATCAGGAGGTCCGTTATCAGGCTCCTGCGGATGTGGACCCCAAGTTAAAGAAGAAGCTTGAGACGCTTGCCAGCAAGTCCTACCAGGTGCTTGGGTGTCGAGACGTATCTCGTATTGATATTCGCCTTGATGCCAAAGGCGAGCCCTGTTTCATTGAGTGTAACCCCTTGCCAGGGTTGTCTCCGCAGTGGTCTGACCTCTGTATCATTGCTGGTGCAGCAGAGATCAGTTACGACGAGCTTATTGCTCACATTGTGGCTCCTGCAATCAAGCGTTTTCATGCAAGAAAGCGAAGCTAATACAACTGTATAGGGGTTTTTATGGATACAACAAATACTCCTCCACGTCAGCGACTTCGTGAGCTGGGTGTCTCGATTGGAAAGTTCAAGACGGGACACTGGAACGCGATTACCGATGTTGCTGGCGTGCGTGTGGGCCACTGTACGGTGACTGAGGGAAGCGCGCGCACAGGTGTGACCGCAATCTTGCCCAATGACGATAAGATCTTTGATCAGCGCTTGCTTGGCGGTGCGTTTATCCTCAACGGGGCAGGGGAGATGTCAGGGCTGATTCAACTCCAGGAGTGGGGTCTGCTTGAGACGCCGATCGTCCTGACCAACACGCTCGCCGTGGGGAAGGCATCGAGCGCGCTTGTCGATTTCATGGTCAAGCGCCATCCGCGTATTGGCTCCGAGCATGATGTAATCATTCCTGTGGTCGGTGAGTGCGATGACTCGTTTGTGAACGACATCGCAGCACAGCATATTACACATGAACATGTGCACCATGCGCTGGCTGATGCTCAATCTGGCCCCGTGGCAGAAGGCAACGTTGGCGGTGGCACGGGCATGGTGAGCTTTGACTTGAAAGGGGGGATTGGTACCTCATCACGCCTTGTTCCTATTGGTGATGACGATACATTTACCATTGGCGTGCTTGTGATGAGCAACGTGGGGCGTCTTGAGGACTTGCGCATTGATGGTCTTCAGGTCGGCTCGGAAGTTGAGCGTCTTATCCCTGGCTTGATTCGCAGAAAAAGTCTTTATGGCAGCATCATCGCCGTGCTTGCTACAGACGCGCCGTTGACCTCATATCAGATTCAGCGTCTTTGTAAGCGTGTGGCGCTGGGGATTGGACGCGTGGGCTCGTTTGCTGCTCATGGTTCGGGCGAAATTGTGATGGGATTTTCCACGGCGAACGAGGTTGAGCGCGACAGGGGGAGTGAAAAGTTTATGAATCTCAGGGTGTTGCATGATCGTCATGTGGACCCATTGTATCAGGCGACGCTCGAATGTACCGAGGAAGCGATGCTGAACGCGCTCTGCATGGCAGGGCCAATGCAGAGCGCGCGAGGAGAGCTTATTCAGGCGCTCCCACTTCAGGTCTTTGAGCGTGTGAAAGCTGTGCAAGAGGTTTTACGGTCACCGCTCTAATTCAAACTGAGCAACAAATGCTTGTGTGCAGGGGCCTTCCGATTTGCGTGGTTCGTAGATCGCAAAGGTGACCTCTTGAAAGAGGCTCGCGAAGTTCTCCTCCACAAGCACCTTGTAAAAGAGTCGGGCTACGTCCTTTGGATCGTTGCCAAAGACACCACACCCCCATGCGCCAAGCACGGGATAATCACATTTCTTGTGTGCAAAGAGCGCCAGCATTAGCTTGATTCTGCGCTCAAACACAGACTCAACTTGCGTGGTTTCACCACGCTTGTTTTGTTTCATCGCCCCCTTGTTGGGCGCTGGACTGGTGAGGATGTCAATCTCGTAAGGGGTGTCCAGCAAGGCTCCATTATCATCGCGAAACACGGTGCACTCCGGGGTGTAAATCATACGATCGGAATAGAGCAGGGTGGAGCGCTTGCGGTTGAATTGATAGTAGCCCTCCATGCACGTTTGTAGTCCTGCATAAAGTGCGGATGAGCGTGCGAGGCTCTCTTCCTGCGCCTGAGAGCCTCCAAGAAAACCACCGCCTGGATTTTTGGCTGACGCAAAATTGAGCACGCCAACCTTACGTGTGGTGTCCTCGGAGATGATGCGATGTGCTGCTTCGAGCGAGCTCTCCATGGTGACCTTGAGCGGGACAACACGTGCTGTGTCTGCGCTCAATCGGGTTGCTTTTTGAAGCAATAATTCCAGTTCATCCTCAATGAAGAGTTGTGTGTTTTCAGTGCTTTGTTTGACTTGTGGGGCGATGCGTATTTCGTGGCCGCTTGCGCTGTGGTAGGAGCCGCGCTCAATGATGTTCACGGTCTCCTGACCCATGCTCTTTCTTCGCTGTCTGTTGTTCTGTGCCATGGTCTTATCCTTTGTGTTCGTGTGTGTGCATGAATGTTGACACAGTAACCTTGAGGTTTAAAGTGTTATTCCGACACAAAGATGTTTTGTCATTATAATGACAAAAAAGAGGCGGCCTGGGCGATTGATTTTACACGTAAAAT
>CATLTV010000215.1 GCA_950059285.1 uncultured Pseudomonadota bacterium | reverse complement strand
ACATCAAATTCCCTGGTCGGCACGTGTGTACCCACGGCAGGTGCTGAACGTGCTTGCTGCACATAACTTGTCTTGGGTTGGGTGGTCTTTTCTTTGACTGGGGGTGTGGACTGACGCTCTGTCTTGGCTGCTTCTGCAGCAGCATCACGCTCCATTTTTCGGTAGGTCTCCGCCGAGACGCGCTCTCGACGTACCACGCGTCGTGATACCACGCGTGTTCTCACGCAGGCACGCTGCCCTGACTCCAGGATCACCTCCTTGCAATCGCTGGTGCTGTCTTCGCCGTAAACCTCGGCGCTCCAGGTTAGCATCAGAATCATGGCACCCAGAAAGCTCTTGCTCACAGACACTCGTGTTCGTCTACTGCGTTGATATGCTTCTACTTGCTCGTTCATGACACTCTCCTTGAAAGCCCTGTATAATGATCACCTTTAGACCGTGATTGCTTTGCAAGATATGTGTCGCCCTCAGCACCAAAACCTAAAAAATCTTTATTTCCAACATGATAGAAGAAAAACAAAACATAATCGCCTCAACTTTCTGAGTTCTTCCTGCTCATTTCACCAAGAAGATTATGTTTTTTAAGATTTATTAAGAATTTTTTATCCCTTTATTTTCAATAACTTGAATCAAAAAACGAGCATTTCTATCAAACTTTCTTAAGACTTCTTCAGATTCCCTTAAGAAATAGCTCGTAATTTACTAATGAGCACAGGAGGTAAGCACCCTCCACCAACGTGCCACACATGACATCGACACACTTTCCTATCAGGAGTAAGAACCATGAAAAATTTCTTCACCAACGCTACTCGCCGCCCACGTAACATTCTCGTCGCAGGCATCGTCGCACTCTCATTGACTGGAGTATCCATGACCACATTCGCAAAAGGTCACCATCAGAAATTTGAAAACATGACCGAGCAGGAACGCCTTGAACATATGGAAAACCGCCTCGACAAGCGCATGGAAAAGCTGACCAAAAAGCTCGCGCTTAACGATGCGCAGGCCAAACAGGTTCGCGTTATCCTCTCCACAGAACAAACTGAACGCATGGACATCAAGAGCCGTCACCAGGGTGACCGCGAGGCCGCCAAACCTGAAATGAAGGAGCTTCGTGAACGCACTCAGGTTGAACTGGCAAAAGTCCTCTCACAGGACCAAATTGACACCATGAAGCAGATGAAAAAACGTCATCACAAGCGCGGAAAGCATAAAAGAAACCGCCTCCAACATATGGAAAAGGAGCTGAACCTCACACCTGAACAGAGCACCCAAATCAAGGCAATCCACAAAGCTCGCAAGGCACAGGCCCACCAGCTCATTGAGGCCGCAGGCGGTGACCGCGAAGCTGCAAAACCCGAGCTGAAGAAGTTGCGTCAGGAGTCCATGCAGGAGGTTCGCGCCGTCCTCACTCCTGAACAACAAACCAAGTTCGATGCGCTCAAAGAAAAGCGCAAGGATGGTCGCAAGGGAAAACGTCGCGGTAAGCAACAGTAAAAACACCAAGACTTGGGTTTACAAACCCATCACAAGCAGGTGAAGTGTAAGGGCCTGTCTTTCAACAGGCCCTTACTCACCGAGCGTATCACCAAAACTCCCCGTCATACGCACATTCATTCAAGGCGAGCATACATTATTATCGAGATGCTCGCCTTGAACTCTTTTCTTACAGCAGAGCGTATTATCATGAGCACTCCACATCATATCCTCCTCGTTGAAGACGATGCCAAGCTTGGCAAGGAGATCAAAACCCTCCTTGAAGAGAAAGAGTTTCAGGTCACCTGGTTCACCTCGGGATCAGAAGCGCAGTGGATTGATGTGGAGAAGTTCTCGCTCGCCATTCTTGACCTCATGCTCCCTGGCGCTCATGGCTTTGATCTACTCAAAACCTACCGAAAAACCTCGGAGATCCCCATCATCATCCTCACCGCAAGACAGGACAGCTTTGATAAATTGCGTGGCTTTGAACTGGGTGGAGATGACTACATGACCAAACCCTTCTGGCCCGAGGAGCTTGTTGTGCGTGTTCAGGCGCGCTTGCGACGCCCAAACCTCTCAAACGATGAACACAACCTGTATGCAGGCCCCATCACACTGAACACCGAGACACGACAGGTCACGCTCAACCAAAGCCCGCTTGACCTGACTCGCGTGGAGTTTGACATCCTTCACGAGCTGGTGCGCCGTAAAAACATGGCCGTCACACGTCGACAGCTCGTGGAGCGAGCCTTGCCCGAGGAGACCGAGGGCGGCGAACGCACACTTGATGTCCACATCTCTCGTATTCGCAAGAAGCTTGGTGAGTCCTCTGACATACTCGCCACGGTCTGGGGCATTGGTTACAAATTCACAGATGCCTGATCAACTTATCCCATACACTCTCCTGTGATGAACAACTTATGCGCGCACCTGGACTACATACTAAAACCATCCTGACACTCATCCTGTTTGTGCTCCCCATTGTTACGCTGTTCACAGCGCAACGCATTTCATCCGAGCAAAACACACGACATACACAGCGCATTGAACGCTCCATAACGCGTCTGGACGCCAACATTGATAACCTCTGCACACGCGCTCGCGTCGCATCACGCAGGTTCACACGACGCTTACCCAAAGGCAGCACACTCACCATTTATGATGCTGACATGCGTCGTTTTGCTGGCCATAAAAACCAGCTCACAACCTCACAAAAACAACAACTTAGAGACATTGAAACGGAAGACATACAACACTTCCCTCACGCCTCCTCGCTGACCCCGAGACGGACGCAATCCAACGCCCCCAACGGCTACAGCCTCGCAGCGCTTCAGAGCGAAAACCCAAATTGCTCCTACCTCATGCTCACATGGCCACCGCTCAAACGCTCACTCACTCGCGATGTCTTGCGAGTGGTGCTCCCACAAACGATCTTCCTCACGCTCATCCTCCTCGCATCAGGGTTGCTCATCTCCATTCCGCTGGTGCGCCGCATCCGACGACTTACCCATGATGTCGAAAGCTCATCAACTCAGAATCAATGGACACTCTCCAATGTCGATGCCTATGGAAAAGATGAGCTTGGCCAACTTGCGCACGCGTTCAACGCAGCAGGACACGAAATTCACAACAAGATCCACGATCTTGAAACGCGCGATGCCACGCTCAAGGAATACATTGCCAACACAACCCATGACCTCGCCATCCCATTGACCGTGATCCAACATCGTTTGCGCCGTATTCAGCGTGCCATCCATGATGACACCGCAATTGAACAGGAATGGGTCGATGGTGCCATGGAAGAATCACTCTATATCGCTGCGCTCATCGCAAACATGGCCGCGATGGCAAAGCTTGACTCGGGCCAAAATCACATCACCACACATGAAGTCAACCTCTCCGAGGTCATCACTCGCATCATCTCAAGACATCAACCCATTGCTGAACCTCAGCGCATTGAACTCGTATGGAGCACACCTGAAGAACCCATTATAATCCAAGGAGATAGCACGCTCATTGAGCGCGCCATCAGCAACCTTGTACAGAACGCCATCCAGTATAATGATCCTGGTGGGCATGTCGCTGTCATCCTTGAACACCTGTCAAATCATCGCTTTGAACTCTCTATCAAGGATGATGGTCCAGGGGTCCCCGCCAAACAACTTGAAACACTCGGGACACGTGCTGCTCGCAGTGATGATGCCCGAAACAGAAACCCTGGCGGGCAAGGTTTTGGCCTCTCAATCACCCAAAAAGTGTGCGATCTTCACGACTGGTCGATCACGTTTGAATCTCCCACTGATGACGCAGGAACACCTCAGGGACTCCATATCTCACTCATGGGAAAAACAACCTCATAACCCATCACCTCAAGTCTCCCATTTTTTTACTATTCTCGCCTTGACAGCAAGCCTTGAGGGTTATCAAATAGCGCGCAGAATTTTATTCTGCAATACTTGTAAATGATTGATTGAATAGTGTTTTCTTTTCAATAACTTATCACTCACGTGACACAAGAATTGAATTAGAAATAAATGAACGATGGAGAGTTGTTGTATGAGTTGGTTAAACTATCACCACTTATTATATTTTTGGACGGTTGCCTCGGAAGGAACCATTGTCAAGGCGAGTGAAGTACTGCGTCTGGCTCCGTCCACAATCAGTGTGCAGATTAAAGAGTTAGAGGGGCAACTTGGCGAGAAACTGTTTAAACGCCAGGGTCGACAACTGGTCCTGACTGAAGCAGGGCACGTCGCAGCACAATATGCCGAGGAGATCTTCACGCTGGGTCAGGAGATGGTCGATACCCTCAAGACAGGCATGGCACAACGCCCCACACGCATCGCCGTGGGTGTAGCAGATGTTCTCCCCAAGCTGATCGTCTATAAGCTCCTTGAGCCCATCTTTGATGACTTTGAAGATCCCGTCCAGCTTGTCTGTGTTGAAGGCGAGCTGGAACAACTACTTGGCAAACTCTCGGTGCACGAGCTGGACGTGGTCCTGACTGATGCGCCTCTTGCCCAAAACATCCCAATTCAGGCATTCAACCACCACCTGGGACAGAGCGAAGTCGCCGTCTATGGTGCACCCGAACTTGTTGAGAAGTGGGGAAGCTCATGGCCCGAGTCGTTTGAAGGCGCGCCCTTCATCTTGCCAGGCTCAAAGACCTCTGTGCGACGCGCACTTGGTGGATGGCTTGATCGTAAAAACCTGCATGTGCACACCATCGCCGAGGTTGAGGATCGTGCATTGATGCAGGTCCTTGGTGAGCGTGGACGAGGATTCTTTGCAGCGCCCTCTATCTTGACCGATGAGGTGTACGAGCAGCATGGCTTGATCAAAGTTGGCGAGCTTGATGGTGTCAAGGAGCGCTTCTATGCGATCACGCTGGACCGACGCATTCGCCACCCTGTTGTCGATCACCTCACCCAGTATGCACGTCGAGAACTTGGTGAGCTTACGGAAGAAGACGAGTAAAGAAGAAAAAAGAGCAGGGGCCAAAAATCGAAGATTTTTGGCCCCTGCTCTTTTTTATTCTTTAGCTCTTTGAAGTGTCGCTCTCTTCTTCTTTTGCCTCAGGTTCCACATCCAGTGGTTTATATGGCTTGAGTGAGTACATCAGCGCTTCGATATCTGAAGCGAGCGTTCTTGATTCGACGGGATACGCAGCAAAGACAGTGAAAGCATCTTGTTCAAGGGAGATGGTGTAACCTGACACAATCATCTCGGGAGAGATTTCGGAGGGCTTTCCTCTTAGCATCGTATGAAACTTGGGCTCACCATTTTGGCGTGTCATTTCGGACTGCATGCGAACAAGACTGCTTGGTAACCTTGAAATCACGTTGTGATGCAGAACCTCAAGCTCCTGAACGCGCTGATCTCCTTGCTTTTTGAGCGCATCATAAGAGAGCACGATTGAAGCCTGTGTGATCTCCTTGTGCTTGAGTTTGTACACGCCATTATCGTCATCAATGGACACAATCTCCCATCCCTTGGGAGTGGTGAAGAAACCATCGTTCACCTGTGATGTTGATGCGGTGGAGTTTGTCTTGTTTGAGAACAGGTCATCAAACACCTCACCGTTATTAATCGATTCCAGCGTCACACCTGGCTTCATCTGCCCATTAGCGCAAGCCAATACTGCGCTACACATCACCCCCAATATAATACTCGCCCAGAACACATCTCGACGCGTTGATGATGTATGTCGTACCTTTCTCATGAACCTTTTTTCCTTGAATGCTGTGAATGAACGTCCTGCTGTTGTGAGGAGTTAGAGTCCTCCTGAAAATCGAACTGAGTTCCATCCGTGGAGGTGCCAAGCTGTCGGTCAAAAGCATCAAGCTCATACTGAGCCATGTTCCTTTGCGGAGACACATGCGCTGGTCCTCTGGACAGACCTGCGAAGCGATATATCAGTAAACCGTCATCATCGAAAGTCGCAGCAGCCAATCCTTTTCGCACCACATTATCAAGCGCAATCTGAGCCTGATCTGTATCAAGCGAGGAGTTCATGACCAGAGACGCCAGCGACAACTGGCCATCCTGAGTACGCGCCACGTTCAAGACCTGTCGCTCAAGCTCTGCGGTCATCTTGAATGGAGGCTCTTTCCTTGGCTTAAACGCCATAAACAACAGAAAGGCGCTGATCATGGACACGATCATGGCAAAGACGCCGATCAACACGCTACCTGTCATATTGGGCGCAGATAACCCCTTGGACACAAGGTCCACCAGCATTGCAGCAACGCAAGGCAGAGACATGAGCATCCCCAGAGCCCCTGAGATCCCCATAAAGATTTTTGCCCTCCGTTGTGTTTTACCAGGAGGGGTTTGATTGGATTGCGTTACTGGTTCCATATGTCGTTCTCATCCTCACACTGTAGTAGCCACAACTTGACATCAAACACACGGTGGCTCAAGGCATGTGGCGCATAACAGCACAGAGCGCACATCTTGTGTAAACAGCCTAAAATGGCAACCTCTTCAAACCATAACAGAAATGTCCATGGTCACAAAGTCATCACGCCATGTTGTTACAAATCCTCGTTGAGGTTCCCACGCAAGCGATTACTATCAACCAAGACACTATTGATGAGAGTTTACTCATCCCCCAGCACAAAAGGACACCATGCGATATAACCTCAAGAAGACCACTCTCCCCATTCTATCCCTTGCGCTTATCCACATGGCATGTGCATCCACACCTCCAACTCAGGACACCACTGATCCCACCGAACCCCCTCGCGCCACACTTAACGCAAAAAAAATGTCCCCTGAAGAATGCAAACGTCGCGTCGAAGCCATGGCAAAACAGGACCAGTCCATGCGAAGTTCACCGCAGGAAATCGTCGACACCTCCACGCCTCCTCGCACATCAAACACATGGGACCCCGCAGTAAACCCCTGCCCCGAACAGGGCACAACCGCGGCCAAGACCACACACACAGATCCTGTCATGACGCGCACACAGATCCAGGTCGCGCTCAAAGAACAGGAATACACGCATGCACGCGCTCTGCTCCCCTCTCTTTTCACACAGCAAAACAAAAATACGCAGAGCCTCCGTGAATTAACCACGGAGGTCTCCACACACCACCTCCCACTGCTCCATAACCAGCTTTCCACAAGCAAGAATATCGCGTTTCTCTCGGATGGCTCGGCCACATGTGTCGCAACAAAATCCCCCGAGGCATCAGCAACATCCGTCGAACTTGTGGATGAAATCATCACAGGAGCCACACTTCATGTACGCTGCGGCCTCCCGCCACAACCTGCGCGAGCAAAAGAATTCCAACTCTTGTTACGCACGCGTAAGGAGCTTGGTGAATACGAAATCATCACAGTTCAAAGCGACTTTGAGCGGGAAACAGTCGCAGACAAGACCTCGTTCACATTCGCCATCACACTCCCTGAAGACTTCCTCGCCACTTCCGAGCAAGCCTATATGGAGGTGTTCTTACTTGATCAGGAGCACCCCAAGGAGCTTTCACGCGCAGAGTCACAAGGCAGCTTCTTCTGGTTCAAAAACTAACGCGTAAGAAAGAGCACCCCACAAAAAACCGCAACACTTTCAAGGTGTTGCGGTTTTTTGTGGGGTGCTCTTTCTTTTCATTCCTCTTCGGACACACCAGACTTCTTCTTTTTCACATCATCTTCCTCGGATGCATCAAGCGCCTCAGACTCCACCTGTTCGGTTTCAGAAGCAGAGGAACTGGAGGATTCATCTTCAGATGAATCCTCCAGTTCCTCTGCTTCTTTTGCCTTATCAAGAGGAGGAGGAGAGCTTTTTGTAAGCTCTTCCTGAACCATCAGGAGCTCCTGATCATCAAGAGGCATTGTCTTTGCGACCTCTCTGGAGGGCTGTCGTGCCTTGAGCTTTTTGGAGAGCCCGCTCAGATCCACCCTGGGTTTACTTTCTTCAGAGGTCTTTGTGGACTGTGGTGCAAACTCATCCACAATTTCCGAGAGCGACGCCTCATCAAGTGTGCTGACAAGCTGTTCGGGGTTCACACCCTCGGGCCATGTCGTCAACATGTTGTGGATGCATCGACTTAAGTCGGTATCCTGAAGGTTTGCATCCGTCAGATTTGCACCAGAGAGGTTTGTGCCATCAAGCTTCACGCCACGTAGACTCGCGCCAACAAGGCTAGCCTCGCTCAGATCCACATGGCTCAAGTCGGCACCATCAAGGAGCGCATTGGTCAGGTCGGCCTTCTCCATTTTGCTTTTGATCATGGCCACCTCACGCAAGTCAGCGCCAACAAGTTCGGCCTTCTCCATCTTGCAACCAGCTATGCGTGCGCCTCGTGCAATCAGCTCTCGGGTCTTGATCTGTGTGAAGTTACAATCGATCCACACAGACTGTGACAGATCCACACCAGTCCATGAGGACAGGTGCGCATCAACGCGACGGCATTGCGCCCCCACAAAAGAGCTCTCTTCAATGACCCCAGAACTCATATCAAGCCTCTCGGCCTTAATCTGACGTAAATCACTGTACTTCAATGACAATCTCAACGCCTTCACCCGAGACAGGCTCGCTGATTCAAGCGCAAGACGTTGCGCGGTCACATTCTTGAAATTGCTGCCATCAAGCTTGCTCTCTGACATATTCACATCATCAAGACATCCTCCCGCGAGGTTCGCATCAGATAGATCCGCCCCCGAGAAGTTTGCGCTCACCATGGTCGCCTTGCGAAAGTCTGCTCCCACAGCGCTGATCTTCACCAGTGAAGCCCCCGTAAGATCGAGTCCATCAAGGCGCGCGTGGTCAAGGCGAGCCTGCTGCAACTGCAAGGGCGCAAAACTCCTGTCCTGAACACGTGTGGATGTATTTTTTATCACACCTGATTGAAGCTCGGTGTTCTCCTTCAAAGCACCACCCGGTGTAGCATCAAGTTCACCAGGTGTGGGCAACGAAAGCGACACAAGGCGATACTCCACAAAGGACAATCCCCCCACCCATAACAGCGCAATGCCCAGCGCAAGACCTGCCTGATGATCACCACCGAGCAACAGAATCACCACACCCAGTGCGCCAAGCCCACCCGAGATAAAGTTGCCATAATCTTTGAGAATACGAGATACATCGGACGCCATCACTTCACCTCTCTGTCAAAATTCTGACACTATTTGTACCACAGTCAGACGATGGAATTAAACTATTTACTCCTTCCCACACACATAGTGTCTCTATTTGAAGCTAATTTGCGTTCACATTGGACTCTGAAAACCTTTTTATTTAAACTTGTTACTCATGCCTACCTGGATCGCACTTTAGTGAGCATCTGACTTGACCCGCCCCTAACAACTTGATAGCAAGGGAAAAGCATGCTCACACAAAAGAATTCTACGTGAACACGTCTGCTGCAAGTGGTCCTGTCCGCGTTATATCACTGTATAAATGGATATCTGGAGACGATTATGAATATCACCCAACACACATCGACATCCTCCACGAGGCTGGCGCTGTTAAGCACATTGACACTGTCACTTCTCATTGCCTGTGGTGGCGATGATGCCCAGACGGGCAAGGAATGGGAAACCAAGGAAGAACAGGACCAATCCTCTGTCGATATGACACAGGACTCCACCGATATGGACAGCGTGGATAGCGACCAGGGTGATTTGTTTGCAGACATGAACGCGGTGACTCCTCAGCCTGCGCCTCCCTACCCTGCTGCGGTCGAGACATCAGCCCCCACGCTCACACTCCAGAGCGGCGAGCAGATTGAGATTACCTGTACTCTCCTCGATCAGTATGGTGAGCCGATTCAGGATGAGGCTGTCATCGAAGACGCCGCGCTCAATTCACAGGCCACTCCTGAAGATGTGCTCCATAAATATGTCACGGGTGAATTTGAAGCGCGTCAGGTTGGCGAAGCTCGCGTGGGCTGTCGTAGCCGTAAGCTAGGTCTGGTCGACACCACACCCGAAGTCATCACCGTAATTCCTGGTGATGCTTATCGTACCGTGGCCACCGTCTCGGAGCGCTCCATCACCGCAGGATCTTCGGTCGATGTCACATGCCGTGTCTATGACATGTATGGCAACCTCCTGCCTGATGCTGACACCACCGTCACAACCGACATCATGGGCGATGGCATCTTGATTGAGGATCACACCATCAGCGCCACACGCGCCGATCAATACTCCATCACATGCCTCTCCGATGCAGCCCCTGAGACTGTATCCGCCTCTCTTGAGGTGGTCCCATCCTTACCTGCATCTCTTGTCATCGAAAAAGAACCATTCCAGGATGTCTACGGTCTTGGACAGGTCATCACCATCGCCACGCGCGTCACGGACATGTACAACAACGTCATCCCCAGCGCGCCCGTGGAATACACAAGCACACCTGACGGCGAGTCCTTTGGTCTTGGCCGCTTCCGCTACTTCGAAGAGGGCACATACAATGTGCTCGCACGTGTCACTGGACCCACTCAGGACGACATCGAACTCTCCGCATCCACAGAGATCCTCGTCAACGGGGTTGGCCCCGAAATCCAGTGTGACTCGCCCTTCGACGGCGCACAGCTGCTCCCCACACCTGGCGGCGTGGGCAAGTTCCAGGGCACACTCGCTGATGTCAACGGCATTCAGTTCGTGTTTGTCAACGGCGCTCCTGCCACACTCAACCCCGATGGTACCTTTGAAGCAGACATCACCACACGCTACGGCATCAACTTTGTCGACATCACCGCACGTGATGACTTCAACGTGGAAAACAGCCGCACATGTGCATTCCAGCTCTCCGATAACTGGACCGCGCCAGGCAGCATCGCCTCCGATGCAGTGATGCTCAAGCTCAGGCAACCTGCCATTGACGATAACGCTCGTAGTGGCCCCATCTCAAGCCTTGGTGACATCCTCCACACCATCCTCAACAGCACAGGTCTCACCGACACCATCGACTCTGCATTCCGAGCCATGGGACCAAGCAGCGGCGGCGAAACCAAGATCTATGATGATGAATGCGCCACAAGGATCATCTTCTGTATCCGTGCTCGCGTCTGGTACAAACACAACTCATTCAAGGTCAACGGCAACAGCACCGTCAACATGGACCTCATTCAGGATGGACTCAACCTCAAGACACGCATCAATGACATCAAGGTCAAGGTTCGCGTCAAGGCCGCAGGCATCATTGATACCACAGGCACCGTGACCATCCAGTACGTCGATGTCGATGTGGACAGCAACCTTCAACACCAGAACAACAAGCCCCGCATCACCCTCAGACGAGTTAACAGCCCCTCCGTGGGCAACGTCAGCACGGACTTCAACGGCATCGATGGATGGATTGTCAACCTCCTCGTTGGCCTCTTCCAGGGCACGATATCCATCCTCATGCTGTGGGAACCAGAACGATTGGCCCCGGCGCTGAATCGACGAA
>CATLTV010000214.1 GCA_950059285.1 uncultured Pseudomonadota bacterium | reverse complement strand
TTTTTTTAATGATACGGCGACCACCGAGATCTACACTCTTTCCCTACACGACGCTCTTCCGATCTTTTCTTGTCCTCTGTATTGCTCAAGAGCGTGATGGAGAAGGAGATGTTCGAAGAAGAGCGAAGGACGCTCTAAAACGGAATATGCTTTGCGTGCTCGTGTAGCCCGCCCCAGTGTCCTGCACCAAGACCAGCCAGCGCAGCAACAGCCCACCAACACACGCCAAGCCTTCGCCAAAGCACATCCTCTTTACGCACGCCATAGTCGTAACTTAACGAAGCGAGCATCACCACGCTCCAGGCTGTCACCCCAAGGTCACGGTGATCGCGTAGAGTCTCGCTGCCATCTCCGCCCAGAAAACCTGGGGCGGAGAGAATGCCTGCGACCATCGCCAACGTGGTCGCCGCCAGACAACCCAGCCCAACCCAACGTATAAAGGTTACATGGCGAGCGCTCTCGTCTCGCCACATCCAGAGCCCGAGCGCAGCAAGCACTGCGGGGATCGTCAACGGCACATGGAGGGTCACATGATGTACCCAGAAAGAGAGGGCCATAACAGTTCGTCACATCAGGGGTTAACGCAAGGGCAACTACACAAACAACATCAAAAAGACTCAGGGATTATAAGGTTTTACCGTCTGTCCACTCTGAAGATCATCATGGGAGCCTGAGCCTTTTGGCATCCCCTTGACGACGCGCTCTTCTTTGCCATCAGCATCGATGACGCTGTAGTGCTCAAAAGGCATCGGGACACCCTCAGTAAGCACAAGCTTCGTGCCATCGGTCACCAGATAGATCTGGAACTGTGGAAGAGATGCGCCACCCGAGTTACCACACTCGCCGATCTTGTCGCCAGTCTTGACCGTGGCACCCACCTCAACAGGGATCGACTCCTTCTTGAGGAAGTTCGCGATCACATACTCCTCGGTATCGACCTTGATCACGATATGGTTTCCAAGCATGTTCTCACTGCTTGGCTGACCTGGCACGTTATCATTTTGTGTATTGTAAACGCTCACAACCTCACCCTCAGTAGGTGAGAGCACATCAGAACCAAAGCATGGGTAACTCTCAAGGACAGACTCATCGCCTTCAAAGCGACTTCCTTCCTTGGTCAAGCGCGTGAATGTGTACGCAAACCTCAACGCAGGCGCGGTCACGTTGTAGTTGTTCTCCTTCTCCAACCCACCAGAGATCGTGTACCACTCACCTGTAAAAGGAGGTCGGTACACATGTTGTGAGACAAAGTCCTCTGTTGAGACAGGCGCAGGAAACTCGGGAGCCACCGCAGCCAAGGAGGTTGCAAACACACACACAAAACCAATGGATCGCGACGTGCGCATCACAGGAGGATTGGTCGTGGACTTGAACAATCCCCACAATACGATCGGCACGGACATCAGCATGGTGAGAGGAATCCCCACGCCATAGACGAGCACGCTCACATAACCAAGCTTGAGGTAGGCCACGCCCCAGACCATCAGCGCGGTCGCAGCGAGACCCACGGCAGTCCAGGTCCACGCCTCCCAGACATCATTCTCTAACTTCTTAAAGAAGATCGAGTCCTTGTAATCATGCTCTTCGGTTGTAGTGTCTTTATTTTCTTCTGAAGAGAGGTCTTGGGGTGTATTACTCATACGATCTGGCCATGTAGACAGGGGAAATAGAAGATATTAGCGCCATGTGATCTGAATGTATGAACGACTCAAGGAGGGTATACAACCCAGTAAGAAACAAGATCAATTCAGACGCTCTAACTGAAGACAAAAGCACTAACATTTACACCATTAGTGCACATATCACATGTGCTAGAGCGTGGCTCATGATGTGTCAAGACTGAACCAAAAAAGTGCGACAATATGGATCTTTTTCCCCTGTTGAGACGTATATAAAACTGGAAGAAGAGACCCTCATGACGTAAACCTGAGCGGCGATCATCAAAGAATCATGTATACTTTGCTCCAGATTGATCGAGAACAAACAGGAAGAGTTCTAGGAATCACGCCAAAGTTATTGTAAACTTGGCCCGAACGTTTGTGTTGATTTGCACTGGACTTGTGATTTATGAAGCAGTCCCGTGTACCATGATCAAACTATCACAACCACGCAAGCCCCAAGGCCACAGAGAAGTTCCACCATGCCAAAGTGCCCTAAATGTGAAGATGAGAACCCCCAACTTGGTGCCAAATGCCCACGTGACGGGTTCTACTATGTCTACGATGACGCCTTTGACCTGGCTCAGTCCGATCCTCGCATCGGCACTCTGCTGATTGACAAGTACGTCATCATTGGACGCATCAGCAAAGGAGGCATGGGCGCCGTGTACAGAGCGCTCCAACTCCCCGTGGAACGTGAGGTCGCCTTCAAGGTCCTGCGTGCCGAAATGGAGGGCTCCGACAAGAGCCGCGACCGTTTCATTCGTGAAGCGCGCGCTGTCTCTCGCCTCACCCACCCCAACATCATCACGCTCTATGACTTCGGTTTTGATGAGAATCAACACCCCTATATGGTCATGGAATACGCACCTGGACAGGATCTCTCACGATGGTTGCGACAGGATGGCCTCACGATCGAGCGCATCTTACTCGTTGTGCGTCAGCTCCTGAGCGCGCTTGATGCCGCACACGCTGAAGGCATCGTGCACCGCGATCTCAAACCTGAAAACATGATCGTCACCGAGACAACCCGCAATCAGGATCAGGTCAAACTTCTCGACTTCGGCATCGCACGCATGATCAATGAGACCAGCACACGCGGGCTCACACGTGAAGGCGAGGTCTTTGGTACACCTCATTATATGGCACCAGAACAGGCTCAGGGTGCAAAAGAAGTTGGCCCTGCTGCTGATGTCTATGCTGTTGGTGTCATGCTCTATGAGCTCCTCACAGGAGAACCTCCTTACGACGCGCCCACACCACTTGCTGTGCTCCTCATGCACATCAATGAACCTCTGCCCGAGGTTGTCGCTCGTCCAGGTGTCATGATCACACCCGATATCTTGCAGCTCCTTCACCGTGCCACGGCAAAGAATGTCGCCGACCGTTACGCCTCGGCTGCCGAGATGCTTGTGGCGCTTGATCAGATCCTCCTTCAAAAAGGCATGACATCCACAGGCTCCTTTGGCTCAATCAGAGCCGCCGCGCCTGCTGACGCATCCGCCGAAGCCCTTCATCCAACCTTGCTGAACACACCAGCATCGTCTGTCTCCACCGAGACTCCCGTCACGCTGCCCGCATCGCAATCAAGCGACTTTAGCGTCGCTGTACACGATCCCGATCCCAGCACGACCTACAATAAAGATGAACTCTTCAGAAACTCTGATACATCACCATCGCTCACAGGCAGCATGGAAAGTCAGGAGTTTGTTGCACCTTCATCCAACAAAAACGCGCTCATCGCGCTCGTCGCGCTCGTCCTCCTTCTCGCCCTCGCAGGCGGCACCGCGATCTACCTTGTCAGCCAGTCCAAATCGACCGAGCAAAACCCCACGGACACAACTGTCGCTGACACCACAACCACCACACAGGAGGTCAAGGAAGACACCACCACACCTCCTGCTCCCAAGGATGATACCTCAACGACAGACACAA
Source organism: uncultured Pseudomonadota bacterium (assembly GCA_950059285.1). GTDB lineage: Bacteria > Myxococcota_A > Bradymonadia > Bradymonadales > Bradymonadaceae > CATLTV01. Next base: position 7,802 of record CATLTV010000214.1, on the reverse strand, counting down.
ACACTGAGGAACCACAGAAGATTGGCGAGGTGAATCACGAACCCTCCAGCGAAGATATGGGATCAACTGCAGAAGCCAAGAAAGATGCGACTGTGGACCCCACCCCAAAAGCTGAAGACACCACCCCTGTGGCCGATAAACCTGACACAACCACCAAAGATCCTGTCAAGGTTGTGGATAACAAGCCCAAAACTGACACCAAAACAAAGTCAACCACATCAACAAAGTCTGACAACACATCAGACAAGGGCACATCGACCACCGCCAAAAAAGATCCCACCCCAGCAACATCGGACTCCTCCACCAAAAAGGACACGTCCAAGACCGTCAAAAAAGACACCTGGGGCGCTCCCACAAAAGAGCAGATCGAAAAGTTCAAAAAGAACGACAAGTGGTAAATCTGCCTTTTGGCAGAAGACAGCAAAGGGGCGAGGAGTTGGCTAGCCAACTCCTCGCCCCTTTGCTGTCTTCTGCCTTCTTCACTGGCCAATTGACTTTCACTCATGCCAAGCACTATAAACTTGCGCCAACATGACGTTGGCGTCATACTTCACCACATTCGCTCACATGATTGCTTGAACATATATTAACTGGCCTTAACACCATGAATATCATGAGAATCAAACCTTTAGCTCTCACCCTCTCGTTCTGCACCCTCGCTGCTTTGAGTGTACCCGATCTCGCTTTTGCACAGGGCTCCACCGAGAACATGGCCCTTAAAAACTACGAGAAGGCGAAAGTTGCCTACACTCAAGGTGACTTTGCTCTCGCTGCCGAGCTTCTGGAGAAGGCTTACGCTGAAGATCCCGACCTTATCTATCAGTACAACCGCATCCGCGCACTCCAGGCCATGAAGTCCTACGATGAGGCCCTCAAAACCATCGATCTCTATCGTGGACCCATGTCTCGTGATCCCGATCAGCGCTTCTCCGATCTTGAAGAGCTTGAAGCTCAGATCAAGGCCGAAAAACAAGCGTTTGATAAGGATAACACAGATAAAACGGATAAAACCGACAACACCGACACCAAGGATCAGGGTGATCAAAACACCACAGATCCCAAGGACACGGATAAGACGGATAATGCCGACAACCCCGATAAGATTATCGCGCCCCCTGCCACCGATCCCGATCCTGGCAAAGGCAAGCGCACCGCAGGTTGGGTCCTCACAGGTGTTGGCCTCGCCACCATCGCGGGCACATCTCCCTTCTGGACTGGACTCGCCATTCAGAATGATCCCTGCTACGGCTACCTTGATGCTGACCCAAGCAGCGGCAACCCCTGCCTGACAGACATTGAGCGCCGTGAGAACTTTGATAACAAGGTGCAGACTCACAAGATCGTCAGCGCCGTCGGACTTGGTGTCGGCAGTGTCGCCACCATCACGGGTCTTGTCCTTGTCCTCACCAATGGCAAACCCAAGACCGAGTCCTCTCGTATTGAACTGATCCCCACCATCTCCAAAGATACCTCTGGAGCCATGGTGCGCTTCACGTTCTAAGTGACGAACACATCTCGACACATCAAAAAAGGCCCTCACCGCGCAGGTCTCTTACGCGAATGAGGGTCTTTTTATGCCCACGCGACTAGCGTCAAGCATTGTATAAAATGCTTGATATACGATCATAAAACAGATATTCACAACCTCCCCCGTGGTTATACTTTAGCATGTCACGGAGGTTGAACCCCCATGACATTTCATCAGGAGCCATTCATATGTCGTACCTCGAAGAACAACTCAAAAAAGCCGACCGCCAGACCGTCATTCAGGACACTGTCCTGCTCATCGACAGCGAAGTTGATAGCAAAAGCGGCATTAGCGGCAAGCTCCTCAAAGCAGGCTACCTCGCTGTGAAAAAGCTCAAGAGTGGTCGCATGATTGAGAAGGCTGTTAACATGCTCCTTGATGACTTCACCTCCGCGCTGGCTCCTCTTTACGATGCGTTCCGCGAAGATGACACCACCACACAGTTTGGTGACTACCTCACACAACACAAACAACAAGCCACCGATGCGCTGCTCAAAATCACCGATGACCGCGCAGAAAAAGCCGAGCAAAAGCTCATCCGCTCAACCTACAAAAAACTCCGTGGACAGGCAGAAAAACATGTACACGCAGCTCTCCCTGGCGTGGGCAAGCTGATCGAAAAACATGTTCCTGCTGCTTAACACCACCACGGCACCTCCTCAAGGGAGCACAAGGCCATGAGTCTCAAAGAGAACCACACCGCATTTATCCTCCGCGCAATCCCCTACAGTGAGCGTGACCTCATCGTCACCCTCTACACCAAGGATCATGGCTTGCGCTCCGCGATCGCCAAGAACTCGCGCTCAAGTAAGCGATTCTCTGGCGGTGTGCAGCTCTTTCGCAAGGTCGACGCCATGCTTCAACCTCGCAAAAATAACGACTTTGATCTCTTCCTTGAGATGCGTGTCCTTGAACACTACCCCAACCTTGAACGCGACTACGACAAGATCACCATCGGCTCCTACGGTTCGGAGCTGATGCGTGAACTCGCACGCGGTGATATCGATAGCCAACAGGGGTTTGATCTCCTTGATGCCTTCTATCAGGAACTTGACGCCTGCCCCAACGATGCTCGCCAACTCGAAACGATCCTCCATCACTTCGAGGTTTTGATGCTCAAGGGCTTTGGTGTCCTCCCCTCACTTCATCAGTGCCACCGCTGCGGTAAATCCTATCAGGATATGGATCGCCTCCAGTGCAAACGCACGGGCGAAGGTCTCCTCTGCACCTCCTGTCGACAACCTGGCGAACCCGTCGGACTCATCGAAGAAGACACCCTTTATATCCTCCACTACTACAGTAATCCTGTCTCAACACCCGCACCTGATGCGCTTGAACAACAAGATATGCGCTTCCAGGCACGACGCGTTTTGCAGAACAGCTTCCGTCTTATTCTGCAAAAAGATCTCAAGAGCAGACCCATGCTTGAGAGCGTCCTTTCGCACCAATAACACAATAAAAACAACAATCTAAACACAATCACACCACACGCTCGCGCGATCATCATGTGTAATGATGCATTGCGTTATCGTCCCTTGGCTGCTATCGAAGTGCACTTATAGAAGGTCACTCACGACCTCTCTGTACATGATCTTGTGCTCTCCCCTTTCCTGAGTTAAAACCAGAGAGAGCATTCATCGTGAAGCCCCTCACTTCACCACAGATAACACATCAAGTTAGCCGCAGAGCGTTGCATGGAAAAGAGTTTCCGCATTGAAGTCCTATGCTTTGGAGAATCCATCATTGACTTTCTCCCTGACCGACGAGCTCGCCTGCGCGACGTTGAGAAGTTCACCAAGGTCGTCGGTGGCGCTCCCGCCAACGTCGCCCTCGGACTCGCCCGCCTCGGTAGATCATCCGCCCTCCTTGGCATGTTCGGCGACGATGAGTTCGGACACTTCCTCCTCGATGCCCTCACCAAAGAAGGCGTTGATACCTCCACCGCTGTGATGACTGATGAAGCCCCTACGGGCTTTACCTTTATTAGCCTCACTCCCGACGGTGAACGCTCCTTTATGTCCCCTCGCACCATCACCGCCGATCAGATGTTGCGCGCTGAACATATCTCCCCTGAACACTTCTCTCGCGCAGATATCGTCCTCTTTGGTACGAATCAGATGGTGTCATCACCTCTGCGCGAATCCGTGTTCATGGCCATGCAGCAGGCCAAGAGCCATGGTTGCTATGTTGCCTTTGATCCCAACATCAGGCACCACCTCTGGAAGGATGCTGATGAGATCATCCCCTGCATTGAACGCGCCGTCAAAATGGTCGACCTCGTCAAACTCAACGACGAAGAGATCGACTACCTTGGACATGGAAAAATGGACGCACAAACCCTCTATAACGAGTGGCTTAAACCTGCTGGCGTCTCCACACTCATCGCAACCCGCGCTCGCGGCGGTGCCGATGTCTTCCACCATGACCTCAACACACACGCCAAAGCTCCTCCCGTCGATGTCGTCGACACCACGGGCGCTGGCGATGGCTTTGTCGCCGGTATCCTCGCTGCACTCTGCGAATTGAGCGACTCCGAAACGACGCGCAACTCCAAAACGCTCAACGCCCTGCTCGACTCTTGGACCACCTCTGAATGGCAAAGCCTCCTTGGAATGGGCTGCTTTGTGGGCTCCCATGTCTGCACCACACTCGGCGCAACCACTGGACTCCCTCTCTCTCATCAGGTCCCATGGCAAGCGTTTAACCTCAAGGGACCTCAATCATAATAAAGTCATCGTGTACAGAGAGCTGACGAAGGATGAAGGCGTGAGAGCAAAGAGAGAAATCAAAGCAAGTGCCCTGTACTTCTGCTGATTTTTCGACACAGCTATTCTCGCACTTTCAAACCAGTCAGAGCCTGTACACAATGACTTTAACCGCCGTATATACAAAGGATTATCTATGCTCTCGCGTACGCTTCAAGGACTCCTCGCAATCTCTGCATCGATCGCGATCCTCGGCTGCAACAAGCCCAAAGAAGACCAGACCCCGACCGAGCAACCTACACAACCTGTCGAGGTCCGCATCCTCGCCATTAATGACCTTCACGGTAACATTGAACAGCCTGGATCAGGTCTGCGTGTCGACGGCGAAAAGGTTCCTGCGGGCGGCCTTGATGTGATGGCAACTTATATCAACACCCTTCGCCAGGAAGAACCAAACACCGCCTTTGTATGTGCAGGTGACCTCATCGGTGCGAGCCCTCTCATCTCTGCGCTCTTCCACGATGAACCCACCATCGAGGCCATGAACAAGCTCCAGCTTGATGTCCTCGCTGTCGGTAACCACGAGTTTGATGATGGCGTCGAAGAGATCACTCGACTCGCAAACGGTGGCTGCCACAAAGAACTTGGTTGCCAGGGCAAGGAATCCTTTGAAGGCGCAAACTTCCCCTTCCTCGCAGCTAACGTCATCGTGGAAGAATCACAAACCACCCTCTTTCCTGCCTCACTCATCAAGGAGTACGAAGGCGTCAAGGTCGGTTTTATTGGCCTCACTCTCGAAGGCACGGACAAAGCCGTAAGCCCCGAAGCCATCAAGGGCATCACCTTCCTTGATGAATCTGAAACCATCAACAAAGAGGTCAAACTCCTTCAACAACAAGGCGTTGAGACCATCATCGTCGTCATGCATGAAGGTGGCTGGCAAGGCCAACGCGATGACTTCAATGGCTGCGAGTCCCTCGATGGCCCCATCGTGGAAATCAACAAGAACGTTGACCCCGCTGTAGATGTCATTATCACTGGCCACACACACCAGTACTATAACTGCCTGATTGATAACAGAATTGTGACCAGCGCAAAGGACTACGGTCGCATGATCACAAGCATCGATCTGAGCATCGACCCCACCACAGGTGATGTCGTCTCCAAACAAGCCACCAACATCCCCATCCTCCGCAAGGACATGGAGATCAACCCCGAGATGGCCTCACACCTCCAAACTTACCGCGAACTTGTCGCGCCCCTGGCGAGCAAGAATGTTGGCCTCATCAAGGCCGATATAGCACGAAGCATGGATGAGCAAGGTAACTCCCCTGTCGGGCAGATCGTCGCCGACGCTCAGTGGCTCGCCACACAATCACAGGAAGCTGGCGGCGCTCACTTCGCGCTCATGAACCCAGGTGGCGTTCGCAATGACCTCGTCTTTGCTCCCACCAACACCGAGCCTGAAGGTGTCCTCACCTACGAAGAACTCCACAGCGTCCAACCGTTTGGAAACACGCTCACAGTCATCGCTCTCACAGGCGCTCAAATCGAAGCCCTGCTTGAAGAACAATGGGGCAAGGAAGGCCGCCTGAGCATCTTGCAACCCTCCAAGAACTTCACCTACACATGGCACGACACTGAAGGCGACCACGTCAAACTTGAAGAGATCATCCTCAACGGACAACCCCTCGTCGCTGACCAGACCTACAACGTCACTGTCAACAGCTTCCTCGCAAGCGGTGGCGACGGGTTCACCACCCTCACCAAGGGCACAATCGTCGCAGGTGGCCCTGTTGACCTCGACGTCTTCGTCAATTACATCGAGCAAAACTCCCCTATCCAAGCCCCTGAAAAAGCAAGAATTGTAAAAAAATAAACGCGCTTTCAAAACCAAGAAAAGCAAGAGGGGGCGGCCATTGCTGCGCAATGGCCGCCCCCTCTTGCTTTTCTTGGTTCTACACTCACTCCAACGCCACGCCAAACTCCAATACAGGCATCGTACTCAACGCCCCATCATACATTGAACGCCCACCAAACTGCGCAAACAAATGACGCCGCTCCACACCCACACTCCAACCAAGCTCCAGTCCCGTGTAACGTGTTTCTGGCAAAAGATGAATGTCACCATCCGCTTGCACAAACCAGCCCTCACGCCCCACATGTTGACGCAATGATGCACCACCCCTCACCATCCACACGCTGCGCTCATCATCGCGCACAGGTGCTCGATGCCATAAAAACCATGGAAGCTGTGTTGTCGCGCTGTCAGCACGACGATAACTCCAGACGCCCCCCATCCTCATCGTGATAAGTTGACCACCACGCCCCCATGTCATCAACATGTCACCATCCACAGCAACCTGCGCGCTCCACGGTGTTGATGCTGTGCTCTCACCCAAAAAAGAATACATCTGGCCTGGCAAAAACACACGATTCCTGAACGCGACTGCCCAGCCACCCTCAAGCTCGGCGTCAGGCTGATCCAACAAGGCCCACTTCAACTGCACATTGGGCAACACCGCAAACGCGAACAACGATGCCCCCATCTCCACGCGCTCGCGATAGGCATAGCGCGATGCGCCAAGTAACATCACCTCGCCACGCTTTGCAGGTAATACCCTCGCGGTATTTTGTGTCCAGTAACCAGGTTGCGCCCACGCAATCGAACAAAAGCACAATAATATAAACACGTTACAAAGAACACCGCACAGGCATCCTCGTCTACAGGCGATCACGCTCATTGCCCCTCACCCCCAAGCGATAACGTCCCCACGATTGGCGCATGGTCCGATCGAGACATCGTCTCAACGCCCACACTCGACTCATCCTGCAAGGTCTTCACGCTCCCAGACGCCCATGTACAGTTACTAAACATATAATCAAGCTTACGCCTCCAGAAGTAGTCCTTGTGCATGGAGTGCGTCAAATGCTTCGCTTCATGACGTGCATACTCCTCCAGCGTGACCGCAGGATTGTACGCCTCATAAAAGGGTGAAAGCCATGTCTCCTGCCCCTCATAATAAGCGGAATGAAATGACTCATCGGTTTGCACCACATCATCAAAACCACTACGTGTCGTCGCACCAGGTGGGACCATATTCAAATCAGACCCCATGACAAATGGCACACCCTGTTGAGCAAAACCATCCATCCAACGTCGAAGCCACATGTACTGCGCCCTCTTTGTCTCCTGTGTCGTAAACGCCGACGTGTGCGCACATAACACGCCAAATTGAGGCACATCGGGAAAACGATCTTCGGGCAACGCCAACGTCACATGCAACGCACTACGTCGTAAGAAGAAATACTGCGTCAAGCTGTCCTGCTCCTCAATCAATGGCAACGATGCACGATATGCACTCTCGATCGGAAACCTTGATAACACAGTCACACCCGAGTTCACTCGTCCAAGCCCATTAGAAGGTATGAAGTCTGCTTTCCACTGTGCTGCATAGGCCGCATAACTCAGATGCGTGTGCTCAAGTAACCATCGCACATGGTCTATCAATGCGGTCCTTGTCGAGGCCACATCAACCTCCTGTAAACAAATCACATCGGGCTGCACA
>CATLTV010000213.1 GCA_950059285.1 uncultured Pseudomonadota bacterium | reverse complement strand
TGAGTCAACGGCGAGGGGGCGACCATTTACTGCGTAAATGGTCGCCCCCTCGCCGTTGACTCAAAACAAAAGCACACTCCTTGGAGTGTGCTTCTACATACGATATCCAAAAATTATTCGAGGTTCTTGGTCCTCTTGAGCTTCTCCATCACCTTCTGATACTCGATATCCCAGGTGCGGCTGCCCTCTTCAAGGTTCTTGATCTTGGAGCGGACCTCTTTATCAAGCTGAGAATCAGTCCCCATATATTTCTTGAGCACAGGTGTAATCGAGCGACGCAGCTCGTGATCTTCAGCGTAGACCTCTTCAACCACGGCGGAGTGGAAGAAGACACCAATCAACTGCTGGACGATGTACTCAAGTGCATCATCACCAATCTTGAAGTTGCGCTCACGTGCGATGCGCTTCTTGAGTTTGAAGTGGTTTGAGCCAGGCTGATTGTAAGAGGCATCACGTGCGGCGCGTGAGATCTCCTTGTCCATGCGTACATACTCCTTGAGCACGGACTCAATATCGAGCTGAAGCTCGGACTCATAACCTGGTTCCACGTCCAGATACTCTGCTTCAAGCAGGACGTTGGCCATCTCCTTTGACATCGTGGGAATGACACCCTCATATAATCGCATACTGCTCTCCTTAAAGAACAAAAAAGAATAACTTCTTGGTGTTAGTGCACCTCTCCTGGCAACACCATCTACTATCTTGCATGACTCTGCAAACAAAGAAAAGTAAATGACCAAAAAAGGGAAGCTGGGGGCGGACATTTGCTGCGCAAATGTCCGCCCCCAGCTTCCCTTTTTTGGTCATCCATTCATACTCTAGCGAGTACAGTAACCTGCATCACATGTTCCCGTACGGCACTCAGCATCGCGGAAGCAGGACACCGTACAAAGACCATCCACACAGATGCCATCCGCAGCGCAGTCACCGTTATCACGGCACTCGTAACCTGGACGCCAGTCTGGCTGACACACACCCGAGTCACAAATCATCTTGTCGCCACAATCGCTCGCGTTCTGGCAAGCATCAAAGCAGATGCCGTTGATGCATGAACCTGAACCACAGTCAGCATTCGCTGTGCAGATGGAACCGCTTGGGCTAGCATCGGTCTTACAGACACCTGCATCACACACCTGGCTGTAAGGACAATCCGCGTTTGTAGCACACTGGAAGTTACAGAATCCTTCCACACAATCCTTCTCAAGACCACACTGTGTATCGGTCGCACAGATGCGAGGAAGAATCTCACAGACACCGCCCACACAGGCTTCACATGCGCTACAATCAGAGCTTGCAAGACACTCAGGTCCGCTCACTGTACCGCCACCAGAAGAGGCAGGAGGCACACACTCTCCAGCTGCGACATCACACACTTCACCGTTGAAACAAGCAGCATCACTTGTGCAGCGGTCACGACAGCGGCCCGAGTCACACACAAGATCGCCAGCACATTGTGCGTCGGACTGGCATGCGCCGTAGTAAATGCACTCGCCATCAATGCAACGCTCCTGGTCACCACAATCTGCATCAAGCTGACATGCTTGCGCGACAGGGTCCTGTGGGTCCTGGGGATCGCCAGACATATCAGGCTCATCGGGGTTCACAGGGTCCTGAGGATCTTCAGGGTCAACCACAGGTTGGTCCACAGGATCATCAGCGGGGTCTGGCACGGTGGGATCTTCTACCGAAGCCTCCACACATGCGCCTCTCCAACAAAGTGCGTTGTCGCCACACTCTGAATCAGCGGAACATCCCCATGAACACTGACCCTGGAAGCAAGTCGCATCAGCACCACATTCGAAGTCGTACGCACAACCAAGCTTACAGAACCCATCTTCACAGGCCCCACCCTCACCACAATCTGCATCCTGCTCACATGTGCCACTGACAACGCAATCGCCATCAAGACAGATTTCACCCACGCCACAGGCGAGGTCGTGAATACAACGTGCAACACAGCTACCTTCAAGACTACAGACCTGGACGCCTTCACAGTCATCATCGCTCATGCAACGATCAACAGGCTCACACACGCCATCATCTCCGCAGCGACGAGAGCTACAATCGAGGTCGATATTACATGCTGTAGATGGCGCTGGCTTGCAGTAACGCTCCGCACCACAGTACTCGCCGTCTGCACAGTCCGTATCGGAGGAGCACACATCACAACAGGCACCATCGCGACACACCTGCTCATCACCACAGACCTCATCGCAGCTCCCTGTGACAACAGGACTTCCCATGTCAGTCCCTTCACCACATACGCCATCAACACAACGAGGACGTTCTGTGGTTTGCTTCGTGCCGCCATCGCCACAGCCCTTACAACCTACCAGAGGAGCACTGACCATGAGTGCGCCGATGGCGAGCATTCGTCCCCACTGAAGAGGATCGCTCAAGCGTGAAATAAATGCCTTGTGTACCATTTGATGCTCCTTCAAAAATAATATGGATCTATCGATCTGTGATCTTGATTATATATGGACTCGAACCTGATTACATCTCATCTCAACCCCTCAACCTCTCTTTTACACAGGCAAAATGAACACCTGCGTCATGGCTGAAGAACCTCTGCTGTGTTGGACCTATCGACGCGGTGTTGTATTCAAAAAAACTTCACATACATCACAGTAAAAAACCTCAACCACACCAAGGCTAATGATTTTCAAAACGAAGATCGAGTGCAGAGACAACACACATCACAAAAGATGTGAAAAAACTTAAAAACAAGAGACTAAGGAAATACTTGCGCGTTGACCACGCCTTGAATAAGAATGAGAGCAAGGTCTGGCTCCCCTCCAGGATGCTCGCCTTGCCAGAGCAATGCACTGCAACATCACGTCCTCAAAGGACTACATGTAGCTTTGCTTTTTCACTCTACAACGTCATGTTTAAAGGACTGCACCATGCTGCGCATGTTACGCCCTAAATCAGTATCTCTCCTTGTCTGGATCACGCTCCTGATACTCCCCGTGTCAGGTTTTGCAGAGCTGTATAAGTATCAGCTCCCTGACGGTGAGGTTCTGATTACATCAAGCCCAAGAGATGACCTCAAGCTAATTGAGGTGATTGATCTGGGAGGTGATGATAGCAGCTCCTCCTCTGGAAAGTCGTCATCGACCTCATCAAGCAAAAAGTCGTCGAAAAAGAGTGAAAAAGCCCAGAAGAATATCGATCGTGCCACAGAGTCGCGCGAAGAACATGTGGCAAAAAACGGCACCAAACACAGCACCAAAGATCTCTCCAGAGCGGAAAAAGAAGCGGCTTTCGATGATATCATTGAAGAAGCAAGCTCTGCGTATGACGTCCCTCAAAGTTTTATCAAAGCAGTCATCAAAGTGGAGAGCAACTTTAACCCCTATGCAATCAGCCGCGCAGGCGCACAGGGACTCATGCAGCTCATGCCCTCAGTGGCAAAAAATCTCGGCGTGGAGGACCCTTTTGATCCACGCGAAAACATTTTTGGCGGTACAAAACTACTGCGAACCTTGATTGATCAGTATGAAGGTGACATTAACCTAATACTGGCCGCGTACAACGCGGGTGGTGTCGCTGTAAATCGTTATGGAGGGATTCCCTACCCTCAAACACGCCATTATGTGGCCAGCGTTTACCGCTGGTACAAAACCTATTCTGCGCAGGAAGATGAGTGAGCCTGAACACTATTCGCAAAGACATCTTTAACATCCCTAACCTCCTGACACTCTTCAGAATTGCCCTCATTCCCCCCGTGTGTATTCTGATCTTCTTTGGCGATCCTGTAAGTGTGCTCATCGCTGTGGTGCTGTTCTGGGTCGCAAGTGTCACCGACTGGGTTGATGGCTATATTGCACGTCGACAGAACCTCGTCAGCATGACTGGAAAGTTCCTTGATCCGCTCGCGGACAAGCTCCTCGTCATGGCGAGCCTTGTCATGATGCTTCCCATGGGCAGGATCCCCTCCTGGCTTGTGATTATCATTATTGGCAGGGAACTCACCGTATCAGGTCTTCGCTCCATCGCCGCCACAGAAGGCATGGTTATCTCCGCAGGAGAAGGCGGCAAATACAAGACAACCTTTCAAATGATTGGCATCTTGTTGCTGCTGATTCACTTCACATACGATGTAAACTACGGGTTTATGACGGTGAGGCTGAACTTCCACTGGCTTGGACTTGGCCTGCTTCTCATCTCGGCAGTCTTCAGTATCACCAGCGCTGTGGAATACTTTCGTGGATTCCTACAGGCCATTGGACAGCTCTCCGAAGACGAAGAGTCATCCACCGAATCCTGATATAGCACTGAAACTCTGGTGTTATGGCTTCAACAGTTCGACATCCACACCAAGCCCTCTTAATCGCTCGACAGCGAGCATACGCTCATCACGCTCTGCGCTGGTAAACAGCTCCTTGATCACCTTGTAACGCCTGGAGTCATCTTCCTTGCTCGGGTCATAAAATGCAGGCGTAAACGGCACCAGGAACTTGAGCCTGTTACCTTTGATCAGGCTCAGTTTCACACCTCGACTCAAGAGGTCAAGGTTCATGATTCCACACAAATCACTGATGACAATGATGTGATGTCTTCCCTTGGTTGTGGAGACGATCTTCTCAAGAGCATCCACCAGTCCACGCTCTTTCATGCCCAGACGAGCTTCCGAGCGATAGGGAATGGGCAGGCCACGCAGCTGCGCAAAGCGACGCTGACGAGATGCTCGCTGCTCAAACATCCCCTCGGACAGTACGGGCGAAGAGAGCGCGGGGTTATTATTCAAGGACTGTGTCATAAGCCAGCGCTGCAACAGCTGTCGATTCACACCGCTATGCTCTTCAAGTTCCTCACCTTTACGAAAATCAAGACGCTCCTGAATCAACAAGTAATCTGCAATGAGTGACTCGACCTCATCTTCATCAAACTCGGTTAAATCGGGATCAACCACCGCATTCAAACCAATCAGATGATGCATAATGCGTCTGGATTGATGGGTCGATGCTCCAGAAGGAATATGACCATAAAGCTTTTCATCAAAGGTCATCAATCCCACAGCATCACGGTTCTTTAGCAGCGCTGACACCATGGCAGACGTCAAGCTAATACCATGCTCAAGCTTCTGACCAGGACTTTGACCACCACGCATGGAGCACGAGATATCGAGCAAAATATACACGCTCAAGGAGGTCTCATGCTCAAAGCTTTTGGACACAAGCTTGCCACGACGTACAGTCGCCTTCCACGCAATGTGCCTCAACGGATCACCTGGAAGATATTCGCGAAGGTCACGTACATCTGTCCCCATACCAAGTCGTTCAACCGCATGACGGCCAGCTTCTCGTCGAGGAAGAACCTTGCTGGAGCTTAAACGCCTTCGCGTATTTGCAACAATGGCACGTGGATAACACTCGAAACTTTGCAGGCAGGGCAAGTAATCGCGCGTTTCAATCAAACCCAGAGGATCTGAAATTCGCACATCAAAACCTTGCAGCAACCAGCGCCCCGTCTTGGAAAAACGCAGCTTGACCGCAGAAGCAAGTCGATGGCGTCCAGGTAGAATACGACAGGCGCGGATCTCCTCTGCATCCACAGGCGCCGTGGAGAAGAACGGCTCCATATACATCGAATGCAAGCCCACAGCGCTCTGGTTCTGGACCTGAAAATCAACCAGAAGCTCCTGATCGACCAGCGCAGTCTGTGCCCCCTCCTCTCCTGATGCGTTTCGCATCAGCACCTTGACCTGTCGACGATCAAGCGCAAGCGCGCCAGGCACAACGAGCATGAACGCCACGGCGAGCACAGCAACCTGCACTTCCCCGAGAAAAAGGATCAGAGACGAGGAGAAGAGCGCGCCAAGGACAATGAACAACACGCCCGAGACCAGCAACCAACGACCACGTATGGTGAGATAAGGGGTCACTTTGAGTACTTCACCTTTTGCAATGCCTGACGAATAATATGGGATGGCAACACTCCGCCAAGCTCCGCATCAGGATACAGAATCACACGGTGAGCAAGAACAGAATGTACCAACGCCGCCACATCATCGGGCAACACATAGTCTCTTCCATGCAACGCCGCTCTTGCCTTGCTCGCCTTGAGCAAAGCCAACGCCGCTCGCGGTGATGCGCCAAGCTCAACCTGAGCATGGTCACGCGTAAAGCGTGCAAGCTTGATGATGTAATCCACAAGCTCTTCGTGCACATGAATGTTGTCCACAAGCTCTCGCAGACGCTCAATTTCACCAGGTTCAAGCAAAGGTTTGACAGGTTCTGTCTTGCGCTGGTGTGTCATCAACACACGGCGCTCCTGCTCAAAGGATGGATAACCGATGACAACCTTGAGCAAGAACCTGTCAAGCTGCGCTTCAGGCAACGCATAGACACCTTCCTGTTCAAGAGGGTTCTGAGTCGCCAACACAAGAAAGGGCGAAGGCAACTTGTGGGTGGTGCCCTCAATCGTCACCTGACGCTCCTGCATTGCCTCAAGCAGCGCTGACTGGGTCTTGGCTGGTGCGCGGTTGATCTCATCACCAAGCACCACGTTGGCAAAAATTGGACCCTGACGAAGATTAAACTCCTGCGTTTGCAGGTTGGGAAGGTACACACCCGTAATATCAGAAGGGAGCAAATCAGGCGTAAACTGAATACGTCGATAGGAGACCTGCAAGGTTTCAGCAAATGTGCGTACGAGCGTTGTTTTTGCGACACCTGGCACACCTTCAAGAAGGATGTGTCCACGTGCAAACAAGGAAATTAACAGAAACTCCACCGTGGTATCCGCACCCATAAAAATGCGGCCAACCTCTTGCTTGATCATATCTGCACGACGCTTGAAGTCGGCAAAAGGAGAGCTGTCCACACCACGCGAGAGCTCTGCAGATGCGGAGGACGCTGCGACTTGAGGTGGCTCTTCTGTAAGCTTCATACTTTCACGCTCGGGAGGTTGCATCACGGGAGGCGCTGCGGAGGCAAGATCTGGCAATGATTGCCCTGGCGCACGATGCGCAGGAGGTAACTTAGATGTAGAGTCGAATCCGTCGCTCATAATTCTCCTTGAGTTCCATAATCTCTAAAATTTCCATGCTATCTTCATATAAACTTAGCATATCGCGCTCGTTAAAAAATGTATCCGAGTCAAGAAATATGCGCTGTCGTGTGGGAACGCTGGCAAAGGTAGCCAAAAGAGTCGCAAACTTCTTCTCAAGCTTGCGCTGCATATCCACAGGATAGTTCTTCAAATACTCCTGCCCAAAGCGCTGCGCGATATCAGCCACCTTGATATTCTCACTCTTCTTACGATCCCAGAGTCCCATCTTCTTGAGGATTAATTCCTCCACGATCTCTTTTAAGATCGAAATAGGCAACGCATAGTTGGTCGCCCCAGAAGCATTGGCATAACGCGCAAGGTTCCAGTCAAACTCCCCCTGTGGGTTGTGAATCGACTTCAACGTATCTTGCACAAAGAAACTGTATGCGCGCGTCTTGCGCAACGGGAAGATCGCCCCCAAATAGGCAACGAGGCCAAAGGCAATCAACACCCCAAGATAGTAGAACAACCGCGCTGCTGGAATCTGCTCCATCAAGTCGTGGATGGACTGGTTCAGGCTTTGAATCTTTTCACTCACCGCCTCCTGATCACCCAACAATGTATCCTCGGAGCCATACGAACCACTCTGCGTAAACTGACCAGCATAGACATGCACCACACATGTACTCTCTGCGCTCACCTCACACACATATCTCAGGCTGTTACGCACAAGCGTCTCGTTATCAGCCACACCGAGCATATGGTTAATCAGCAAGCTTGCATCCCCCAACACAAGCGCCTTTCCCTTACCAAGGTTCATATCGTAAACCAGCCCACCGTCCTCGGAATACTTGAGCACAGGACCGCCCACATTGGACAACACCGCGGGATGGTTTGCGATCACCACATCCACCTGACTTAACAGAGGATGTAACCCCTGAGCTCTGAATACAGGAAGTGCAGGATTGTTCTGAAAGAACTCCTGATGAGGCAAGGCTCCACGCGCTGGCATTTGACGATCAATATCAAGACGAGAAAGCAGCGAGCTACTCTGCCCAAAGTCATCAGCAAGAACAACGCGACCCCCATCAATAATATAGCGAGTCAACGCGTTGGCCCTTAGCTCTTGCTCCGGGTAAATAATCAGTAACGGCTCTTCCAAGCTAAGCGCGTCAAGCTCCAGACGATCCTCAAACACAAGCTCAATACCTTCGGACTGAGCCACAAGTTGAAGCTCCGACAGACCATTCCAATCGCGCACATCAGGTGCGTAATCTTGCTGCGCAAACGCAAGTGAAGGCGCACACCACATACATACAAGAAGACTACATACGCATCCCCATCGCTGCACCTGAGAAGAGATCGTCGCGCTCATGGATTCCCTCCCTCAATATGTTGTTCGTCGCTGGTATCAAGCAGCACTTGCAGGCGTTGAATCACCTGCACAAAGTCATGCCACAGGCGCTCATCCACATGCTGACCTGAGAAGTAAGCATCCTCCACCATCTGCGTCACAGCCAACAAAATATCAGCAGGTTCATCAAGTTGCTCTGGTCGATCAAAGTAATCCACAACCCGAGCCACAATATCCTGACGCACGCGCTCATCATGACGCTGTTCGGCTAAAGACTGGAACACACTCAGGAGCGTCTCTTCAATCTGGCGAGGCGTGAGCGTGCCCCACAAATCTCGCCCTTTCATCTGCCGCACCCAGTTCTGGTAAAAACGCCTCATCTTCAAAGGAATCGCAACCAACCCCAACCTGAAGTAACCAAGGCTCCCATCATGCGGAAGATTCACGTCCATAACACCAGGCGCAAACCCCTCTGACAACACACGCAACGCATATTTGCCTGGAGGAAGCTCCTTTAACACGAACGTACCTTGAGCATTCACCTCACACTGCGAGATCACATCCTCCAAACCCAGGGTCAACAGCTGCACACGCCCTGCCCTCACAGGTTTGTGGCGCCAGATATCCCATACCACGCCTCCAATATCGAACTCCGAGGGAGGCGCAACCTCCGAAGGTCGGTCCAGCTGCTCCACAATAATGGATTCTTGCTCATCCAGAGGATCAAAGACATGCTGATACTTCTTCCTGAATCGCATCTCTCTGAGTCCTCGCATGATTGACTCAAAATCAATCAAGGACACTCGCCACGCGAGCACAAGCATACCAAACAAGATCCCAAGAATTCCAAGCGTATTAAGCAGCCAACGAGAAGAGCCGTGGTCAAGCTCCATGAACTCGGTAAACACAGCGCTCTTCACCCCGACATCAGGCTGATACGTCACCTGCGCTCGCCATAATCCTTCCTGTAAATCTTGCTCCGATAGAAACGCTTCAAATGAACCCGTAGGCTGCATGTCCACACGCACAGTACCGTTTGTAGCAGGATTAAAGGCACCCTGGTCTTGCTCCTCGGCTCGATGCTCAAACATCACCGTGACATGACCATCACCAAGAGGTTGCCCCTCAAGCCCAACCACCTGGCCATGCACCCGAATGCCTCGCTCAAGCCTGTTGTAGGCCGCTTCAATACGTGCCGAAACCTGAGCATTTGCAGTGAACATCAACGTGCTACTTTCTACAGCAGCGGGCCTATTTTTGGCCTGGGGCAACCTGACGGAAACCTCATTGGTCCCCTCCTCAAGGTAACGCCCAATATCCAGCGCGCCTCGCCCGTAGTAACTCAGCTCAAGGCTGTCCTCGACGAGCACATCATTCACAAACACTTGCACGGGAGCCTTGATCCCCACACCATTCACAGCGCCACGCACGCGCAAACTCACGGGCTCCTGACGCCCCACCACAAGTGAAGGCACCTGAACCTGAAGATCGGGTGGACGAACCTCAAGGAAGATCTCCTTCTCAACAGGATTATCCCCCAGAATATAGGTCGTGGGTTTGAGTGACAGAGAGACCATGACGTCACCCTCACCAAAATCCTGCTGAAACTCAAAGCGCCCCTTCATATCCGTGGTCAACAGACCTTTGTGTAAGGTTCGACGCGAGTGCGAAGCCGAAATGGTAAGGAGTAAATCATGCTGACGTAATGGTTCACCAAGCTCATCACGCACCGCTCCAGAGATTTGCACTGTGGTGCCTGCTGCCTGAATATCAGCCTGAACTTTGGCCTCCGCGCCAACCACCACATCAAGAGCGTGTGCTTGAGACGCTGTCACGCCAGTCAAACACATCGCAACAAGGAACGCACACATCACATGCATCATACGACCCTGCTTGCCATAAACAGGAGTACACCGTGCGGAGCATGTTGTGTCGTAATAGTTGCGTTGATTCATGAACTCTAGTTTGATTGAGATGCGTGATCACCAGTCGATTGAAGCGAATCCAGAAGCTGTCTTACCTCCACGCTGTGTTTACCGTACGGGGTAAGTTCAAGGTAGCGAATGTAGTGCGTACGCTCTTGCTCCTTTCGCCCTTCTGACTGCGATATTCGGGCAAGACCCAGGTGAGCCTCTGCTAACGATGAGTTATAACGCAGAGCCTTTAGAAAAGAGTCCTGAGCCTTGTCATTTTGTTTCTTGGACTTGAAATAATACCCTTTCTCAAGCCACAACTCACCCTGTTTGGCTGGCTTGACCTTGAACGCCTCGTCAATCCAGTACAAACTACCATCCTTGCCCTGACGCACACCTGAAAGCACCGCGATCCATTTGAGAATCTCGGCGCGTGTTGGTGCCAGAGAATCACTCTGATGCTGTGCAAGCATACCTCGAAGAATATCAATCATCCCCTCGGAAGGAAGTTGCCTCATAATCGATCCCATGCGATCCATCCAGATAGCATCGGGCCACGAACTTTGCTTCAAGCCCATCAGGGTGCTCCTGGCGAGCGCAGGATTTTGATAACGAAGAGCAAGCTCTGCAAGGTCCAGAATAAAGACAGGGTTGCGCCTGGAAAGTTCCAGTTTTTTATCAAGCGCCCTCGAGGTCGCCACATCCCCGCTCACAGAAGAGAGCAACAACTCAAGATAAAGCACCTCGGGATGTTCTGCTGCGATCTTCTTGGCGCTCGCCAAGTAAGTCTGTGCACGCTTCAAATCGCCTTGCCACATCTGGATATAGGACATATCCACAAAGGCATAAAATCCCTTCACATCATTGGCTGATTGAGACTCATACACACTTAAATAGCGTGCATCCTTGGGATCATACTGTGCCCACACGCGCGCGCGCATGCGCCCAACCATGGAAGGCATGGACACATATTTTGACTGGTCCAACTCCTTGAGTACATCCTCAGAGGGCAAGACTGCCTGCCTCAAACGGGTCACAAGACGCAGCCAGGATGAGCGATGAACAATGGGGGAAAGCTCATCATTCCCACTGACAGCGCGGAACCCTGCCACAAACTTATACTCAAGCAACAACGCCAACGCAGAAGGAAACTGTGCTGTGGGGGTGTCACGTCGTTGATACGCGATGTCATGCAACTTCTGTGATGCATCAAGCATGTAGTACGCAAAC
>CATLTV010000212.1 GCA_950059285.1 uncultured Pseudomonadota bacterium | reverse complement strand
GAACACTTACAGCTCCCCATTCAACGCATCTGCGCTCAGCTCATAAACACACAACAATCCACTCCCAATCTCGTACTTGGCTCACGACAACCACTGCCTGAACTCACCATCGATTCGCATCACTCCACCCCCAAACTCTCCACCGATGAAGCCACGTCTCTGCTCCTCTCACTCGCCCCCACACAAAAACACGATCAACTCACACAATCCCTCGAAGTCATTGAACACATCGTCGACGCTCTTGACACTCACCCCATGAGCATCCAGCTCTGCGCGCGTAGATTAAACCTCCTCACACCCGACAAGGTGCTCGCACGAATCCTTGACAATCCCAATGAATACAAGAGCCTACAGAACCTCTTCCAATGGTCCTGGGATCTACTCTCTCAAGAGGCGCAACACACACTTGCCACAAGCTGCACCTTCAACGCTCCCTTTGATCTGGAGCTCCTCGCTCACGCACAAAACACACCTGTAAAGCAAGATATCATCGATGAGCTGTTGCAAAGCGCCATGCTTCAACGCACCCACGATCAACAACACTTCAGCATCCCACGCACCTTGCTGATCTTTCTTCGTGAAAAAGAATCAGTCCAACACACACAACAACAATCCATCCTCAACCTTGCTCAATACACCGCAGATACATGCTGGAAACTCTTCCAGAAGGCGCGTGGAAACCGATGGCGAATGGACGCTTCACTTTACTCCAAAGCATTCACCTATATCATTGATGATATTCAGGATTTCTGGCTCACACAGCTCACACAGGCACCCACCCCTGAACATCTTGAAAACCTCGCAAAAACCCTGCTCTTTAAACACCTTCTGCTCTGGAAAACACAGGACTTCCCTGGCATGAAAGGACTCCATAAACACATTCAACACAACCTCCTTGAACACCCTCTCGTTGACACGCTCCCAGCGGATATCCTCATCTCCCTCCAGCTCGCGCACGCCGATCATCTGTACATTCACTACCAGTATGTCCAGGCTCATCAGGTCGTTGAAAATATTCAACTCGATGGCCTTGGTAAGCCCATCCTCCTTCAAGTCATGCTACGACTCATGGAGTACAAGCCTGATGATAACGTCGCTGTCATCCACCCCAAGGCCACCGCGCTCGCACAAGAACTGGGCGATAACTACACACTCGCTGACCTCAACATTGGCCTTGGACACAGCTTCATCCGACAACGCAACATGACCAGGGCCATCCAGGCATTTCAGGAAAATATCGCCTACTGCAAGACACACACACTCAACCGACCCATGGCCAGATCACTCGTTTACCTTGGGTTCACACTCCATGAGGATGGTCAAAAAAAGGAAGGTTCCCGATGTATTCAGGAGGCTTACGAAACATTCATCAAGGATCATGACATCATCGGTGCATCACATGCCATGCGCATTCAGGCTCGCCAGTATGTCGACGATTTGCACATTCCCAAGGCTACCGCATCTGTGCAAAAACTCCTCTCACTTGCCGATGACCATGGTCTCTCATGGCTTCATGGCTTTGGCTACTTCCTCTCTGCTCAACTCCAGTTTGAACAAGATAACTACTCGGAAGCACTGGTCTTTTACGAACGAGCAAATTACCACCACCAACAACAAGGCACCATTCCACTGCTCGCTATTGGCAAGTTATACCAGTCTATCTGCCTGAAATTCCTCGATGATTACTCGGGCGCACGCGCACTCTTTCATGAGGTCGAACCTCTTCTTGAACACACCACCTCACCTGTACTGCACCTCCACTTCGCCTGCGAACAGGCCCTGTGGCTCACCATTGATAAGAAGCGCACACCCTCACTCAAAGCCCTCAAGGAAGCTCACACCATCATTGATAAGTGCACCGAGAAAGACCTCCTGCTCCATATTGCACACACCTACGAGGCCCTGATTAACCTCACACACTATTTGAATCAGCCCCCCAAAAAGCAATCAGACGCGCTCTACGCCAAACCCATCCGTATCCTCGCAAAACTCCACGAACATGATCCCGATATGCCCACACCACCTATCCTCTCGTGCATGGAGACGCGTATCGCCTGGAAGACCATTCAACAGATCATGCCCCCTGATATGCTGTCTCGCTTGATGGTGGAACTCAAAGACCCCAAGGCAAAGGCGCTCATTATCGATCACAACACACAGTCCTATCGCCCACCAAACTCCTACTCATGGCTCTCACTGAGCACCAAGAACAACCCCTATAACCTGCTGAGACTACTCACAGATCACCACATAAGCACCCCAGGCACAGCGCTCTCCTCGGATGAGATCATCGACCACCTGTGGGCAGGCGAGAAGATCGCGCATGACGCAGCTCAGAATAGACTATATGTGACGCTGTCCACCTTGCGTTCGGGGCAGCTCAAGGAGCAAATCCTGAACACAGATGAGGGATACATGCTATCGGAAGACCTTGTCGTGATTGAATCCTGAAACAGAGCGTAAAAAAGAGGGGGCGGATTGTTGCGCAGCAACAATCCGCCCCCTCTTTTTTACGCTCTGTTTCAGCGCCATTACTTGGCGGTGAACTTGTACTTGAACTTGTTGGTTGTCGCACGTGCAGCGGAGATCTTCACCATCACGATCTTACCCTTCACACCCTTGACCTTGATGGTCTTGCTTTCGCTGGTGTTCTTCTTCTCTTTCTTGGAGCCGTTAAAGACCACCTGCTTCTTGAGTTTTGGTTTGCCACCTTTCAAGTCAACCACACAGACGTTGACATTCATTTTTGCCTGACCTGCCTGCTCATTCACCTTCACAGTCAAGGAGTTGGAGGTTGCGATGGAGTTAGAAACCCACATACGCTGTGTGGAGCCCACGATTGTACCGTTGCCGCCCTTGCCAAGCTTGAACTGACGAGCACCAATCTTTGCAGCAGAGTTGCCCACGATGGAGTTCCATGCGCTCACAACTTCCTTGGCAAACTTCGCAGCATCAGCAACCTGAGGGTTGTCGCAGAACCCAGGGTCGGTAATGCCAAGCTTCTGAAGCTTGTCCTTGTTATCACATACGGTCTTGAGCTGCTTGCTGATCTTCTTGAGCTGGCTATCCATACCATCACAAGGACCTGCCCATGCAGTGCCCATGGTGCCTGTAAGCACGAACGCGGATGTCATCACACTTGTAAGAACTCTAGCTTTCATGGATTGATTCATCTTTCTTCCTTTTTGCTTGAATCAATGAGGCCTTTCACACCTTGTGAGCCGCCTCGGAAACAGAACATCTTAACCAGAACAAGTTCAATCTAAAGCGTTAAAAAGCATCTTACAACTTAACCGCACTTAAACATAAATAACCAACAAAAACAACACCTTACAAACACACAAAACAATACAATTAAGATTAACTATCAGATTGATTTAATACTATATTTCAAACACAAAACAAAGAGCCAGCCGAACGCTAAAGCATTCGGCTGGCTCTCTCTTGATTCACAACGAGCTATCAGGGCTCGCGCCTACAATTCGACCCCTGATAAGGGTTGTGCATCAATCCTCATACACTGCAAACTGACCACCAGAACCTGCGATGATCACACCGCCAGTTGAGGTCACGTGACAGCGATACGCATCAGCAAGAGATGACTTGGAAGCTCCTCCCTCGTACAGAGAAATGTCTTCCCAGCTCTCGCCAGCATCCTGTGAGCGAAGCACAAAGCCCCAACCCTCTCTGCTCTCACGACCCACAGCATAAATTGTGTTTCCAGAACGGCACACGCCCTGAACCCAGGTCGCCTTGCCTGTCAATGTAGGAACCTTGGAAACCCTGAACTCGCTCCAGTTCGCAAGATCGTTCGGGGCCAAACCACCCTCAGCATTGAACACATATACCATGCCCACACCTGCTGCCTGGTTCACACCACCCACAACCACACCGGACTCATCAGCATCGATGCCCCACATCTCGCCGTTGTATGCTGCAAGACTCTCTGGATCGACAAGGTTCATGACCTCCACATCATATTCGCTGTCGGCATCCCATGCGGGCAAGTACACGCGAGGTGTATCTGCAATGGTAGAACCACAGCCATAG
This sequence comes from uncultured Pseudomonadota bacterium, assembly GCA_950059285.1. GTDB lineage: Bacteria > Myxococcota_A > Bradymonadia > Bradymonadales > Bradymonadaceae > CATLTV01. The sequence continues at coordinate 7,496 of CATLTV010000212.1, read as the reverse complement.
AAGTCATCGCCAACCACATCAAGGTCAAGCGTCTGCAAACGACCTCTGGCTCCAGATACAGCGTCGCTGCCATCAAGCCAGCTCTCAGAGGGATCATCAGAGTCAGCATTACGATACACAAGATCCACACCAGTCAAGGACTCCACCACAGCGCGGCCACTTGAACCCCTGCGGAAGTTACCAGGTGTAAAGCCAAATCCTACCGTGTTACCTCTCTTGAAGACCTCTCCAATTGTACCGCTGTCATCCACGCTGACCACACCAAAACTTACGCTGTGATCTCCAGCAACATACAACAAGCCATCATCAGGACTACGCCAGATGTCGTTCACGCGAGATGCGTTCAAAAACTCATCAGGTGTGGTGCTCATTGGGTTCCAGGTCACACCACCATCTGTGGTCACATACATCCCACGCCCTGATGTGGTTGTACCACAACCTGTGTAACAGGTGCTGTCATCGTCACAATGCAACGCATCTGTTCTGTTGCCTGCACATGGGTGAGACATGATCTTCCAGTTGGAGGTGGGCTCTGTACCCATATCTTCATCAGGCTCTGTACCCATGTCCTCATCAGGTGTGGTGCCTTGATCTTCATCAGGTATAGTTCCCTGATCCTCATCAGGCGTTGTGCCCTGATCTTCATCAGGTGTGGTGCCTTGATCCTCGTCAGGTGTGGTGCCCTGATCCACATCACCACTCATATCCACGGTGGTCATGTTGTTCTCTTCCTCACCAAGCAATCCACAAGCCACGCTTGTGGACATTGTGATCACGCCAAGGGTAAGGATCCATGGCATCAAGCTTTTTGCTCTATGTGTAGTAGGCTCTGTCATCTTTAACTCTCCATAAGAAGGTGAATAAGTTGGTTAGGCGAATGCCTTGCTCTGGTGCTATAAACAACGCACAAGACCGTCGCGTCTACATGCCAACATGTAATCGCATGGCTACGTTCTAATCTGCCACTGTAGACATTCTCCTTACGACACCATCTTTGCGCTACTTAATCCACCTTAAACGTAAACATAACGAAACAAAACCAAGAAAAACCATTCAAAAACAAACACTTAAAACACCAACCACAGGAGCATTGAAATTTTTAGCGCACATCATTTTATGTAAAACAATGCTCACCCCCTTGACGCACCACCATCATGACCACGCCTCACCTCACTCACACACCACTCTCGGTTCAACAGCTCTCCTTCTTTCACAAGAAGCGCTGCATCCTACATAACGTCTCATTTGAAACCGAACCCTCCGGCATCACGGGGCTGCTCGGCATCAACGGTGCGGGGAAATCCACCTTACTCTCCCTGCTTGCAGCACATACATTCCCTGCATCTGGCACCATTTCCCTTGGCCCTATCACAACGCATACACACACCGCACAGTGGCATAAACTCGTTGCGTTCCTCCCCGAAACACCCGCGCTTGAACCTCACCTCACCACACAACAACACATCCTTTTTATCGCTCAAATTGCAGGGCTTCCTCTTCACGATGCACGCCACAAGACCCAACACATTGTCGAAAAACTCCAACTACAAAACGTCCTGCACACCCCCACAAAACACCTCTCTTTTGGTTTCAAGAAACGCGTCGCGCTCGCGAGCACACTCGTCACCTCACCCCATCTCCTCCTGCTTGATGAACCTGGCGCTGGCCTTGACCCCTCACAGCTTGTCACCCTTCGACATACCCTCCAGGAGCTCGCGCAGGACCACAAAATCATCCTCAGCTCTCATATCATTCATGAGCTCTCCCTGCTTACCTCCTCCATTCTGACGCTCCATAACACCACGCTCACGCCCTACCACCACCAGGACCTCGACACTCCCCTCTACATCCTGCGGATTCAACCTCATCAACGCGAGCTCGCAGCACACCTCCTCGCTCAACTGGATCAGGTCTCAATGACACGCTCCAGCACACCAGATACGCTACAGCTCATGCTGCCTGAAAACCTCCTCTCACACGCTCTTCAACTCCTCCTCTCTCATGGTATACAACCCCTTGAATGGTTCAGACCCTCGCACGATGATGAACTTGAAGCCAAATTCCTCATACTCACACAACGCAGCACGACCTGAGTAAAATTGCACAAATGTGCAAAAACAAAACAAGCCACCTGTTAAAAAACAGCCAAAATGGAACAAATGAGCAAAAAAACCATCAAAACCCACCTGGTGACCCTGACGTTGAGAGAGCTTCGTGCGCTCTGGTCTCAACGCTGGACGCCGCTTGTGGCTGGACTCACTCTGCTCCTTCAAGCCCTGCTCATCGCCGCGATCGCCATCTCCGACCAACCCCGCTACGCCTTCGCCTCCCTTGAAGATTTCTTCTACATCGCATTTGGCTCCTCCATCATCCTCACACTGCTCCTCGCCATGCGGTCCTTCTCCGAGGACTACGCACAGGGCACCTGGCTTCAGATCAACCTCTCCTCACTTTCATCACTGCACATCACCACATCCAAGATACTTGCCATCGTACTCTCCACCTTCCTTGTCCAACTTGTCGCAGCCCCCTTCCCTCTCCTGCTTGTCCAGAAAGGACACCTGTCCACAGCACACCTCCTCACAGGTTACTTTGGACTCGTGCTCGTACAATGTGCCACCACAGCCATTGGTACATTCTTTTCGTCACTCACCGCGCGGCAGCTCCTCTCCCTTGCGCTCTCATCCACACTGCTTATTGCACTGCTCGCACTCTGGATGCTCTCCGCGATCCTCTCTCCCGAGCTCGCCTCAATTGCCACCACGCTGAGCTTCTATGAGGGGAACTTCCATGGTTTTATGGCTGGCCGCCTGGTGCTCTCTGAAGTCACCTACTACGTCAGCATCTCCACACTATTTATCTCAGCAACCACGCTTCGCCTTCGCTCACGGAGGTTGTTATGAACCACCTCACACCTCAAACATGGCTGCGCATACACCTTGTCGTCTCACTCACGCTACTCATACTCAGCGCACTTGGGCTTGTACTCACGCCTGAACCGTCCACCTTACTTCAAGCCCTCCTTGGCACTGTTCTTGTCGGCTCCCTTACGGTCGCCGCCCTGTGCGCATCAAAACACTCAGCCATCACACACGCACGCACCTCACCGCATCTGTTCAAGGCTCAGGTCAACCATCTGATTACATTCTGGCTGATTGCCATCGCGCTCATCTCTCTCAATGCCATTGCACATCAACACAACGTTGCTCGCGATCTCTCCAACCTCCAGAACACCACACCTTCTGAACATACTCAAAACCTGCTTGGCGAATTGCCTGGCCAACTTGAAATCGTCGCGTTCCTCCCCCCTGATAGCGATCTTAAACCCATCCTCAACGCCTACTTCGCCCCTCTTCAATCGCCCTCACTGTCATTCCAGATCCTTGATCAACGACTGGCCAATCAAACAGCACGACAACTCTCCTCACGCGATAATGGCGAACTGATCATCACGCATACCCCGGCGCAATCCTCACTGCCACGACAACAGCGCCTCCATATTGGCACATCAAGAGCAGATGCAAGACACACCATCGCGCAGCTAGACTTAAACATTCAAAAGCAAATTCAGTCACTTGCATCAGAAAAACGCACAATCTATTTTATCACTCCCCCACAACAAGACAGTCAGGACAGGGCGCTCTCTTATGGACGTGCAAAAGACCTCCTCCAGGATAGGCTACATCTGACAGTCAAAGCTCTCCCCCTGTCACAACTCGTCGCAGAGCCCGTGCCCAGTGATGCGGGGGCCATCGTGCTGCTCGCGCAACCAAAGCACCTCACCACATCACATGTGGACAACCTCAAAACATTTATCCAGCAAGGAGGCCATGCCCTGCTTACGATGGAGCCATCGCCGCAAGACGCTCCTGTGCAGGCGCTCTATCGGTCCTTGCTTGTGGAGACATCCACCCACCCTGTCGCGTCGACATCAAGCATCCTGCGCATGACGCGTACACAACTTGATCATTATAACTTACTCACGCGCGATGTGCGCATGCACCCTGCGGTATCAAGCTTCAAAGATCCCTCAAAAACTCAACCAGTGACGCTTGCAACAACAGGTCATCTCAATGAACTGGCGGCACCCTCTGGACAACGTTCATCGTTCTTTGCCCCACTCCTCTACGCGCCAGCCTCAAGCTGGGAAGATATCAACGAAAACTATACGCTTGACCAACCACAGGAACACAACGACCAACGCCTTGTCATCGCCGCAGCGATCACCACATCTCGCAAAATTGACGCCGCTCGCCTCGTGCTCTACGCCGACCAGACCTGGATGTCAGACCTTGTACTTTCGCAAAACCCATCCAACGCCACGCTCCTCCTCGATCATGTCGCGTGGCTACTTCATGACTCCTCCTCGCCTGCACGCTCATCGGCATCACAAGATGTCATGCTCAACCTGCTCGCAGGCGAAGACAGAGCCCTCACATGGCTGTCACTGCTGTGCCCTCCCCTCCTGTTTCTGATCTTGCTCATCATGTCATGGTTGCGTGACCTCAAAGCGCGCAAGGAGCGCACACCATGAGGTTTGCTTACGTCAAAGCCATTCTTGCCGCAGGTGCACTCTCTCTGGCACTCACTGCTCTCCTTTACTCCCCATCACAACATGTCGTGTTTGATGCAACTCTCGATGAGCTCACATCAATCGAGCTGGAATCGCCATCGCTCAAGGTCACACTTGTACCTGGCAAATCGTTCTGGTCGGCGCGAACATCTCAGATCAAGGATGCATCACAGCCACCTGTGGTTCAGGAGTTTCGCGTCAGCGACAAGGCGCTCGCCACGCTCAACCAAACCCTCGCACCTCTGACAGCGTATCGAGCGTGGCCCCTCACTCAGATTGACGAGCTTGCTGAATATGGACTCTCCAGAGAGGATGGTAAAAAGAGCATCCTGTCACTCAAAACAAACGCCCACACCACAACACTTGAACTTGGTGTTGATGGCTACGGACATCGTGACACCTATGCGATCACACACACACCACAGCCTTCAATGGTGCTGATCAATGGTGAGCTTACACGTCTGTTTACCTATGCTCCCGCAAGTTTAATGGACAAAGACTTGCTCACAGCAACATCACAAGAAATAAAATCAATTTCAATCACTTACACACACATCAAAAACCAGAACCTCGCGCTTACGCATCATATTAACACCGATGCGATGATGAGTTACTGGTCGTATACATCAAGGTCTCCAGGGAGGAGTTTACTGGCGAGCAGGTTTGTGTCGCAGCTCATGAACCTGAAGGTCAAGGAAGCACCTGCGGAGGCTGCGACATGGTGGGAAGAGTTACCCACCACACGTGAGCTGATTATTCACAGCAAGGGAACATCCGATGAGGTGGTGACGTTGCGACAAATACCCAAGGCGCCCTCGACGTATCTTGCACGTTCCAGCAGAACACATCATGTGGTGACGCTGTATGAGCCTCTTGCAAGGCAACTGTTCTTAACAGCTCAGGAGACGCTCTCTGGTGAATCCTCAGAGACACCGCTCGCGCCACCAAGACACGAGTTTGGCGATGGTCATCATCATTAAAAGTCGATGTCACGCTCCAGAGCGACCTTGAGGTGATGTCGTGCGCGGTGCAGCCTGCTCTTGATGGCTGGAACGCTGAGGTCGAGTTGTTCTTCGATCTCCTTGAGGCTTAAACCTTCAAATTCCTTGAGCACAAAAACATCCTTGTAGATGGCGGGGAGTTGCTCAACAGCGTCATCAATAAGCGCAGAGATTTGTTGTGAGGAGTAGATTTGATCAGGGCGAGCACTCCAGCTTGGTGCAACGTCCAACTCGAAGATCTGGTGGTCGGAGAGCCCTGTGGGGAGCGCTGCATCGAAGTTACATTCCTGACGAACTTTTTTGCGACGCAGGCGCATCAGGCCACAGTTTGTCACAATGCGGTACGCCCAGTTCTTGAAGCTGGAGCCTTCACGAAAGGTGTTGAGTTTGTTGAAGATATTCAAGAACGCGCTTTGCACCACATCCTGTGCTTCGGCCTCGCTCTTGACAAGTTTACGGGCCACACTGAGAAAGGAAGTCTCGTAACGGTTCACAAGTTCAGCAAACGCAGCGTCAACCTGGGTATGGCACAAAATCAGAGAGACAAGCTCCTCATCCTGAAGCTCCTCAAGCAAAAATCTCGCAGAATGCTGACGGGAAACATAATCAAGACGAACAACCATAACTCTTCCTTTCACAATGCTCATGTGTGTGTGATGTGCGCAGGCGACGATCACCTGTGCGACTTTTGTTATGGAGTAGTTCTCTGAGGGGCCTGTTTGTTACAAAGTTTCTGATATTTTTTGTAACTTTTTATCAATGCGCGCAAAAAACAAAACATAAACCACTGAAACAAAAGGCATTTCAAAAAAGGGCATATTTTTCAAAAAAATGATTATCACTGGAAGTCTTGAGGACGACGCATTATAAGGGCGATGAATTCGCGATAACTGTCGAGACAAAAACAAGAAGGCATCAGCCATGTTATCCATACCTGACGAGTCCCATTTTATAGCGCAGCTCAAGCATGGGGATGAGCGAGCGTTTCTGGCGCTGGTGGAAGAGCATCACGCCTCTTTGATGAGAATGGCCCGCATCTTTGTCTCGGACCATGCGCTCGCCGAGGAGATTGTGCAAGAGACCTGGCTGGCTGTGATCGCAGGTATTCAGGGGTTTCAGGGGAATGCATCAATCAAGACATGGATTTTTGCGATCATGAGCAATCAGGCAAAGAAGCATGCCAAAAAGGCGAGCAGAACGGTAAACCTGTCTGCTTTGAATAATTTGCAGCAGGAGGACTTGCTTAACCCTGATGCCTCAAAGTTTAAACAAAATGGACATTGGTTGGAACCAATCGCACGCTGGAACATAGATCCAGAAGAAGAGCTCGTGAAAGGTCGCCTCCTGGAGGTTATTCAAGACACCGTAGAGAACATACCTGAAAAGCAGCGCATCGTGTTTACAATGCGTGATATGCAGGGGTTCTCTGCGGAGGATGTCACGAGCGTACTGGAACTCTCCGAGGTAAATCAGCGTGTCCTGCTTCACAGAGCACGTGCGGCGATCCGCGAGGCCATCGCCACATATCTACAACAAAGCGAACACACGACCTGAAGGTAGACCGCCATGATCAACTGCAAGGACCTTACAGAAAATCTGGACCTGTACCTCAACAAAAAGCCAATCAAGGGTTCGTCACGCCTTGGGATCTGGATGCACCTGCTCGTTTGCAAGAACTGCCGAGTGTATGCAGAGCAAATCAAGACAGTGTCCGAGCTTGGACCACAGGTGCATGAACAGGAAAAGAAGGAAGATGCCTGTAGCGAGGAGTTCAAGAACGACCTCGTCAAAAAGTACAAGAAGACCAACCCTGGACTATAGAGCGTAATAAAGAAAGAGTTGTTGGGAAAAGCTCGTAGAAATCGCGTATTTTGGTGTCGCAAAAACAGAATGTAACACGGCTACTATTCTTGGTTTTTGCT
>CATLTV010000211.1 GCA_950059285.1 uncultured Pseudomonadota bacterium | reverse complement strand
GTTGCGCAGCAACTGGCCGCCCCCAGGCTCGCCCCTAAACTTGGCACGAAGAGAGTACGATGAGAGTTAAACAACACACCCTGATCAACGCCCAGCGCGAAGATATCGCGACCTACCTGCAATCCCCCGAGTTCACACAAGCTCTTGTGACACACCTTGGTGTGGTTCATCAGATCGAACTTCAGGAAGAGCACCGCGAAGGCACAACGCTGACCAGAGTGATGCGCTACAGCGCACGCACACAGGATCAGATCCCCAGCTTTTTGAAGAAGTATGAATCCAGCGCACCTGAATTTGTGCACTGGCGACAGATTGAAACATGGGACACGCAACTGCTCTCGATGACCTACACCATCAAGGCAGAGATCAAGGATGAGTGGCAGAAGTATTACACCACACATGGCAAGTTAGAGCTTGTCGCTGCGGGCGGTGCACAAACCTCAATGCACGCTACACTTGATTACAAGGTCAATGTCTTTGGACTTGGTAAGCTTATTGAAAAAGCCGCACGCAAGGAGGTCACAAAGATCCTCGCGCGCCAGGGTGAGGTTGTATCTGCCCACTTTGCATAGATGAGATCACGTATTAATACTTGATGTTCATCTGTGTCACGAAGTCAGTAAACTCGTCGGTGATTTCGTCTACAGAGTTTGCATAACAATGACTCACGGAGTGCGTAAAGTACTCCAGAGTGCTTGAATCGGTGTAAACAGTAAGCTCAAGCTCGACCTCATAGTCCACACGAGATGGGCTAATCATCTCACAGGGAATGTTGACATCCGAGAAGAGTAATTGTCCAAACTCCGAGTCTTTGGAAACGATTTCACGAAGTCGATCGCGATCCTCTTTCTCCAGCTCATCACGCGTAATATTCGTACCTCGCTGGTAGGAGGCCATGGTGCCACCACGCAGACCAAAGCGAAGATCAAGCATGCACACAGGCTCTGTACAGCTCTTGTAACGCTTCACAAAACGAACAGTTTCAAACATGGGGTAGCGAGAGGGATCATCGACGACAGGTTCGGTTGGTTCAGACTCATCAACGTCCACAACAGTGGCCGATGGCTGAATTACATCATATCTGGAGTCACGCGGAGTGTACTTGGACTTCTCTGAGCTTTCCTCCTCGACAGGTTCTTCCTGTTCGACACAAGCCGGGAGGGCAAATAGCCACACGGAAGTGATGAGCAGAGTAGCGAGGCCATGAGGGGAATGGGCGACTTTATGGGGAATGAACTGCTGCATCGTAAACCTCCGTGAGAGAGAGACCACTGGTGTCAGGGGTCGGAATCAAGGGTGGGCACAATCAAAAATTAACCACCTGTAGTAGAAAGAAAAAGGGCCGCTGCTGGAGAAGTCCAGAGCGGCCCTTTTGGATTCAAACCAAGTTTTCCTGAGGTGCCCTGCCTTGCTGATATACATCGTTGCGAAGGCAGAGCACGTTTAACTTAGTTGAGAGCGTCTGGGCCAAGGATTCCTCGGAGCCAGCGCAGGAGGTCAAGCTGAGCGGTCACGCTCTGGAGCTGGTCGCTGAAGATCTGCTCAGAAGCGGTAGCTTGCTTGTACTGCACAAGTGAGGAACAAAGTGCCTGAAGCTCGGGGTCGCCGATACTTCCGAGTTGAGCTTCAACTTCTGCTTTCTCTTCAGCAGAGAGAGCGACGTTGTTGTCAAGGTCGTAGAAGTCGATGCCACACACGTTGGGGTTGAAGGAAGCTGAGTACGCTTCGCGAAGCTTGTCGTACTGAGACTTCTGCTGCTCAACGTCAGCAACAGCTTGTGTCCAGCGGCCCTTGAGGGTGTTAGCCCACTGAAGCATTTCCACGGAGATGGACTTGCCATCGGGCATCTGAGGAGCAGCGTAGGTCTGACCAGTTGAGGGGTTCTCAAACTCGACGATTTCTTCTGCGCCTTCGAAGTCCATGATTTCGCGAGCACCCACGCCGATGCGGACGTACTGAGCGAAGTCGACCTCACGGTCCTGCCATGTGGAGTTCGAAATCATGGCGTAAGCCAACATGTTGAACTCGTGGTTGAAGCTGACAGGGCTGAAGATACGAGGCATACCGTCTTGCTTCTTGGGCACACCGAATGTGAACGCGTTACGGTCAACCATCAGAGGAGCCTGGTAGACACCAGTGGTTCCCTGGGTGTTGTTGTAGACACCACCGAACTCACCGTAGTCGTTAAGGAGCATGCCGCGCACGAGGCCGTGGAGCTCATCCTTGAACAAGGTCCAGTAAGAGATGTTGGTTGCACGAGTATCGGTCAGGAAGTTGTTGTAGAGGTTGTTCGCAGAGATGTAGAACAACAACTGGCTAGCGTACAACTTGTCGATGAAGGTACCCACGTAGTTGACGCGGTAGCTGTATTCATCGGTCAGGTCGTAGTTGTAGAACTGTCCTGGACCCTGGTTGATGATGATACGGTCATCACACTGTCCCTGGCTGTAGCTTGCGCTAGCAGGAAGGTAGGTGTCTTGCACGTTGAAGTACCAGTTGGAATCCCAACGAAGCTCATCATCATCTTCGTCAAACTTACAGTAAGCGCCGGGCTCGGGTGTTGCGAGGACTTCGCTGTAGAAGTTGGCTGCGTCGATAGCAGCTTCACGCAAGTCGTCGGTGTAAGAACCGAGGTCCCAGAAACGGTAGAATGAGAAGTAACGGAACGCACGTGCACTGGAGAACAGTGTGTTGATCAGGAAGTTGCCGTAGTTGTTGACGGTCTCCCAGTTGTTGTGAATGCGTCCACGACGGTAACGGTAGAAGGGCTGAAGGATACGGTATGTGTTGAAGTAGTGGTTCACGATCTCGCGGTGAGTTGAACCCCAGTCGAACACATCGCAGCCAAGCTGGAAGTCACGGTACTCATCAGAACAGAAGTTGTAAGGCACAACCACGTTCTGGTAAGGCATGGTGTTTTCGTCAAATGACTTTGCAGCGAACTTATCTGTGTTGTCCTTGATACCACCACGAAGGTCAGCGACAGCGTCTTCAATCGGCACCCACTGGCGACCGTTGAGGATGTTCTCGATACCTGCCAACTGGCGAGTTTTCTGGTCTTCAGTTGCGGGGAGACCGCTAAGAAGCTCAGGAAGCTCTTTGTAGGAAGCAAGGAAGTAACGGTTATCAAAGAAGTCAGGAAGGACAGCAGCAACTTCAGGCTTCCAGGTCTGGATGTGACGTCCATACACGAAGTTAATCGCAGCGTGGTCGTACTTACCAAGACCAGCAAAGCGGCCTGTCAAGTCACCGGTGTAATCCATCACAGAACCAAGACGGAACTCGGTCTCGTTGAGGTAACGGACGTCGTCATCTTCAATGTTCTTGCTGGTCAAGAACTCTTTGGCCTTATCAAGAGGCACAGAGTTGGCTTCTTCCTGGGTAATCACACCCTCAAGGACAGCCTTCTGAATCAACCAGTATTCGTTATGGTAGTTCAGAGCATCCATGGAGGAGTTGAAGTTGTGGCGAAGACCGACGGTGTGACCCACTTCGTGGAGCTGTGTACCGACGAACATCTTCTCAAGGAAGTACTGAGCGATTTCTTCGCGGCTCTTGCCTTTGAAGTAATCAGCCACACCTGTGTAGGTGATCAAGGAGTCCACTGCGCGATCACCGTCACGTGCAGTAAACATGGAGTGAGCACCAAGCAAACGTGCACGCTCCTGCTCACGCCAGTGAATGATCTCTGGGGAGTAGAGTTCCATGTATGCCAAGTCAAGATCGTCCTGATCCACTGAGCGTGCGCCAGCTTTGCTGCGAGCGATCGCTTCAACAGTCATCTCCATCTTGGGGTCAGCAAGCATCAAGCTCTTGACCTGAGGCATGTTCATGAAGTCCGTAATACGGGTATCTTCCTGACGTGCCCTGACCGCAGCGCGGCTCATGGAGATCGCCTGGTTCTTGATCTGGTTAGGTGTGTTCTTCACCATGAACTCGGGAAGGTCCTTCACATCAGGAAGGCGATCGAAGTTCGTGGGGATAGCTGTTGTCACACCGTTACGTGAACGACCATTGAGCTCACGCTTGCCTTCAGGAGTAAGGCCCTGAGACATGGTTTCTGCTGTGTTTGCTCTCACCTGAGCAATGTACTCACGGATGTGAGCGCCGTTGGAGAAGTCATCAACTTCAAGTTCGCCGTTCAAGTAGCGAATACGGTCAGCTGCAGTTGTAGCGTAGTTACGCATAAGCGTACCAGCCATGTGTGCAGAACCAGAGACAATCTCACCAGTCAGAGGGTCAGCAGAGCTAGGACCGTATCCGAGCCAACCGGGGTTGTCCTCTTCCACGAAGCTGAAGAAGCTCTTACGAAGGTCACCCTCACGCTCCCACTGGAAGCGGTCTTCTGGGTTTTCGCGAAGCTCTGTCAAGTACTCCACGCGAGCACAAAGCTGACGTCGACCGTCAATGGAGATGCCCCAGAGTTTCTCTTCAAGTGTACCACTCTGAACTTCAGAGGTTTCGAGGAAGTGATTGACTGCGTCCATCACGTCGCCACGATCACCGTCCATGGCACCGCTCTTTTCGTTGAGCCATGGAGCCATTTTGGAAGGCATACACAAGTTTTCTTCGATCTTGAACATACGACGATCGCCGTATTCTGCTTCAAGTTCGTCGCGCACTGCGTCAAGGGAATCAAGGCCCTTGGAGATCATCACAGTCTCAAGGAATGCGAGGTCCCACTGACGCTCAACTTCCTTGGCTGCACCGATAAGATCCTGAGGATACTCGGCGTTGAGGTAGTACACGATGGGCTTTGGTGTACGCTCTGCTGCAGGCAACAAGTTGCCATCTGCATCATAAGCGGTCTGCCAAATGTTGTAGTGGTTTGCGTAGTACTGACGACCTTCTTCGTAGAGACCGTAGTTCACATCGTACACATGGTTTTCGGTACGGAAGTAACCAAAACGTGTGAAGTAATCAAAGGTCAAAGGACGGCAGTTTTCCTGAGGAGTCAAGCCCTCTTCTTCAAACACGCGCTCGTTGACTTCATCGGTACACTCAACCTGCACGTAGGTACCTGCACCAGCGTCATACGCTGTTGTGACAAGGATTTCCTTGGCGCTGTCGGAATCAAGCACAAACTCGTTGTCGCGCAACAAGAAGGGCTCGAATGTCTTCTCTTCAGGAACCTGAGAGAAGGAGTGTGTCACAGCAATACGGCCACCATCACAGTTCGCGAAGTACTGACCGTTAAGGTAGTAACATGCGTCATAGTCGGGATCGGTATGGAAGACTGTGGTGGTCTCAAGGTACTCGATGGTCTCTTCGCCATGCTCAATACGGGTACGAAGAGGATCGACGTATGCGTCGGGACCTGGATCCTGGTTAGGGTTCCAGCTCGCGGAGGAAAGTGAACCGTAATCGGAGGGCTGGAACTGATAGACGAAGCTACCGAAGTTCACAGAGTAGTCGATCATGTTACGTGACCAATCGACACGGAAGTACTCACGATCATACCATGGCCTGTCGGACATGTTCTCGGAGATCACGTTCATCTGCTCGCCAGTCGCAGAGTTGTACTGACGCTGCACATCAAAGTGTCCCTGAATTGGGAACGCGGCGACCACACCAAAGCACTCACGGCCGTTGATGTATGCATCTTCTGCACGCTGTCCCTGAACACTTGGCACAGTGGAACACGCAAAGAGTGTGTTCTCTGTGATCTCCCAACGAATACGCTTCATATCACCATACAGACCCTGGAATGCAAAGGAACCCTGCATGTCGGTGTCTGTGATTTGCTGGCGATAGTAATATTCTGTGTTCCAATCAAAGTCTGACTTCTTCAGCTTGTTTGGCTGAGTGCGGTCAATGTCCCCAACCTGTTGCGCACAACCAACGCTAAACAGCGATACGCAGGCAAAGGACAGGGCGAGCCCAGCTCGCCACATCAAGTTACAGTTCATAGAATCCTCCTTTGGGATTGAATCGATGTGCTTTGGCTTCACCCTTGTTGAAGGGGCTTTGCCATGAACACGCTCACTTTTCAGGTCTTCTTTGTGAAAACTCATAATCTTAAACTTCATTTTCAAAGTTGATGCCCTTGTGTTCCTGCTTAGAACTCTTCAGGGCCTGTTGCATCACCTGCTTCTTACCAAAATCCTGTCGCGCTTGCTCTTTCTCAATCAGGGCTTTCACCCATCAAAACAAACGCTTCAGCTCCACAGGCGATCAACTATGATCACCGACTATACTTGAAAGCAAGTAGCGTACCACATCAATAAGCAGACATAACACAACACTGAGAATCACAGAAATAAACGCAATAAAATCAAAAACTTACAGAATCTTATCGCATGACGACTTTTTCAACTAAAGTACTCTTTCTGCACCCGTGTTAAATTTCTTACACGATGTATCGTTCAATACATCAGATGTCAGACTGCTTTGATATGAAGGCCAAAGTGCTGTCCAGATAGCAGCGCCTACACCTATCACGACAGGCCAAGTCATCACAACACTTAATATATCTCAAACAAAACTCGTGTTTGTGGAATTATCACAACAACATATCATCTAGACTTGACTCAAATCTCGCTTCGTGAATAGTGCCCCCTCCATTTTGTCGGAGTTTTACACCTCCCCTAACTCATTCTGGTCGGCACTCTTGAACATACATCATTCACACACCGCAGCTTGAGTTCACGTTTCCTACACCCCGTTAATCTTATGTCTCTTCTTAAATTCGGCGTCATGCTCGCCATGTACTCACAACTCCAGTCCACACCTCCTCCAGATCTCTTCGAACCCACTCGCCTCCCCCCTGTGCGTGAAGAAGGGCTCGCCTCCTGGTACGGAAATGGTGCCCTGCATGGCTCGATCACCGCCAATGGTGAATCCTTTAACCCCCATGATGTCACTTGCGCGCACAGAAGCCTCCCCTTTGACTCGGTGGTCCTCCTTGTCAATACCTCCAATAACCGCAAGGCCTGGTGCAGGATCAATGACCGTGGCCCTTACGGTCGCATCGATGAAGCTGGCGACTGGGGCATCGAAGTCTCCTCCGATGAATCCGTCGGCTACCGTGGCATCCTCGACATGTCCATCACCATCGCGGACCAGCTCGATACTCGCCAACAAGGCCTTCAACACATCACGATCCACTACTGGCGACCCCTTCGACGACACCGCACTCGCAACCTCGCAGAATGGCTCAAACGTCATTAAACCATGATCACGCTACACTTTTTTTCTTGACGCATTCGCGCTTATGGTCCAAAAATACCCGTTGGCTTGAGAACCGCCAAAATCCACAATGTGACATTAAACACCTGTTTTCACAGGACTTTGGGCTGTTCTCATCAGATTCATCTACACTAGCCCCTCATAAAGCCATGACACGATTTAAACTCAGCATCAGCGCAACTCTTCTCCTGATCACTCTCATGCCTGCAGCTCTCATGGCTCAAGATCCTGGCTTTGATAAACCATCGCCAACCGCCTCATCCCCTGGCTTTGACACCAACATCAACAACTTCGATGTCGACACCATCAAGGTCAAAAACGCCCGTCTCGATCTCAATAACTCCGACGATCAGGACTACCTCAAAAAACATCATGGCCTCTCCCTGAAGCCCAACGAAGCGATCGCCTTCAAGGGCATCTTCGCCTCACCCAATGGCGATAGCCCACAACTCCTCGTGATCGATCTCAGTAAAGACCAGCTTGAACTCTACGAGGGCTCCTCACGTCGCATCCGACACAAAGATCTCGGGCTTATCTCCACCAAAGAGATGGAAAAACTCAACCTCAAACAACGTGTGTTGCTCACACAAACCACCAACACCAACACCATGGACTTGCTCCTGTGGCAAAAGTCCTCCTCCAAATCCAAGACCTCTTACAACATGAGCGTCGTCAAGGTGTTTGGTAACTACTTCGGGCGTCCCTTCACACACAAAGTCGCAACCTCCAAAAAAGATGCCGACACCATCACCCCCACAGCTCAGGTGTCCGTCTACAAGAAAAACAAATCTCTTGTCTTCGGCGTGAAATCCGCAAAGAACTCCACCGAAACTCTCTACATTTGGGACAAATGGAGCGGCACTTTCGCCAACCCACTCATGGCTCCCAAAGCTCCTGCTAAACCCCAGAGCTAAACGACAAGAAGCAACGCGCATCAAAGAAGGAGGCGAGCTTGATAAATCAAGCTCGCCTCCTTCTTTGATGCGCGTTGCTTCTTTATAACGCTCTATAACGCTCTATTCTTCTTCAACACTCTCTGTCCTGATCTGTACCTCACCAGACTCCTCTGACCAACACAACACAAGACGTGTGCTATCTTCCACACCCGACAGCAATACATCTGTCACAGGCGCAAACAAAAGCTCCTCAATAATCAACTCCAGAGACTGAATGTTCTCCACTCGTGACGCTCGTGACTCAAGCTCCACCCAGAGATCCCGCTCAATGATCACATCAACCTTGTACTCGGCCCCCATCGACTCCACAAAGAGATCAATGTGGCGGTGTAATATGTCATGTGCAGACGAATCCTTGCCGCCAAGATCATCAAAAGGCACCACTGCATCTACAAAACTACTCATGCGTGACGCAAAGCTCTTACCAAGCTTGTCTTCAAGTTGATCAAGCTGAAGCGCTCTGCTCACCTTGCTCATCTCAGACTTCTCTCTGGACTGGAATCCCATCGAAATCTCGCTGTCCACGCTCGCATTCACGGTGACAATGAAGATCGCGTTACGCACATCAGCTCTGTAACCACGCGTGTCAATGATCGCTCCCTCGCGAAGCAACCTCAACATTCGCTCCTGAATCTGTGGGTGCGCTCGGTCCATATCCTCAAGTAACACCACAGAACTTGGTCGACGTCTCAACGGTGTCACCAGCAGATCCTCATCCTCATACCCCACATAACCAGGTGGCGATCCGATCAACCTGCTGATGGAGTGTGACTCCTGAAAATCGGTCATATCAAGACGAATCAATGACTGCGCACTGCCAAATACTTCCTCTGCAAGCGCCTTGGCCAGCGTCCCTTTTCCAACACCTGGAGGACCAACAAACAACAGCACCGCCAGAGGACGATCTCGGTTTGCGCCTCGCAGACGTGCTGTGATCATCGCCTTGGAGACATCCTTGATCGCCTGCTGCTGACCAATCACAACTTGTGAGAGCCGATCTTCAATGCCCACCCACCAGTTGATCTCGCCACGAAGCAAGCGCTCAATCGGCACACCTGTTTTCAAACATACCTGCTCGGCCACATCCGCGCGCGTAACGCGCGGATAAGAGGACCCAGCGCCATCCTCACTGTGATCACGCTGCTGAACACCTCCCTGTAATGCCTCATCATGAATGCGCGCAATGCAGGCATCCATCAACAGCTTCTTGGCCTTATCAGGCAAGCGCTGCTCAGGAATAAACTTCACTGAATAATCAATCGTGCTCTTGATCGCATCGGGCTCGATCTTGACCTCATAATCAGTCTCAAGCTCACCCACAAGCGAGTTCAGAATGTGCTCCACCAGGTCCAGTGATGGCTCGCCAATCTCCACCCGCTCGAAGCGACGACGCAGCGCAGGATCTTGCTCGATCCAACGCCTGTATTCAGACTCTGTGGTCGCCGCAACCACGGCAATATCACCCGAAGCCAGCGCACTCTTGAAATGATTCGGTACCTCCGCAGGCGCATGTGAGCCCGCGCGTGGAGCAAAGACGGCGTGGGCCTCATCGATAAAGAGGATCACCTTCTTGCTTGCTTCATCCAACAACCCCTTGATCCTCGACTCTAGATCACCGCGATAACTTGTACCACTCATGAGGTTTGCGCCGTTGATCTCGACGACACGATAACCTTGCAAACGCTTTGGTACCTTGCCCTGAGCGATGCGCTTGGCAAGTGCAATGGCGAGCGCAGTCTTACCCACACCAGCCTCACCCGTAAGCAGTGGGTTTCGTTGCTCTTTTCGCAACAGAATATTCACCACGCGTTTAAGCTCCTGATCGCGCCCCACAATATCAGGCAAACGGCCCTCAATCGCTTCCACAGTCAAATCACGACCCAACATATCAAGCGTGGGAGTAGGTTGCCCCTTGGCACCAAAGTGAAACGCCACCTCCAGCGGCATGACTTCCTCAAGTACCTTGGGCTCACCGAGCGCTCTACGCAGCTCGCTCTCAAGACCAAGCGCCTGCACAAGCTCAAGACTTGAGCCACCATCCTCAAGAAATCCCTCCACGAGGTGAACCTCTTGAATTTCCTTGTAACCGCCCTGTGCTGCTGAATAAGAAAGCATCCTCACCATACGTGGCGTCAGTGTTTTGCGACCAAGCAAAAACTCGGGGATCGCATCTGCCCTGTTGCCAATCAATCGCAACAGCTCATCACGCAAACGATGTGGCTCAAATCCCCTGACCTTGGCTGAGCGCCAGAGCGTCGAGTTCTTCACCGTGCACAGCATCGCAACCAGATGCGGCGTACCAAGGAATGGCGTACCATGCGTCGCGGCAAGCCTCATCGCACCTTGCAAGACCTCCCACATATTGTTTGAAAAGATCGATGAGCGAAGCAGACCTTTCTCATCAAAGATACGATCGCCACCACCTTCACCGAGTCTTCTGATCGCCCACCTTACAGATGCGCTCTCCACGGCTTCTGCGCGCCATGTAATTGAGCGCACAAAGTCATCTTCCTGAATGATGGCATTATCACGTGCTCTGGCTTGCGCAGCGGCCTCGGCGAGTATGCGTGTAAACCCACGCGAGAAATAGGGGCGAGAGAGCTCGGGATCTTCCTCGCAAGGATCTTCCTCGATCTCATCGGCGAGAGTACGCAACCGACTCAGCAGATCACCGGGCAGAACCACACCTTCAGTGCCTTCACTGATCACGTGGGCAAGTGGTTTGGAACCTCGCTCAATCAAGATGATCAGCAAGTCTAACGGAAGAAACATCCTGCGATGACGAGAGCTTAACCACGACCGCACACCATACAACACTTCCTTGGCCTGCTCAGAAAATAATTCCAAACGCAAACCACCCACGTCGTCGAACAAAAAATTGGTGTCGTAACTCGTCATGAACACACTCTTTGTCACAAAAATAAAGACCCACCGTATGGCACCCAGAGAGGGTATACTAACCCAGAGAAGGCGAGCTTACAAAGCTCAACCTCCTCCAGCATAGTATTAACGCTTCTTTACAATCGCGATCAGAAAGCCACCAAAATATTTAAGCGCGCTGTCTCTACCGATAAATTCAAGTCGCCTCATCACGCTCCCCACCACTGGCAACTTGTGCACGAACGCGGCAGGTGTAAAGATTCGCACTCCCGCAAAATCCTCCACGCTCACACCTGATGGTAACATCGCAGGCAAGTTCAGCGGATGATCCCAACGTGTGAACACTGCCGACTCATGTGTGGCATCAGAAATTTTTCCTGGGCCACCAAGACGCTTGGCGAGATATCTCACGCTAAGTGGATTATAAAACTCAAGGAGCATGTGGCCACCTGGCCTTGTCACACGTGCAGCTTCTTGCAACGCAAGCTCAATATCCTCAATGTGCGCCAGCACCTTGAAGCTGTACACCACATCAAAGCTCTCAT
>CATLTV010000210.1 GCA_950059285.1 uncultured Pseudomonadota bacterium | reverse complement strand
GTACGATGGAGACGTATGCGTCATCAGGTAAGGTAAATGGCTCATCTTCAGCGTCGACGAGGTTGTTGTCTTCGTCGGCTCTGAAACATGTTGATATTGCGTTGTTTTTGGTGCGAACACCCCAGAGCAACCTGTGCGCGATGTGACACATCAAAGGATGGTTGAGGAGAAATTCTTGAAAGTCCTTGGCTGTCCAAGAGTGTTCGGTGACCATGCATCGTTCAAGGCGAGGAATTTGATGGGCGAATGTAGTCTTGAGTAAATTCTTCATGAATTTGAAGGTCTCACGTGCTTGCGTGGCGAGCTGAAGATCATCCTTCTTGTTGGGTTTGGGGAGATTTTTAATCATCTTTTGTCGGGCATTGTCATGTAATACTGGTCGAAGGTCGTCAGCAAATGCCAGTGAGAATGTGCGTGCACCATAGTCAAAGGTGTAGTGACCCATGTGATCAAGTCCACAACTGGGGATCATGCGGTCTTCAAGCTCTGCATCAGTGAGGTTACGTGTCTGTGCGATCTGTTGGAGCATGTTATGTGCATAAACGCGTAATGCTTTTTTGGGGAGTTTTTTGGAGAGGTTTTTCAGGATCATAAGTGCTGTATTCGTGCCAGCTATCTTATACATGTGGAGCAGGTGTATGAGCACTTTGTGTGGACGATGACCAGTCCATGACTTGAGGTACGTGGCGGCTTTTTGGAGTTGGAGGTCGGTGCCTATATGTCCAAGCACGCGTTCTACCCATTGTGTAGATGGCTGTGTGTATGTGTCACTGCGAGCCCATGACTCAAAAATGGTCCAACCAAGCTCTCCGAGTGCATCTGGATCAAGGTGTTGTTTGAGCTTTATCAGGAGGTCTGATGAGGTGTCGGAATCTTTTTGTGCCTGTAGCACTGCAATAAGTTTAAGAACGTGTTTGTCTGAGAGTTGTAGTGAACGATTTTTAATGAATTGTGGAGGAAAAACAATGTGTTCTAGCCATGCTGGTTGTGTGTAGGTGTAGTTGTTTAATGTGTTGAAGCATGGCGGAGCATCTTTGGTTTGGAGGATGGGTGCTTGTTGGTGTTTCCAGTTGAGGACATGTTCCTCAAGCTCTGCTTTTCCTTGCTCATCAAGTGTATCCTGTGCTGCAACAATGAGGTCCTCATGTCCACCCTGCTTGAGTTGTCGGAGCAGTCTGATGGTGAGATCTTTGAAGGTGGGTTGGGTTGAGAGAAAAGAGACAAGCCACGTAGTTGTGCATGTACGTGCGCTCATGAGGTAGTGTTCTGCTTCGATTTGGTAGCGGCTATCGGCGGCAAATGTGAGCATGGCCAGAACGACATCGGGGTGATGGATCTGCTTCAGTAGTGAAAACCACAAATACTTATCTGCGTATTGACGCACGTGGTTGAATTGAAGCGCGTGGTTAATCCATAAGTCGATGTGTTTAAGTCCATTGACGGCAATATCACGCATGAAGAATGACGCATCGTATGAAATGTTAAGCTGCTCAAGATAGGTACGCTGTAGATCGTGGTCATCGAGGTGATAAATCATGATGTTCAACAGGTCTGTCATGCGCGCATTATTACTTACTGCGCAATCAAGCGTTGGTTTGAACTGATCTGTGAGGTTGTAGGTGACGACAAGCTCTTCAACGAGGTAGTCGTTCTTCTCATAACCACCAGCTAAACCCTCGAGCGCCTTGCGTGCAAAAGGTTGTAGTTCAAGGAGTTCTTCTTTACTTCTGGCCGTGGGCAGGAGGATTCGGGGATCTTCGAGATAAGTGTCTTGAGTATAAGAGGGATTGAACAGATAGGGGAGGATTTGAATTCGTTCTGAGGGGGTTAGCAAGAGACGAAATGCATGTGCCAAGAGGTTAATAGAATCATATTGAATGCGGTACTTGTAGTCGATTCTTTCGCCTGTTTTTGGATCATGCCCCTCAAGGAGTGCGATCCATTCTTCAACAGTGTAGGCTTGCGTATAATCAATTTTGCGTAATTCTTGTGGTGACTTCAGCGTATGCTGACTTTCCTTACAGCGTAGTGACCATAAAGTGGCATGCACCCAGAAACGTGCCTCTTCCTTGCTGAGTGTATCGGTATCGATGTGCTTTTCCCATATGGTGTAATTCCAGCGACTCAGTCCCTCTGGCCATTCGATTTTAGGGGCTGACCAGGTGTAAATTTGAAGGGAGGTGTCAAGATTAAACGGCTTGACTTTATGCGCTGACAAAGGCTTCTGAAGGCGAGGGAGGGCAATGCGTTTGCGCTCTGCTTTAATCAGTTTTGGTGAGAAGTCATGATGGGGCGTGAGGTCGATGTTATTTTGGTTTTTCATGGCGCATATATTGTTATGTGAGAAACAAAAAGAATGGGCGAGCGGCTGCTTCCGCAGCCGCTCGCCCATTCTTTTTTAAGAATCAACTTTCTTCGTATTTGGACGTGAATTTGTAGAGTGAATAGAGGACTTCGCTCAAGATCATGGGCGGCACCTTTTCGAGAGCAAGGACGTCCTTGTCGCGTTGACTGCCCCAGTAGTATCGAACTTGACGTCCCTTGTAGAAGAAGACATCGGTCAATCCACCATCTTCGCTCCAGTTGCCACCGCCAGCATCAAAGCCCATTTCCATGCAAACTGTGCACGAGATGTTGGCTTCTTCAAAGGCGCACCAGAAGACATTGACAATACCTGCATCTTCGGCTGCGCCTTGGCGCCACAGCATGCTGTTTTGCACAAAGCCCTTGAGGGAGAGTCCAGGGATACTGAGATTCTTGAATCTCTTGATTGAAGACTGGCCTTTTTCATCGGCTTCAAAGGAGTATGTGGGGCGATTGAGCTGTGGGAAGGGAGGGATGATTTCATAGTCGCCAAAGACGGTTCCCCAGGTTTCCTTGAGCTCATCAGTGAGGTCGAGCGGGTGTACGATGGAGACGTATGCGTCATCAGGTAAGGTAAATGGCTCATCTTCAGCGTCGACGAGGTTGTTGTCTTCGTCGACTCTGAAACATGTTGATATTGCGTTGTTTTTGGTGCGAACACCCCAGAGCAACCTGCGTGCGAAGTGGCACATCAAGGGGTGATTGACGAGGAGCGTCAAGAAGTCTTCCGTGGGCCATGTACGGCCTGTGATCATGGCAGACTCCAGACGAGGTGTTTGAATTTTCACCACATCCTTGAGCTGCTTTTTCATGGCTTTGAAGGTTTCGCGAGCGTCTTCAGCCATATCCGCGTCGTCCTTGGAGTTAGGCTTGGGAAGATTCTTGATGATTTTGTTACGGGCTTCATCACGAAGGACGGGTTTGAACTCGGAGTCAAACGCCAGTGAGAACGTGCGCACGCCATAATCAAAGGTGTAGCGTCCTTTCTCGTCGAGGTCGCAATCAGGGATGATGCGGTCTTCAAGTTCGGTTTCGGTGAGGTTGCGTGCCTTGGCGATCTCTTTCAGGAGTCGTTCAGCCTCACCACGCACAGATTTCTGGCGAACTTTTTGTGTGACACCATGGAGTGTCATCAGCGCACCATCAGAGCCAATCATGCGATAGATGTAGAGGACATCCTGAGCCATGCGCCATTTGTTCTTTTTGGGCCAGATCTTGAGGTAAGGGGCAACTTTTTGGCCTTCAAGCGCAGTACCAAAGTGTCCAATGGAGAGATAGGCCCACTTTTCCTTGGTGTTTGAGCCATGTTTAAGCCATGCATCAAAGATGGCCCAGGAGAGTTCGCCAAGTTCGCGTGTGGAGAGATCCTTGCGTGCTGCGAGTATTTCCTCGGAGTGTGTGTGAGTTGCCCTGATCCTTGAGGAGTTTGACGAGGCTATAAACCTGAGCTTCGGTGAGCTGCGCGGAGTGATCTTTAAGAAACTGTGGAGGGAACTGCGTACTCTCTAACCAGTCTGGAAGTTTGGGTTTTTTCTTGGAGATTTTGGCAAGCCAGTCAGGTGTGTTGTCCTTGGTAAGGAAGGGTTTTTGTTGGTAGTCCCAGTCGAGGACGAGCTGTTGAAGCTGGTTTTTACCTGTGTCGTCTTCAAGTGCATCACGTGTGGTGGTGATAAGTTCCTCAAGACCTTCGGTTTTGAACTGTCTGAGGATATCAATAGCGACATGCTTTGCCTTGCTGCGACCTGCCAACAGAGGGATCAAGCCTGCGACAGCATGAGCGCCCTGTTTACGGATATAATCCTCCGCGTTGCTTCTATAATCGCTATCAGCAGCGAGGTGTGCCATGGCCGTGACCACGGCGGGGTGATGGAATTTGGAAAGTGTGGAGAACCAGGTACTCGTCCCCTTGTTATAGACAGCAAAGCTCATCCAGAGGTCGATATGTTTATAGTCGTGAAGCGCGAATTCATGGATAAAGTGGGGGGCACCATAGAGCGTGGACTTGAATTTCTTGAGGTACGTTTCGGTGCCTTCTTCATCAAGGTTTTGTATCATGGTGTAAAGTTCGTTGTTCATACGTTTTTTCGCCTCAAGCGCAACATCAAGCGCGGATGTGAACTCGTCGACGAGGTTATAGGTGACAACAGTGTGTTCAACGATACTGGCGTGGTAATTTTGTGATGTGCTTAGAACTGCGAGTAGTTTACGCGCCTTGTCCTGGAGTTCAGGAAGCTCCTTCTCATCACGAGCAGGCATGATAAGTCGATTGAGTGTGTACGAGCTGTAACCCAGATTGCGCTGCGATGTGACAACATGGATCATGACATCGAGAGCTTCCGAGGGAGTGAGAAGAATGGCGAGGAGTTCACAGATAAACCATGGACTCTGGAGAAAGAGGCCAAGATCATGGGTGCTCTGGCCTGCAAACAAGGCGAGGAGTTCCTTATCTTTTTCATCCAGAAAGGCGCACCATTCCTTGACCGATTTTTCTTTTGTGTAGTCGAGTTTTGCGAGCTCTTCATGAGAGGTGATATTGTCCTTGTACTCGGTCCAGCGGCTTGGCCATGTGTAGGCATGTACCCAGAACCTCGCCTCTTCCTTCCCCATTTTTTTGAAGTCGAGCTGTTGTGACCATGTGGAGTAGTTCCAGTCTGTGTAAGGGCGCCAGCTTGATTTTCCCTGAGGCATCCCATCAAGGTAGGTTTTGAGCGCTTTTTTAATATCAAACTTTGCCGTGCGTTTTGATTGCCTCTCAAGTCTTGGCAATGTGAGCAACTTCTCGCCTTTTTGAAGCTCTTCCTGTGAGACTTCATGGTAGGGAGAGATGGTATCCACAAAACTTTTAAGCGATGTATTTAAGCTCATGACTGGCTCCTTTACTGTGTTAGATTGTGCCACGTAAACTAATGTAAAAAACCAGATTAAAAAACAGCAAATCGTGTGTGATGCGATCATTTAAGCATGGTTGTGTGTGACTTGGAGTCTAAACACTCTGTGGTGTCGCAAGGTGTGCTGAAATAATCACGTGGTGTGGGGCCGTTTCAGTGGAGATGTTGTGTGTTGCATGTGGTTTTTTGCCCTGTGCGATGTCAGGTGGTATGGTCTGATGTGGGGTTGTGTCGTGACAATATGTTGGTTTGATATCCAGGGTTGAGTATGTGTGTGAATAGAACAAAATGGCGAGCGGTCGTGATGACCATGGTGTTGATGAGCGTGTGCACAGGCTCGGTCATGGCGCAGCAAAAGCCAGCGACGATGACGCCTGTATCGGAGTCACATCTGGATCAATTGACGATGTTATCCAAGGAGTTGCGTCGCATTGTGAAGCAGACCGCACGAGAGCATCAGAGCAGTCGTCCAGTGACGATAAGCGATGTGCTTGATAAAACAGGTAAAAAAAGCCCAGACAAAATCCTTGAATGGGTGCGGTCATCGATCTCACATGAGCCTTATTTTGGTGCGTTGCGTTCGCCCGAAGTCGTGCTTGAGACAGGGAGTGCAAATGCTGTGGACGCTGCCCGTTTATTGCACGCGCTCCTGAAAGAAGCAGGTCTAAAACCTCGTTATGCCTGGGGAACATTACCTGCCAAGGATACGTCGGTGCTGTTGCTCAAGTTTGGTGAACTGGTGCAACTTGAGGTGGATGGAAAAGCACAGGATGTGGATGCGCCATTGCCCTCTAACTTGAGGGCCAATGTGGAGGACCACGTCTGGGTGGAGCTGCCGATGAAGGGCGGTGAGGTTCAAGCCCTGGACCCCTTTGCTAGCCTCGATTCGCTGAATACGCCTGCCAAACGTGTGGGGGGAGGAGATGATGTCCCTGCGAGGCTCAGGTCAACTTTTCAATCCGAGTTGCTTGTTACTTTCAAGGATGGTCGACAGCAGAGTTTCTTGCCCGTGAAGGGATCGCTTGATGATGTGGCTCACAAGACATGGACCATTTCATTTGAGCGTGATGATACACTCAAGCACACCACACGCCCTGTGTTGACACGTGGCAGCGATGTGCAGGTGGGAGATTACTTTCCACGCGCTGATGTGGTGATGATCTCGCTGAAATATGAGATCAAGACAGGGGCCTATCAGCAGCTCTGGGAGCAAAGCTTGTATGAGGTTGGTCGATCAAAGGATATCTTTGGTGCAGAGCAACTTCATGTGGGGGTGACAGTGTTGCCAGGATGGGTGTCCCCGCAACTTGTGGCTGCACGTGGAGCGCAAGGGTTTAACCGTGCGTTTTCAAAGCTGGAAGTGTTGGTGGATGAGCAAAAGAGGGCGTTCAAGAAGAACGCGGCGTATACAGTGCTCTCGGCCGATGAGTACAATGAGCAGACACGCGCGTTACTGGATGACACGTCAAGGGCATTGCCGTTTTTGTTTATAAGTCAGGTGGATAGCCTGATTCAGGAGCTTGGTACATTGATGGGCGTGACGCCTGTGTTGGTGCGTCCGCGTGTGGTTACGACCGCGATCGTGCGCGATCGTGGAGAGGTTGTGCTTGATGTCAGCTTGAGTGGTGGGCGACTGGATGCAATGCCAGACAAGGGGGCTCCCGAGAGCGTCAAGCAAGGTTTTATTTCATTGTACAGTCATGTGGAGAGTCGATTGCGCTCCATGATTTTGGATGCTTTGGCGACAGAAGATGTGGTGACTGCGGGCGAGATTTTCAAGGCTGCAAAGTCGCAGGGTGTCTTTGTTGTGACGCTCTCGGTAGCGGATACATCGCAGGCAAAACAGCTGAAGTTAAGCAAGAGTTTGACGCGGCGTCTGGCTGCGAGCGTGAAGCGAGCAGGTCAGGTGGTGTTGGCTCCTGTGAAGGATGTGAAAATTGGCAAGCAAGAGTACTTTGCGTGGTGGGAGGTTGATCCTGTCAGTGGATCATTTTCGGGTGTCGAAGCGCAAGGATTGTTGAACAAGAACCTGGACAAGATTGATGAGGTTTCAGCGCTTCAACAGGGCGTTGGATTTGTGGCGCTGGGCAAGCTGTTGGGAAAACAGATCGGCACCTGGATTGACTCTCTAGGGAGCTCTTACTTTGGTCAATCGACCGTGTGTGCCTCGGTTGAGGAGTCCAGAACTCTGAGCGCGCGGTTGTGCCAGGGCAAGTCGGGAGGATTACTTCCCAAGCTTGAGCAGTGCCTCTTTCCTGAACAGGCAACATTGCAGGAGGACGATGGCAGTGGAGTTGGTTCGCCGCTTGGAGATCCTCTGGGAGGAGGGTTTCAGGCGATGACTTGCCTTGAAATGGTACGCCCTGCGCAGTGTGGAACCGTAATTGCGGAGGCGTTTTTGTCAGGGCGAGTGAAGGTGCTTCGAGGCAACGCGATAGGGGAGTTTGTGGCATCTTCGGGAGGCTTGCAGTGTTCTCCGTGAGTTGTTTTTCATTTGTTCTCGGTGCGTTTTTCCAATAAGTAAACGCTTCAGGAGGAGCGAGGCCCCACAGGCCTCGCTCTTTTATTTTTTTTGCGTGTATGGACGCATATTCTCGGACAAAGGAAAGAGGCAGATGGCTCGTCAACAAGGGCAGGATGTGGGAACAGGTTCTCCTGGATTATCCCTGTCAGGGTTAGGTTTTGCACTGGGTGCGTATGGTTTATGGGGTTTTTTTCCCATCTTTTGGAAGTTGCTTGCGAGCGTGCCAGCGTTACAGCTTCTGGCACATCGCATGGTGTGGTCTGTGTTTTTTGTGGCGGTGTTGCTGCTTGTGACACGGCGCTGGTCGTGGATCAAGGAGGTTAAGAAAAAGCCAGTGCTTATCGCGATTTATCTGGGTGCCGCGATATTTATTGCGATCAATTGGGGGTTATATATATGGTCGGTTAACCATGGTTTTGTGGTGGAGACGGCGCTTGGATATTTTATTAATCCATTGATCAACGTGCTTTTTGGTGCGTTTTTGTTGGGGGAGAAGGCGCGCAAGGCGCAGTGGGCAGCGATTGGTTTGGCCGCATGTGGCGTGGTTTATTTGACGCTTAACTATGGGCAGCCGCCATGGATTGCGTTGACGTTGGCAGTGACTTTTGCGCTTTATGGTTTGCTCAAGAAGAAGGCGACATTACCTGCGCTTGAGGGATTGAGCCTTGAGACTGCGTTGTTGAGCGTACCTGCGTTGGGCTATCTTATGTATGTAGAGATGGAGGGTGTAGGCGCGTGGTCTGATGCAGACCTGTGGCTCAAGTGTATGTTTGCTATTACAGGGGTGGCGACTGCTGTGCCATTGCTTTTGTTTGCGGGCGCGGTGAAGCGTCTGACATTAACGACGGTGGGGGTGATTCAATACCTTGCTCCGACAATTCAGTTTTTGTTAGGAGTATTTCTCTATCACGAGCCCTTTGGTGTCGATAAGTTGATTGGCTTTGTCTTGATCTGGGGCGGTTTGTTGCTTTACACGATGGAAGGTGTGAGGCATGCAATGAAATTAAGACGAAAGCGAAGGAGCGAACCCGCGTCGTAATGTTTTGTTCTCTGAATGTATCCGATGGAAAGATTGAGAAATATCTCAAGGTGTCGAGAAATCCTTCTGGAGAAGTTGAGTGCTCGTAGTATACGATGAAATTTGTTGTAAAAGAGTTGGGTTCAAAAACACAAGAGAGAGAGGCGGGTCATTTCTTGTTATAAAGATACGGGTATATGAACGAAGAAGAACAGAACACATCGACACGACAAGAAGACGCTTCGTTGGGTGATACGTTTGACGAGGCGTTGCCCTCCTGGCTCATCACGATCCTGGATTCGACATGGCTGGATCGTGTGGTGAATGCTCGTTTGAGGGCGAGTATGCCAAGGGTTGAGCTTGCTCGTGCAAAGTTGCTGGCCCTCTCTGGTGTGATGATTAGTATTTTTACGCTGCTGATTGCGTATGGTCATGTACAGTCGGAGTCCTGGTTTAGTGCAGGGATTTTGTGTCTTTGCGCTGCGATCTCGTTCACTGGATTTGCGCTAGTCAATCGCTTGAACAGGCCACTTGTCGCTGTCCATCTTATAAATTTCGCGCTTGTACTGGGGACAGTGATTTCAATTGTCAAGTTGGGCGGCCCACAAGCTGTGGCGACACGATGGTTAGCGGTGTTGCCCGTTGTGGCGCTGGCGTTTGGGAATATGAGAGCAGGTATTGCCTGGTTTTTTGTGGCGATGTTCTCGTTTATTGGGTTGAGTGCAGCCCCCTCATTTGGGTTTGTGTATCCCCAACCGATCAAAGCAAGTTATGACCCTCAGCACCTGACAATCACGATGATTGTCTTCATGATCGCTGTTTTTTTGCTGTTTGCTGTCGGCGAGGTGTTCCGACGCTGGTCGTTGGGAGTGATGAAGGAGCAAGAGCGAGAACTCAAGGTGGCGTACACGCAGGCGGTGGAGGCAAGCGATGCAAAGACACGTTTTCTGGCGCGCATGTCGCATGAGTTACGTACTCCTCTGAATATTATCATTGGGTACTCCGAGCTGCTTCAGGAAGATTATGCAGATGTGGGATTGGATGAGGCCGCGGCCAAGGATCTCGCGACTATTGTGGACGCAAGTCAGCACTTGCTCGGAATGATTTCAGGTATTCTTGACCTGTCGAGGATCGAGACGGGCCATGTGGATATTCATGAAGAAGAGTTTCTCCTGAGTGACCTCATCAAGGAGTTGCAGTCAGGTGTACTGACCTTGATGGAGAAAAATCAGAATGAGTTTATCTTGCAGTGTGATGAGCACCTGAACAACGCTTCGATTTGTACGGACTATTACAAGGTCAAGCAGATCCTGTTGAACTTCCTCTCTAACGCAGCCAAGTTTACAAGTCATGGTAAGGTATCCTTTCGCATCTCCACGGTAGAGAATGTGGGGAAGACCTGGATTCGTTTTGAGGTAGAGGATTCGGGCATTGGTATCGCAGAGGATCACCTCGAACATATCTGGGATGAATTCTCACAGGCTGATGAGTCCACGATACGGGAGTTTGGTGGCACAGGTATTGGCCTCGCTTTGGTTCGGCAATTTGCGATTCTATTGCATGGCAAGGTAGGTGTAGACTCTGCGCGAGGGGAGGGGTCTCGTTTTTACCTGGAATTGGATGCTCTGGAATCTGTATGACTTTTATGAAGTGCCTGTGTTTTACCTGTATATCATTGTGTGTGTTGGTCTCCTGTCAGGAGGACGCTGTATCTCCACAGGATGATATGTCATCTGTGCGTGATATGGCTCCTGTTCAGGATATGTCTCCTGACATGTCTGAACAAGATCCTGTGGATCTTCCTACGTGGATGGACACTGCGCCTGATCTCCCCGAAGATATGCCTGTTGTCATTGAGCCTGTGGATATGGGAGCGGATGCAGGGGATGGCGCTATGGACATGTTTCTTGACGACGGGGTACTTGATGCGCCATCAGCCACGCTCTCGTATACGCTGCCATTTCATATTTCAATTCAGGGGGTTAGTAGCTCAGGTGCTGTCTCGGATGTGACCGTGACACGTAATGTGGCGCAGGTCACCATTGATGGCGAGGTGCTACAGGGGTTTGTTTACGAGCAACAGGAATGGTCTGGGTTCTCCCTGACCTTGTATCAGGCGTTGCTCGTCTCGAGTTCATCCATTCATGCTGTATGGTTTTATTGTGAGGACGATACGCTTACCTGGATTTATCACGAGAGCAATCTGACAGATATGCGTAATCAACCGCTTCAGGGAAGCTGCATGCTTGAGACGGTGAGCACTCCCATAGAGGTGACATTACCCGAGGTGGCGTTTGAACCCCCTGAGGTGCCCGTGGGTTATGAGGTTGATGGCACACAACTTCAGTTACATCAGGACGGTTCGCCTGGTCTGATGACATTTCAGGGTGAAGATTATACGGTTTATCCCTTTGAGATTGTGGACTGCTCGGAAGAGTGCGGTCAGCCAGGATGGTACGAGGTCCACAGCTTTGTGGAGCGTCGTGGTGATGGTGCGCTTGGGTTCATCATTTATTACTTGCGTGAGCCTGGCAAAGTTGAAGCACATTATGGTGTGATCTGGCCTTCGTTTGAGCGTCTCACGCTCGCCTATTTTGACGCGACCTGGAGCGTGCCATAAGTTTTTATGTTCTTGGTGAGCACAGGACAAAAGACAAGGAGCGCACGGTATTTACCGTGCGCTCCTTGTCTTTTGTCCTGTGCTCGCTCTAGAGCGTGATGGAGAAGGAGCTGGTCGAAGAAAAGCGAAGAAGAAGGCGTGGAGTTTAAGGAGCAAAAA
>CATLTV010000209.1 GCA_950059285.1 uncultured Pseudomonadota bacterium | reverse complement strand
GCAAATATGCAAATTGAACTCCGTTCTTTACAAAAAGATGTGGAGATTACATTTTTTTTTGTAATCTGAATCGAAAAATCAAACTTCCCATTCGGTTGGTTTCACTGCTTGTTTACTTTGTGTGCGTTTTGTAATAGCAGACTAGAGTTACTTGAAAAGTTAATTATATTTCAAATTATTCAAATTATTCAAATGTAGCGATGATCGGCGCATGGTCTGAAGGCTTTGTTTGTGCGCGTTCTTCGGTGTCAATCACAACGTCTTGACATGAATCAATCAGAGGTTGTGTGGCGAAGATAAAGTCGATCCGTACGCCCTTGTTTGAGGAGAATCCCGAGCGACTGTAATCCCACCATGAGTAGCGTTGTGTGCGTTCGGGGTAGAGGTGTCGAAAGGTGTCCTGTAGTCCGAAGTCAAGCACGTGTGTGAGCGCGTTTCGGACCGAATGATGTGTGATAATGGAGTTGTGCCAGACATCACTGTCCCAGACGTCTTCATCTTCGGGGGCGACGTTAAAATCACCACAAAGCAGGAGTCGTTCTTCAGGGGAGTGGAGCGTATCGAGGTATTCCTCACGTAACCGCTTGAGCCACTTGAGTTTGTAGGCAAACTTATCTGAACCCACGGCGTGACCGTTGGGGACGTAGGCGCTGATAATGCGTGTGTCCAGAACCTTTGCTGAGATCAGGCGAGCTTGTTCATCTTCATGTGGCCCAAGGTTGGTAAATCCCTTGTAAACCGAGGAGATGGGGTGCTTTGAAAGGATGGCCACGCCATTGTATTTTGGCTGTCCAAAGTAGACCGAGTGATAATTGAGCAGACGCAGCTCCTTCCAGGGAAAGAGCTGGTCAACACACTTGGATTCCTGAATGCAGACCACATCAGGTTGATGTGTTTTGAGCCATGCATAGAGGTTGTTAAGACGCGCGCGTATGGAGTTTACATTCCATGTAGCGACCTTCATGTATCTTTCCTTTTTGAGCGTAGGCGGCGGCCAAAGAAGAGGCCACCAAGCAGCAGGAGCAGGGCGCTTGCTGGGGAGGATGGGTTGGATTGAGGCGAGCTCACAGAGCAGCCATCGTTGACAGTGACCCCTTCGCCTTCATCGTCGAGCATGGGTGTGGAGGGATCATTGGATGGGTTTGAGGGGTTTTGTTCGTGATCAGGTTCTTCTGTACCAGGATCGCCATTGGTGTTGGGGATATAGAATGGGGGCGGATCTTTTTTGACGACGACATAGGGGGCATCAATGTAGATCTCAATGTTTGAGGATGTGGTACGGCCTTGACCTTCCTGGAAGAAGATCGAGTCAATGGCGAGCATGTCTGAGGGGGTTGATTCCTTGGTCAACGCCTCGATTTTGAGGGCCTTGATTGTGCCTGTCCATGTGGGTTGTTCTGACATGGGGATGACGATATCTTTTTCGGAAGCCAGCGATGAGATGTCGACATAAATTGTTGAACTACTTGAAAGATCTTGATTGGCGCTCCAGGTGATTTTGAGCGTGGTTGCAGCGTCGTTTTTGGCTGCTCGCAAGATGAATGTATCGAAGGTCGAGGCATCAATGGCGGTCCAGGATGGGGCTGTGATGCAACCTTCAGAGAGGGGGAGCAAGAGCGCAGATAGCTCCGTGTCTACATTGAGTGGTTTGATGATGCTGGAGCAGTCTTGCCATCCTTCTGCCTGTTCAGCTTCACCTGCATCAAAGAGCCATTGTTGAGGGGAAGGGATGTCGATTTCAGAGGCTGCTTGTAAGAGATCGGAGGAGCCTGTGTTGTTCAATGCAGGTGTTTGATCCCATTCATCCTGTCCTTCATAGAGGTCATCGATGTGCTTGACCCATGTGCGGATATCAGGATGATCCGTGGAGCCAAGGCTGTACTGATGTGCTTCAAGATCAACCAGAACACGCTTGGTTTCTCCCGCAGCAAAGGCGTACATGACAAGCTCTCCAGAGGCACCAAAAGCATCCTTGGCAGGGTTTTCTTCTGCTGCATCAGCATCGTTTGTCATCCATGTGGTGCGGTCTTTGAGGGGGGCATCGCTTTGAATGACATAGGATGAAGATTGAATGAATGGCTCCTCAATGGAGTAGCCCAACATGACGTTGCGAATGGGTTCAGAGGAGTTGTTGGTGATCACAAGCTCTGCCTGGAATGTGGTGCCAGGTAGAGCATCAAGGAGTGCTCGTGAGGATCCCTGTGTCAGCATGTCCTGAAGCGTATCGCTCATGAGCAAGTTGGCTTCGACTTCGACAGGTGCATCTGAGCCAGGATCGGTGGGTGTGCCACCTCCTGCCATCAGGTCGGAGAGGCGATTCAGGAGGTTATCTCCAGGACAGTTGGTGTTCTGGCCAGGCCATTCACGGTGTCCTTTGACGTGGTCGCGATCCCAGGCGATGTTGTACTCTGTTCGGATCCAGTCGAGGATCTTTTTACCTGCGTTGAGCTGTGTTTGTTGAGGTTGATTGCTCTGGTAGTCACCGATGAATGATACGCCGATGTTACCTGCGTTTTGTCCGCCTACGTGAGCGCCAGGGCGACGTTCATCGGAGCGACCCTGATAGATTTGCCCAGATTGACTGACAACAAAGTGGTAGCCGATATCACACCAGCCGTTGCTGTCGATATGGTAGGCCTGCATCTGTCGCATACGCGCGGCAGGATCGCCGCCATCGCTATCAGGTTGTGCTGTGTGGTGTACGCTGACACGATAAGGCGTGACCACATCGCCGCATATTTTCTCGGGATTGCGCGCGCCCCAGTCGGCGCGAGGGGTGACGAGGTCAGCAGGTGCGAGCGCCTGTGTGTTTGTCAGAAGAGGAGAAGAAGAGGAGGGCTCCGAGGCAAATGGCAGATCACGTGTCAGTGTGTGTTGACGTGCGCGGAGCGTATCAAAGAGCTCGATCTGTGCATGTTCAAGAGGTTGGACTGCCTCGATTTCAATCTCTTGAGCAGGAGCCGCGAGCAAGATACGACCTACCATCAGGGTATCTTCCTGCCAAGTGATCTCTGCGGTAAACCAGTCTGTCCACAAGCCATCAAGGCCACGTGCTCGCCAGCGCAACGGTTGTGTTACATCAGCGCTGGATGAGGTTAGCATCAAGCCGACCTGAGCTACGGGCTGCTCTGGTGTGATGGTAAAGGATTGATTTTGTTGGAATATGGGTGCGTCTTGTGTGAGCGTTGGTAAGAGCTCGTAGCGAGCAAATCCGTGCTCGTGCACATCATCAGGAGCATAGTCTCGCTGTGCCAGCGGTTCTGCGGGGGTTGGTTCCTGTGATGCTGTGTTGCATGCAGGAAATAGAGCCGCCCAGATAAGAGAAGCAGCGAGGAGTGGACCTGGGTTTACACCATAACGTGGTGATTGCTTCTTCATCTGGGCGTTCATATCGGAACCTTTGTGCATAAGTGAGAGTGCAGTGTGAACGATTACTCTTCGGGGAGTGTTTTGATGATTTCATGGAGCAAGCTTGTGAAGCTTTCACGTGCTTTCTCTGCGTTCTCGGTGACCTCATCATGGGTCAGGGGTTGTGCCGAGACGCCTGCTGCCATGTTGGTAATGCAGCTGATGCCAAGGACATTGATTCCCATGTGGTTGGCAACGATGACCTCGGGGACGGTGGACATGCCCACGGCGTCTGCACCCATACGGCGCATCATCTTGATTTCATGGGGTGTTTCGTAGCTTGGTCCAAGTACGCCAGCATACACGCCTGTGCGCAATCGGATGTTCAGCTTACGTGCTGTGCGCATGGCATGGCGACGAAGGTTGATGCGGTAGGCATCGCTCATATCAGGGAAGCGTGGTCCAAAGCGGTCATCGTTGTGGCCGACAAGAGGGTTTGCGCCTGTGAGGTTGATATGATCCTTGATGAGCATCAGATCGCCAGGTGTCCAGTCGATGTTAATGCCCCCTGATGAGTTGGTGACGATCATGTAGGAGCAACCAAGCAACTTGAAGATGCGTACGGGGAAGGTCACCTTGTCGAGTGTCCAGCCTTCATAGAAGTGAAAGCGCCCTTGCATGGCGACGACCTTGCGTCCTTGACATGTTCCAAAGACAAGACGTCCTGCGTGTCCTTCCACGGTGCTTACAGGGAAGTGGGGGATGTCTTTGTAATCAAAGGCTTGTGATTCTTCAAAATCGTTTGCGAGGGCACCAAGACCGCTACCAAGAATAAGGCCCATTTCGACAGGGCCTTCAATACGCTCCTGGAGCCATTGTGTTGTCTCTAAAACCTCATCATAACCAAGTTGTTTTTCCATTCAGTCCTCAATCAATTAATCTTGTTCAGTGGACGCATAAGCGCGCCATGGCTTGGAGTCCAAGGCGCATGCGCAAAAGCAAACGTCGTACCTTAACCTGTCTCACATCAAAGCACAATGCACTTACACAAGGTCAGATGGCGAAGATAAAGACAGCCAGAATGATGATGACAATGAGGATCAACACAACCAGTGTGACGATGGCAGCGATCGCCATCTTGTGTTGGGAGTGTTGTGGGCGAGCGCGCTGATTATGATCGATGACGGGCTCAAGGGCGGCGGTGGGTGGGGATTGTGGCGCGACATAAAGCGCGCGCGTGGCGGGTTTGACGATCTTGTGATGAGCCTGTGTGACTGTGGCAGAGCTTCCACTTAATGCCGAGGATGGAGGTGAGCTCGGGTTTGTTTTGAGCGACTTTTGCAGCAGTCCATCCACAGCTTTAATGCCAGGTTTTCCTTCAAAGACAATGTTTTGTGAGAACGCCGAGCGAGGTGTGAGATCCTGTGTGTTTTTCTCGGGGAGGACCACGCGCAGTTTTTGTTTGCTTTCGGTGCGTTTACGGTAGGCGTTCATCGCCTCGATGTGATCGCCTGGTGTGATATCGGCATCAAATACTTCGCTATCCGCGTCGGGGAGGCTGCGGTTCATCCAGCGTTTTAGCGCCAGTGAGACCTGGATAACCTCTTGATATCGTTCATCACTTTTCTTTTTAAGGAGCGTGTTGATGATGGCGCGTAAGTCGTCGGGAATGTTGACGTTTCTTGGGAGTTTGAAGTCGTTTGGGTCGATCTGCTGCGCGATGATTTCCAGATGGTTGCGCGCCGTGATGGCAGGGCGCCCCACGAGGAGTTCGTAACCGATGAGGCCGAGGCTATACAGGTCACTGCTTGGGCCGGGCTCTTCTTTGAGGAGTAGCTCTGGCGCAATGTAGCGCGGTGTGCCGATGATACGTTCGCCTGTTAATCCCTTGTTGGATGTGGTTCCCGCTTCTTCACGAAGAATTTTGGCGATACCAAAGTCGAGGAGTTTGACCTGATCTCTTCTACCTGCATGTTCATAGACCATGATGTTGGCAGGTTTCAGATCGCGGTGAAGCACGCCCATGGTGTGCGCTTCGTGCAGGCTTGACAAGGTTTGACGAAGGATTTTGGCCACACGATAGGGTTCGATCTTTCCCTCATTGGCGATGAGATCTTTGAGGCTGATGCCATCGACATACTCAAAGACCATAAAGAGCGCGCCATCTTCAAGTCGGCCAAAGTCGTAGAGGGTGATGGTGTGTGGGTCCTTGAGGTTAGAGAGGAGCTTTGCTTCTTGCTCAAATCTCTTGACCATGCGCGCCTTGACCTCGGGAGAGCCATGATTGCGTAGGAGCTTGATCGCGACTTCGCGTCCAAGCTCAAGTTGCTGTGCGCGATAAACGTGCCCTTGCCCACCCGTAGCCAACACAGCATCAATGCGATAGCGATCATGAATGATCTGGCCTGGCATGAATGTGTGTGATTCAGTCATTGTTGTGTTTGTAAGGGCGTTTGATTGGGGGTTGTGTTTCGTAGCGGCCTCGTAACCTTGGTTTGCGGATGGCTTCTGTCACATCGTTATCAAGGTCTTTTTTTGGGGGCCTGGGTTGCTCTTGTTGTTGTCGTAACTGTCTGGCGCGTTCAATGTCTCGTTGCAGCTGCTCGGAGAGATGTATTTCAGCCGTGAACTCGGTCTCCTCATGCAGCGAGCCTTCACCATATTCTCCAGTGAACTCGCCTGTAAAGTCTGGCACCTGGAGTGACTGGGCAAAGAGTTCGGCAGGGATGATGCCAGGGATGACATCGGTTCTGGAGTCTCGTTCTTGCTGCATTCGTGGCGGAGCGTTCTGGGGAACAGCTTCATAAATAAGCGAAGACACTTGTGTGGGCAAGTCCGCATCCATGTCATCGGTGGTCATGTCCACAGGATCCTCATGAGGAGGGTAAGCCGCAGAGATTCCGTGTGATGGCGTGTGCCTGTGTCTGGGATGGCTTTGCCTTAGAAACTCTCCTGAATCGCCAATATCAGAGATGGTGTCTGCCTGTATGCTCGCGGAGTCAATGGCAGCGAGTCCAGGGATGGAGCTGAGGATATCGCTGGAGACATTTTGTGTGGGCGCGACGTCATCGTAAGGGTCGGGGATGTCGAGATCTTGCGGATCGAAATCAAGCGAGTCGTCGATGTCTGGCTGGAGTTGATTGACAAGCGTGTTCTTTTGCCAGCTCCTCAAATCCCACAGTACCTGTTCGCAACGCTGGTAGCGTCTGGGCATGTCGCGCTCAAGCATGGTGTTGAGCACCTTGCGCAAGCCCTCCGGGATGTCCAGAGATGCGGGTAGCTTGATGCTATGCGTATTAAATTGCTGACGAAAGACATCGATCGCAGAGTTCCCTTTGATCGCAGGTTCACCAAGCAGCAACTCATAGGCCACAAGGCCAAGGCTGTAGATATCGGACTGTGGTCCAAGTAAATTGCTTGATTGATAGACCTCGGGGGCGATGTAACGCGGTGTGCCCACGAGGTTGTTTCCTGTCAGTCCTTCAAGCGCTTCAAGGCTTGAGTCTCCGCTGAGAATTTTGGCGATACCAAAGTCGAGGAGTTTGACCTGATCCTTTCTGCCCACATGGTCATAGACCATGATGTTGGCAGGTTTCAGGTCGCGGTGAAGGACGCCCATGGTGTGCGCTTCGTGTAGGCTTGACAAAGTTTGACGAAGGATCTTGGCCACACGCGAAGGTTCAATAGGGCTGAACTGTTTGATGAGTTGCTTGAGGCTGATGCCATCGACATATTCAAAGACCATGAAGAGTGCGCCGTCTTCAAGGCGTCCAAAGTCGTAGAGGGTGATGGTGTGCGGATCTTTGAGTTTTGAGATGAGCTTTGCTTCTTGCTCGAATCTCTTGACCATGCGCGCCTTGACATCGGGGGATCCGTGATTGCGCAGGAGCTTGATTGCGACAGGGCGTTCCAGACCAATGTGGACACCTTTATAAACGTGCGCTTGACCACCAGATGCGATCAATCGTTCGATCCGATAGCGCCCCTCAAGGTGCTCTCCTGGTTGGAGTTTTTTCATCATAAGTCGATGCGCCTTAAACTGCCGAAAAATCTGACTCCCAAAGCGACCCTGACGTATTTATTGGGCCACTCACTGGAGGTTATAAGTTACCTTAACATTTAGACTCTTTATCGTCGATGACGATTATTATTCAAACAAAGAGAGAAGGGGCGAACATTTGGCTGGCCAAATGTTCGCCCCTTCTCTCTTTAAAGATGTATTTTTGAGCGTAATGAAAGAATACGCGCTAAACCAGAATACCTGCGACAGTACCTGTCATGAATGCCGCGAGTGTACCGCCAATCATGGCGCGCACAGCAATCTTTGCGAGGTCTCCGCGACGCTCTGGAGCAAGACCACCAATACCGCCAAGCTGAATACCAATGGAGCCAAAGTTAGCAAATCCACACAGGGCGTAGGTGGC
This sequence comes from uncultured Pseudomonadota bacterium, assembly GCA_950059285.1. Lineage (GTDB taxonomy): Bacteria > Myxococcota_A > Bradymonadia > Bradymonadales > Bradymonadaceae > CATLTV01. The sequence goes on along the minus strand of CATLTV010000209.1, from coordinate 3,849 downwards.
GATGATCACGGAACGATCCTGAAGCTGAATGGTGGGGTCCATCAACATTTGCTTCAAGCTTGAATAGGCTACAAGCTCGTTCAATACCATCTTCTCACCAAGCAAGCGTCCAATGAGCATGCAGTCTTCCAGAGGCACACCCATGATGAATGCAAAGGGGAAGAAGATGTAGCTGAAGATGCTCTGGAACGTGATCATGGGCCACAAGGAGGCGTTCAAGAGACCCTCTGCGCCTGCTGCCTTGGCAGCCGTCAGTGTGCCTTGCATTGTCTCCACGCAGCTGTACACCTTGTCATCTTTCACGCCTTCAAGTGATGCCATGAGAATATCATTTTGCATGACACCCACTCCACATCCTTCTGGGATCGCCATCTTGTTCTGTGTGAAGTACACAATCATTTCTTCCAACAGACCCTTGTTGTGCAACAAGCTTGGGAAGCTGAGGACGTAGTTTAACAATCCAATCAACGCGATGAATGCAAGCAACATCGCGCCCACATTCAATGCAAGCTGCAAACCTTCGGATGCGCCACGGCTAGCTGCATCAATGACGTTGGCATCAGGAGACTCGGAGGTCATGTCAAGCTGACCCGAGGTCACGGGTGTTTCTGTCTCGGGGTAAATGATCTTGCCTACCACAAGCGCTGCGGGAGCACTCATAACACTGGCTGCCAACAGGTGACCTGCAATGTCGGGGAAGGTGGATTCGAGCATACCCACATACAGGGCAAGCACACCACCTGCGACCGTGGCAAAACCACCTGTCATCACGGTCATGAGCTCGGAGTTTGTCATCTCATTGACGTAGGGCTTGACCACGAGCGGTGCCTCGGTCTGTCCCACGAAGATGTTGGCTGCTGCACTCAAGCTCTCTGCACCACTTGTGTTCAGCGCCTTCTGCATCACCAGCGCAAACACATACACGATGCGCTGCATCACGCCGAGGTGATAAAGAATTGTCATCAGAGAACTAAAGAAGATGATCGTGGGCAACACTGCGAAGGTGAAGTTGATCAGCGCTGGTTCCCACTGGTTTGTGACATAACTTGAGAAGATGAATGCCGAGCCTTCCCCTGTGAAATCAAGCAGTTTCTTGACCACGGCTGTGGCGCCACTGAAGAAGTCCTTGCCAAAAGGCACGTAGAAAATGAACACAGCAAAGAGAAGCTGCATCCCTGTACCAATGGCCACAAGCTTCCAGTTGATCTTCTTGCGGTTGTTGGACATCAAGAATGCCACGCCCAACAAGGCAAAGATCCCCAAAAAGCTGATCGCTTTACTGAGTACGCTGGACTTCTTTCCTTCACCAACCTTCTTGCGCTGGAGTGAGATCTGCTCCTTGGGCTGCTCTTCAGCCACCTTTGCATCTGCGCCACTACTATCAGCCTCATCAATGATCTCGGGTTGTTTGTCGGGATCCTTGTCCTGATCACCAAGCTTGGGATCGCCAGGCTGGACGGGTGGGCCTTCATCCTTGAGAGGATCGGTGCCAGCGTTCACCTCGGGTGTACCTGCATCAGCAGTGACAACACCCATATCCTTGGATGCTTGACCTGCGTCAAGCTCCTGGGCGGCGAGGTTGGCTTCGGGTTTGACCACGGCACCGAGGACCATCAGGCTCGCGGAGAAGAAAAATAAAAACCATGCGGTGTAGCGCATTAAGCGCTCACGCATGGTTGTTGTGCGGGTGCGTTGTGCAGAACGACGTTTCGTGAACCAAGACATAGGGTGGGGGCTCCAGCTAGTGCAGCTCACAACATGGCCTGAAGGCCAGCGCTCGCTGCGCTCCTTGATCGAAAAGACCTCTTAATGAGGTTGAACGCTTTCAACCTCTGCTAATAAGAGCATGAAGTTGCTCCAAAATCCTGCGGAACCTATCACACACATTGCGCTCATGCTACCTTGGATTTTCCCTGTTTTGAGATCTTTATCGAGCCCTGTTTTCCTGGCTAAAACTCTACGTTACACTCCTCTACATACTGATTACACAGGCCCTGTTCGATATAAGGTGTCATACAGTCTGAAAGCTCTGCGTACTCTGCGGGACACTCCATTTCCAGGCAGCTCGCAATATCACCACCACCTTGTGCGCCCTGTGCACAGGTCAACAAGCACGGGATCGCTGGCCCCAGTTGACGGCTGCAATAACGTCCCGCGCAATCCTGTGCTCCAAACAAGAGACACTCTCCACAAGTTTGCTCCTGCGCTGCGCAGTTGAAGATACACCCCACGCTATTTGGATCATCACAGTCAGGACGACACTCCTTGAACTCCGAGCAGAGCGGACCATTGACCTTGGTAGGATCGTAGTCCTGCATGACGACCAGAAAGTTCAGACACATCTCATCGGAAGACTTCTCTCCCCAGTCAATCGCACGTGGTTGCTGGCGCTCGCCGTCAATCACAGGCTGGTTCTCTGGAGAGTTATCAAACACACAGGTCAATTCAATGCTGTCACGAGGGTTGACATCTACCCATTCATCATCGCGGAACCTGTACTCCTGCTGCCAGTTGAAGTCCCAGTCAGGAATGTCGACAAGACAGACGTTTGGCTCCTCGTCGTTCTGTCGAATCACCTCGACCTTGACCGCGCTTGCCAGGAGATGAAGGTGCGGACCTGTGCCGATCACCTTCCACGGTTTATCCGTGGAGTTGCGCACCTTGATCTTGTGGACGCTCTCTTTTTCTCCCGCAGGCACCTCAAAGGTCAGGTTGGCGATGGGCATCGCGCTGATCTGTTTTGACGGTGGGGTAGGACGCGTGAAGAGATGTACCTCACTTTCCACAGGGGCAGGGTCGGTGTACTGGCTATTATAGTGGACCTGGAGCACGAGCTTGGAGCCTTTTTGTACAATGATCGCAGCATCTTCGGGCATGAAGATTGGTTGTGCGCCAGGCACCCACGCGCCCACGAGGTTGGTCTGGTTGATGCCTGCATTGCCAAAGCACTCGTAGCCAGGATCAGGATCGCGATCCTGAATCTCGTTGACCAGCGGTGCATGTGTTGGGTTGACCAAAAACAGGTTTGCGTGGTGCACAAGCTCGCGGTTGCCAGGCACAACAGTGGTGCCCGTGACGTAGGTGTCTTCATCAAACTCAAGGTCGATGACATAGCATTGATAATCATCGGTTCTTGGTGGAGGTGTCGGCGTGTACGCGCCATTTTGACGCCCAATTAAATCGGGCATCATACTCTCTCCTCCTTCCTGTTCCGGCAACACCCAGTCCGACTCCTCGCCTTTTTCCATGCCCTGTTCGACCCATGCGGCAAAGGTGGCGATATCCTCGGCGGACATCAAGCGCTCTCCCTTGTAATGACGACATTCTGGATCGGGCGACCACGGAGGCATGCTGCCTGAGCGCATGCTTCCAAGCGCCATCTGCGCATGTTGTTTGACGTTTTCGTAGGTTTCAAGCGGGTAGGGGCCAATGTCGCCAGGTCTGTGGCATGTCTCGCAGTTGCTGTGCATCAGAGGCTTGATGTCCTTGTAGTAGGTCAGCGGCAAGGAGACCATATCTTCCTCCTCTGGCATCTTGGACATATCGCTCATCATCTCATCCGAGGGCACACCACCATCGGTCATGGCGTTCATGTCTTCCTGCGTGTGCATATCCTGTGGAGTGGCATCATCAGGGGCTTCCTGCGCGCCATCCTCACAGGTTGAGGCGAGAATGAATGGGAGGGCCAGAAGACCAATCCACACTTTCCATGAACTGTATGTGCGTGTGTTGCGGTGAGTGAATTTCATAATGATACCTGTAAAAACAACAATAGAGCGTGATGGAGAAGGAGCTGTTGGAAGAAAAGCGAAGGAGAAGGCGTGGAGTTTAAGGAGCAAAAACCAAGAA
>CATLTV010000208.1 GCA_950059285.1 uncultured Pseudomonadota bacterium | reverse complement strand
ATTCTACCAGGGGTAAGCGGAAATTCGGGTTTAGGGGAACAATGGTGAGCCAAAAGGGCACAAACTTCCTGGCGGATTAGTTCTACCTTTGTCCAAAACCAACAGGTCGTAGCCATTTGGCTCAAGACCTCAGCGACAAACTTGACGAATCCAAGGATCGCTAAATCTTAAAGAGATAATCCCGGCCAGCTCAACAACACACAAAGACAACCTCCTATATTCTCAATCGACACGCACAAGCTCTTGGCAGCTATCCACACGCACGACGCGTGGGTGATTTCATCTATGTCTCGGGCACATCTTCTCGACGTGAAGACAACACACATGAAGGTGTGGAAATCTCGGCAGACGGCACGGTCACCAAAGATATCGCCACCCAGACACGTGCGGTCATCAAGAATATCGACAAGATCCTCAAGCTCGCAGGCGCTGGCATCGAGGACGTCATCGACATCACAACCTTCCTCGTCGATATGCAAGACTTCAAGGGCTATAACGCGGTCTACAACGAGTTTTTTCATGCCGAAACAGGCCCCACACGCACCACAGTTGCCGTACACCAGCTTCCACACCCCAACCTGCTGATTGAAATCAAAGCTGTTGCCTATAAACCTCTTGAGAGCGCTTGAAATCCCTGGTTTCGCGTGTATGAATAATGGGGCGATGAGAACATGTTCTCATCGCCCCATTATTCTTTGCTTTACCTTGCAAAAAAACATAGCCAAAAAAAATACCGTGATTGCCTCTTTAGAACTTGATGAAGCTCGCCTGGAATCTGCCTTTAACAAAGCAGAAATGCTCAGCAAAAACATACTATTATCGCATCAATTCAAGCTCCATAAAAGCTATGATGCGGCGGCCCTTTATGGCACGCTTTACCACGACCCACCGCCCTCCTTTGCCAGAGCCGCGCGGTTGGCCGAATTCTTCTGGTGTCATGACACGCTCAATCTCGTCGCGTTTGGCCACACTCGCCAGCTTGAATGCACGAGCTTTGATGCGCTTGGCCAACAGCTCACAGCCTGGACCGACGACTGCTCCGATGCCACCTCTGCTGCTGCCATCCGCGTCGTGGGCGGCCTCGCCTTTGATCCTCTGAATCCTCCTGAAGATCCCCTCTACTGGACACACTACGGTCCTGGAAAGTTCTGGATTCCCACGCTGATGGTCCACGGCGCATCGCTTCACAACGATGCCACACTCACTGTCAACTATGATCTCGATCCACAGTTCTCACTGGCTCATCACCGTCAACACCTCCAAAACCTCCTGAATCAGGCGCAAGACTGGCTCATCGGATCGCTTACGCACGATGTTTCACGTGAAACACCCCAACACAACCATGTTGAACTCGTGGAGCCTCAGCGTGAACAATGGGGCGAACTGATCGATCGCTCGGCCAAACACCTGAAGGCAGAAAATGCGCTCAACAAGGTCGTGCATGCACGACAAATTCACCTGAACTTTGAGCAAAAACAACGCCCTGCGCCTATCCTCAAAAACCTTCAGAAGAACTACCCCACCTGCACCACATTCCTCATCCGTCCTCCGTCTCCAGCACCATTTCCCGCCGATATGCCACTCCCTCAACGACATATCGGTGCATCTCCTGAACGCCTTGTGACCTGTCGCAATAACGCGCTCTACATCGATGCGCTGGCAGGCTCCGCGCCCCCCACGACCTCGGATGAAGACTTCCTCAAAAGCGAGAAAGACCAGCAAGAACATCAGATCGTTATCGACTCTATACTCGCCAAGCTCGCGCCATTTGCCACCTTGACGCAGGGCGAAACAAAGGTCGATAAACTCAAGAACGTCAAGCACTTGAGAACAAAGATCACAGGCACACCTAAACCGACAACCTCACTGTGCCAGCTCGCGCAAACGCTCCATCCCACGCCTGCCGTGTGTGGACAGCCTCACCTCCTGGCGCGTGATTACCTCCGTGAATATGAAGAAGGCATCTTCCTCCAACGTGGCTGGTATTCAGGTGTCGTCGGCTGGATCGATCTCGCTCAACAAAGCACCGATCTTAATGTATCACTACGTTGTGGACTTATGTCTGATAAACAGGTCCGCCTCTTTGTGGGCGCTGGCATCATGCCTGACTCCACCGCCGAGCTTGAACTTGAAGAGACACTCAACAAGGCAAATGCGCTGATTCACACCATCATCCCTCCAACACAGGACGCCCCCTGATCATGACCACCTCACCTGAACACGATCCAAACCCAAGCATCTTCTGGGGCCGCGCTATTATTGATGAACTCGTCGCGGCTGGTGTCACACATGTCTGCATCTCCCCTGGCTCGCGTTCAACACCACTGACTCTGGCGGCAGCCTCACACCCCGACATCCACGTTCATAACCATATTGATGAACGTAGCTCCGCCTTCTTTGCTCTCGGGCTAGCCAAGGCATCAGGCACTCCTGTCGCGCTCGTGTGTACGTCGGGATCGGCGGTCGCACACTACCTCCCTGCCTTTATTGAAGCATTCCATGCACGTTACCCCATCGTCGCGCTGAGCGCCGATCGTCCCGTGGAACTCATGGACACTGGCGCAGGGCAAACCATCGCACAGCAGGACATCCTCTCAAGCCACGTCGTCGCAAAAACACACCTTGAAACCCCTGTCCTCAACGCACAGGCCGTACGACGCATGCGCAACACCATTCAACGTGTCATGCTCCGCGCCAAGGGCCTCCCTGGTTCAACCGCTCAACCTGGTCCCGTTCATATCAACGTCCCATTCCAAGAACCCCTCGCCCCTCTTGAAACACATGACCCCCTCCTCAAGGCGCTCACACAAGACCACCCCGAGGTTGTCGCTGGGCGTTCAGACAAAAAACCATGGATTCAAAACCACTTACCACACACACAAACCGACGCAAATACGCTGCATTTGATCGCCAACATGATCAAAAACAGCTCTCGAGGTGTCATCGTGTGTGGCCCAATGGAACCGTCCCACGACACCCTGCTTGAACCTATCCGCAAGCTCATTGAGGCCACAAACTTTGTCCTGATGGCCGATCCCACCAGCACCGCAAGGTTTGGTCTTGAACACGCCAACAATATCTCCACATACGATGCGATCTTGCGCAGCTCTGCACTCAGAGCATCTGACACCTTCAAGCCAGACCTGATCCTGCGCTTTGGCGCTCAGCCCACGTCCAAGGTCTACCGCTTCTGGAGAGAAGCTCACCCCGACACCACCGAGATCCTCATCGACAGCTTCGCGCTCGCCATGGATCACCCCCAACTTGCTCAGCACCTCATCGCTGCGCACCCATCAAGGTTCATTGCACAGCTCCTTGAAACACTCCCTGAAACGCCTCAACCCACCACTTCGAACTGGCAAGAACAGTGGAGCACCGCACACACACTCACCCTTGAGCAACTCCAAAACGCGCTTGAAAACACCCCCATCTGGGAAGGGCAGATCGCACAGACAATCACATCATATCTCCCTGAAGAACATGATATTTTTGTCGCAAGCAGCATGCCCATTCGCGATATGGACACCTTCTCTCAACACTCTCAATCACCCCGTGTTGTGTACGCCAACCGTGGCGCAAATGGTATTGACGGCCTGATCGCGGCTGCGGCAGGTGTCAGCGCGGCCAATCAACGCCTCTGTACGCTCCTTATTGGCGATGTCGCCTTCTTGCATGATGCTAGCAGCCTACTCACCGCCTTGCGCGGCCCATCACCAGATACACCCGTCAAACTACATATCCTCGTGATCAATAACGCAGGCGGCGGGATCTTCTCGTATCTCCCCATCGCCAAAACTCAAAATGAACACTTTGAGACTCACTTTATCACCCCTCATTCCGTTCACATTGAACCGCTCTGCCTTGCCTATGGTGCGCACTATACCTCAACATCCTCGCTTGAAGAGCTCCAAAACCACGTCCAGTCCATCGCGTCGACACACAGTGGTCATGAGGTCCATGTCACCGAGATCAAGGTTGAACGTGAGCACAATGTAAGACAACATCACCTGCTCTGGGAAAACCTCACGGGACAGCTCGAACAGAGGTTCTCTCTGAACCAAACCACTTAAACAGTTGTAAAACAAAGCAATTTAACAGACAAGAAAGACGCAACCCCCGACAAAGGCCAAGATACTCATGGACGTCAAAGACATCCCACACGGAGAACACATCTCCCAGGAAAACGCGCTCCGACCCAGCACGCTCAAAATCTGGCTGCTCGCCACACGCCCCAAAACGCTCACCGCTGCCGCAGTTCCTGTCGTCGTGGGCAGCGCGCTGGCTCACTCCATGGGTAAGTTTGCCCCCGCACAGGCGCTGGCCGCCCTGCTCGTCGCCTTCTTTATCCAGATCGGGACCAACTTCGCCAACGATCTGTTTGACTTCCAAAAAGGCGCTGACACCGAAGAACGCCTCGGACCACTGCGCGTCACAAGCGCAGGACTCGTCACACCAAAACAGATCACCATCGCTTGCGCCGCAGCCTTTGGGCTCGCATTCCTGTGTGGCCTCTTCCTCGTCTACTCCACAAGTTGGATCTTGCTTGTCGTGGGCATCGCCTCCATCCTCAGCGGACTCGCTTACACTGGCGGCCCCTTCCCCCTTGCCTATAACGCGCTCGGCGATCTGTTCGTGTTCATCTTCTTTGGACTCGTCGCCACAGTCGGCACATTCTATGTCCAGACACACTCCCTTGACCCGATCGCATTCTGGTACGCCGTCCCTGTGGGCGCACTCAGCACTGCAATTCTCATCGTGAACAACCTGCGCGATGTACACACCGACAAAAAACACAGCAAAGTCACCACGGCGGTGCTCCTTGGCCCTCCCATGACACGCCTGTTCTACCTCTCAATGATCCTGCTCGCTTACGCTGTGCCCGTGGTCCTCTTTCTCACTGGCAAAGGAACTGCATGGCCCATGCTTGCAATTGGCTCACTCCCTATCGCACTGATTTCACTCAAGAATGTGTGGCAAAAAGAAGGCGCTGAACTCAACCAGGTCCTCGCCCAAACCTCGATCCTCTTGCTCTCCACATGCCTCCTTATGAGCATCGGACTGATCCTGTAATGAACTTCTCCACAACCATCACGCCCTACGCCCTCCCCCTCCAACAGCCGTTCACCACTGCCAAAGGTACATGGACTGAACGCCACGGCTTCTGTGTTCATCTTGAAGCCAACTCAATCACTGGAATCGGGGAGGCCGCCCCTCTGCCAGGCTTCTCTACAGAATCACTGGAAGACACCAGACGCACGCTCGACGCCCTCTGTAAGGCCCTTGAGCAACACACACCACCCACTGATGTTGCCCAGGTTGACGCGCTCCTCTCCACGCTCGCCCCACTTGACACCTGCCCCCCATCAGCACGCTTTGCCATAGAATGTGCCCTGCTCGATTGGCTTGGACAACACACAAAGCGCCCCATTCATGCGCTCCTCACCTCATGGGCAAATCTCCCCGCCGCACAAGCCACAGTGCAGGTCAACGCCACGCTTGGCTCCAAACCAGCACCCGAAAACTTTGCCCAAAGCATGTCATTGAAAGATCAGGGGTTTTCATGCTTTAAAATCAAGGTTGGCGCAAAACCACTCGATGAAGAACTGGCCATGGTTCGTGCTGTACGCGAGGCAATCGGCGACACTGCACACATTAGACTTGATGCCAATGGTGCCTGGAAAACCCCACAACAAGCCACAGAACACATCAAGGCATTTGCCAAATACAACATTGCCCTGGTCGAGCAACCCGTACCTGCTGACGACCTCCACATGCTCGCAGAGGTCACACACAACACCTCACACTTGACCCTGATCGCTGCCGATGAAGCACTCAACACCATGCAGGACCTCCAGACGCTCATCGAACTTCAAGCCGCTCAGGTCATCGTCATCAAGCCCATGATGTGTGGCGGCTTGCTGGAGAGCATCAGGCTTATGGCGCGCGCCAACCAGGCAGGCATCAAGACCATCCTCACCACCATGCTCGAAGGTGTGGTGGGTCGCATCGCCACCACACAGCTCGCCCAGGCAACCTACCAGACTTACATTCACGGACCTTGTGGACTTGCCACCACCAGCTTCCTCGCCAAAGATCTCACGGAAGATCCATCTATAATTCAAGGTGATACACTCTCTCTGGACATTCAACATGGCCTGGGAGTTTCTCTTGAGCGTACACACGCACAACCTCCACAGACATCATCACAGAAGGCTCCGCATCCACCGCTGCTCTCAAGCCGAGGTGTAACCCATGGACCCGCCACGGCGATTGTATATGAAGAGATCACACAGGATCATATCGCTCGCGCCGAGCTCACATACGAGGAGCTTGATTCACGCGTGGCAAAACTTGTGTCATGGCTCATCGCACAGGGTGTACAACCACAAGATCGCGTGGCATTTTGTGCGTACAACAGCCTTGAACTCGCTGTCCTGATCCATGCGCTGGTACAACTTGGTGTATGCATGGTCCCACTTCATCCACGTTACACACTGACTGAGCTACAAGCAGGCATCTCACGAGCTCGCCCAAAGTTGGTGGTGCTGGACCATCCCCTCCACGACGTTGAGGATATTATCCATGACCAGTGCGTGGCGCTGACACAGGCAACACACGAGTCGAAGGCCCTCACAGCAGCCAGTCATGCGCAAATGCAGTCCTATGCGATGGAGGATCGCGCCGCGATCTTATTTACAAGCGGCACCACTGGAGCACCCAAGATGGCGGCGCTCACGTGGTCAAACCTCTACCACAGTGCACTTGGCTCCACGATACGCCTTGGCCACCTCCCTACCGATCGCTGGCTCCTTGCGCTCCCACTCTGCCACATTGGAGGACTCTCCATTGTGATCCGCTGCGTGTTACTTGGCACCTGCGCCGTGGTACACAACCGCTTTGATGCAGCCCAAACCGCAACGTTAATCGAACAGGGTGAGATCACGATCGTGTCTGCTGTCTCGGCGATGCTATGGCAAGTGCTCGAAAAGATGGGGGATCATCAGGCGCACAAATCATTTAGATTTGCCCTGGTGGGCGGAGGACCTGTACCAGAGTCGTTGATCGAGAAGAGCAAGGAGCATGGTATTGAGGTCGCATCAACCTATGGCATGACAGAGGGAAGCTCACAACTGGCGACACGTTCGGCGGATATGTGGTGGATCTTGGCGCAGACGGCTGGACCACCCTTGCTTTTTACCGAGATATCGGGCGAGAATGCGGAGGAAGGCACCGAACTCCGCGTGCGGGGCCAGACAGTCTTTGAAGGCTATCTTGATGAACGTCTGGGCATCCTGGATGTCAAAGATGACCACAGGTGGTTTGCCACAGGGGACTGGGCGAGCATTGGAAAGTACAAAGAAGTGAGGATGAGGGATCGTCGCAGAGACTTGATTGTGACGGGGGGTGAGAACGTGTACCCCACGGAGATCGAGCAAGTTTTATGTGAACAGGATAGCGTTTACGACGCGTGCGTGGTAGGGCTGCCGGATGAACAATGGGGTGAGCGTGTTGTGGCGGTTGTCGTCTTAAAGCCAGAGCACCAACATATACCAGTTGATCATCTCAGTCTTGCGTGCAAAGAGGTTCTTGCAGGGTTTAAAGTCCCGCGCGAGATCCTGATCTGGAAAGATCTCCCACGCGGTTCACTGGGTAAGAAGCAGCGCGCACGTGTGCGCACACAGCTCCTTGAAGAGGGGAGCTAACTCTTTTGGAGACAAGAGGTCAGAGTTGAAGATCGTAAAAATCAAAGCAGGTTATCCCATCAAGCAGGTCAAGCATGAGCTTACCGCTCTTGGCCTATGGACAAGTCCATACACAGGCGCGGTTAAAGAGGATCAAACCATGCTTGTGATAGAATCCCAGTCCAACGCAGTGACGAATGCGAGGCTTCTGGAGATAGAAGGCGTTGAGGATGTACTAAGTAACCCCTCAAAACACCCCCTGATGGACAAGCACCCCAGCGTGATCGACATCAAGGGCGTTCGCATCGGTGATGGCGCAGAGCCCTTGCTGATGGCAGGCCCCTGTAGTGTGGAGAGCGAGGAGCAAATCCACATCGCAGCCCAGATGGTGTATGACTCTGGCGCGAAGATCCTTCGTGGAGGCTGCTTCAAACCAAGAACAAATCCCTATAGTTTTCAGGGTGTTGGCGTGGAAGGTCTCAAGTGGATGCGCGACGCAGCCGACAAGCATGGCTTGTTGACCGTGACAGAAGCCATGGCACCAGGACATGTGGACGTCGTCGCCGAACACTCGGATATTTTCCAGATTGGCGCACGCAACATGCAGAACTTCGACTTGTTGCACGCCGTGGGTCGAGCCAAAAAACCTGTCCTGTTAAAGCGCGGCCTGAGCGCCACCATCTCGGAGTGGTTACAGGCAGCAGAACATCTGCTCCATTATGGCGCCGAGAGCATCATATTGTGTGAGCGTGGTGTGCGTAGCTTTGATGGCAACACACGCTTCCTGTTTGACCTTGCTGTCGTGGCGATGATCCGCCACGTCTACAAGCTCCCTATCATCGCTGACCCTTCACATGCCACAGGTCGCAAGGAGCTTATCGGTCCCATGGGTGCCGCCGCACTCGCCGCAGGAGCGCACGGACTCATCATCGAAACACACCCCGATCCAGGCTCCGCATGCAGCGATGCCGCTCAACAATTGAATAGGGAAGAACTCCTAAGAACCTCGAAAGAATGGGGTTTCTCCAAACCATAACATTTCCTTATATATAACTCATAACAAAAACTTATGAATAAAACACACCACGAAGAAGCAGATCTGGACGGCGCAAAACAGACCGTAAGCGGCGGCACAGGAGAGATGTTCGACGAGATCGCCGAGCGTTACGATCTCCTTAACCGTATCCTCTCCATGGGCCAGGATCAGTACTGGAGGCGCCGCGCGGTGAAGTCTCTCAGGATCAAGCCAGGTGATCACATCCTTGATGTCGCCACAGGCACAGGAGACCTCGCCATGACCATCGCCAAGGTGCACCCTCTGGCAAGCGTGCAGGGCATTGACCCGAGCGCAAACATGGTCGCCGTGGGTAATGAAAAGCTCAAGGGCGGTGACTACGAGCGTCGTGTCACACTGAACATCGGAGATGGCCAGGCCCTCAACTTTGAGGACAACAGCTTTGATGGCGCCATCGTATCCTTTGGCATCCGTAACTTCCCTGACCGACTCAAGGGACTTCAAGAAATGACCCGCGTCACCAAACCTGGTCGACAGGTCGTCATCCTTGAACTGAGCGAGCCTCGTAAAGGCCCCATGGCTATCGCCGCACGCACATACATTCATCATGTTGTGCCTCGCATCGGCAGCGCATTGTCAGGCAAAAAAGAGTACCGCTACCTGCAAGAGTCCATCGCAGCCTTCCCCTCCGCCGAGCAATTCAAGGCGTTGATGGAGACCGCTGGTCTTGAGCGCGTACGTGTCACACCGCTCTCCTTTGGCGCAGTGAACCTCTTTGTAGGCACTGTAAAGAAGTAAGCCTAAGACACTGAAAATGAAAGCAAAAGGGCCAAGATGATAAATCATCTTGGCCCTTTTGCTTTCATTTTCAGTGCTTAGAACGTCACGTTCACGCCCGCTTCACGAAGCGCTGTACGCTGAATATCAGCAAGTTCCTTGACGCCAGCCTCGGCAAGATCAAGCAACGCGTTCAGTTCCTGGCGAGTAAAGGTAGACTCCTCTCCTGTACCCTGAACTTCGATCAATTTAAGGTCGCTGGTCATGATCACGTTCATATCGACCTCTGCTGCGGAATCCTCCACATAAGGAAGATCAAGCACAGGTGTGCCTTCCACAACGCCACAGGAAATTGCGGCCACAGTATGATCAAAGGGCATCTTGTCGAGCTTGCCATCTTTAATCAACTTGTCACAGGCGAGCGCAAGCGCGATGAAGCCACCCGTAATACTTGCTGTACGTGTACCGCCGTCAGCCTGGAGCACTTCGCAATCGAGCGTAATTGTACGCTGGCCAAGAGCTTCCAGATCGACCACAGCACGGAGGCTGCGACCAATGAGGCGTTGAATTTCCATGGTACGACCACCCACACGATTGCGCTCACGACGGCTTCGTGTGTGTGTTGATGCGGGGAGCATGTTGTATTCGGCAGTCACCCAGCCGCGTGCGGGGCCGTCGCCGTACTTCATCCAACGAGGGACATCTTCCTCAACGCTGGCAGTACAAAGAACCATGGTTTTACCTGCGCGAATGAGCGCGCTGCCAAGAGGGTTCTCTGTGAAGTTTGTTTCCACTGTAATTTTGCGAAGTTCGTTATCTTTTCTTCCGTCTGGACGACTCATAGGAATTCCTTATTTAATGATATTAAGATATCAAAATATTAAAATCCCTGACCTTGAAAAAGATCAGGGAGGCAACCGTAGTGGCCTCAACTCTTGAGGCACAGCGTACTTGGGTTGATGAGAAACACAAGCGTCTTAGCGAGCGTTTTGCTCAGCGAGCTTGTCATCAAAGTCTTCAATCGCGAGGATGAGCGCATCGACCACACGTTGGCGGTGGTCTTCTTTGACGACCTGTCTTCCCTCTTTGGGGTGAGTCACAAAGCCTGACTCCACGACGATGGCGGGCATCAACGCGCCACGAAGTACACCGAAGTTGGCTTGTTTCACGCCACGGTTCAGGCTCCTGGTCTTGTTGACGAGTCTTTTTTGCACGATTTCAGCGAGCAAACCGCTGCGCTCGTGCTGTGTTGCACGCGCGAGGTCTCGTTGAAGCGTGAGCATATCGTCGTTAAAGGTGCCTTGTGGCTTGGCAGCTTCCTGCATTGCCTTGTCCACACCATCAGGAAGCCCTGTGGTGTTGAGCTGGGCGCTTGCAATCGGCTCGCTCTTGGCGGGTTCTGCATCGGGGATCGCCTGCTCTGTAGAGAGGAAATACGTCTCAACACCGATCGCTTTTTGGTGCACTGCTGCGTTGTAGTGCAAGGAGAGGAACAGATCTGCGCCCTCTTCATTGGCGAGCGCGATACGATCGGAGAGGCTCATGGATTTGTCCCAGTAGCGGGTCAAAATCACGCGAGCGGTGGGGTATTTTTCCTGGATCTGGTCGCGCAAAGCGAACGCAAGATCGAGCGTGAGAAACTTCTCATGCACATGAGCAGTGCCGATGGCGCCCTGATTGTCTCCACCATGACCAGGATCAATGACAATGGTCTTGAGCTCGGAGAATGCAGAGATCTCTTTGTTTTGATGTTGTTTGGCCACAGCAACGGCACGGACCTGATCACGCATGGTGAGGACCGTGGCGACATCGATGCCGCGCAGCATGGGAGGTTGTGCTGATGCTTGAGTTAATGGACCAGCGATCAGCGCGATCATGGCAAAGATCCATACTTTAACTGAATACATCTTGCGTACAGGCATGATGAATAACTCCTTGACATCCTTGTCATTTACACCTTTTCAAAAGGCAGCACAATTAGCTTATCAGAGGTGCATCCTTACAGAGTAGATAAGCCCTGAAACCACGAATGCAAGCGAGGGAAGCAGCGTCATGCTGTTGAAAAACCTCGACTTACCACGCAAGCCTAGCATGTTTACAGGAGAGATCAAAAAAAGATTTGCCAGATCATGACAAAAGAGAGGAGGGGGCG